>DIRT01000036.1:0-244 GCA_002427605.1 Bacteroidales bacterium UBA5429 | reverse complement strand
CGACCGATTTTAAGAGGACGTGATATTAAGCGATATTCTTATGAGTTTGCAGATTTGTATTTGATAACCACTTTTCCAAGTTTAAAAATTGATATTGAAGAATATCCTGCTGTAAAAGAGCATCTTATGAGTTTTGGTTATGATAGATTAAAACAAACAGGCGATAAAGGTGCTCGTAAAAAAACAAATAATAAATGGTTTGAAACTCAGGATAGTATAAGTTATTGGGAGGATTTTTATAAAC
>DIRT01000040.1 GCA_002427605.1 Bacteroidales bacterium UBA5429 | reverse complement strand
GGTCTAATTCGTAATTCGTAATTGGATTCCGCCCTCCGCCTTTTTTCGATTCGTAATTCGTAATTCGTAATTGTTTCGTATATTTGTTGCGTGAATTAGATAGCGGACAACCATAAAACAAACCCAATGAAAGTCGGATTAATTTTCCCCAATAAAGACAGAAAAGACAAAACTATCCATGTCGGATTGGGATATCTTGCTTCTTATGCGAGATTGGAACATCCGGAGATTGAATTTTCATTGCTGGATACCAGAGTTGCCACAAAAAAGGAGACCAAAAAGTTTTATCAGACTGATTTTGATTTGATTGGTATTACTGTTTTATCTCCCGTTTATTACGAGGTTATCGAAGTTTTTAATTTCATACGCACAAACAAGCCCGATACTCCAATCTGTTTGGGAGGTCCTTATGTAACCACAATCATGGAGGAGGTTTTTGAGGATACTCCGGCTGATTTTGCTGTGTATGGAGAGGGTGAAATCACTTTCTCACAATTGCTGAGCCATCTGAAAGGTAAAATGCCAATAGAAGAAATTGAAGGTATCATGTATCGAAAAGATGGAGCAATAGTAACCAATCCGCCACGAGACCAAATTGAGGATTTAGACTCCATACCTTATCCTGCCTACGACCTGTTTAAGATGGACAGATATCCTATGCATCGTCTTGTATCCAGCAGAGGATGTCCGTACAAATGTGTATTTTGTAATTCATCATCTATTTGGTTGGGGAAATGGAGAAAACGAGACCCTGAAAAAGTGGTTGATGAGATTGAGTATCTGATCAAGAATTACAAAAAGAAAACGGTCTTTTTTAATGACAACAGCTTTAATGTTGACCTAAAAAGAGTTGAAACTTTCTGCCATACGATATTGGAAAGAAATTTGAAAATTCTTTGGTCTACTCCTGTACGGGTTGAAATTATCACCAGTGAGATTGCTCAGTTAATGAAAAAGTCCGGCTGTTATAATGTTGGAATTGGCATTGAATCTGCCAATAACTCCATTTTGGAAAATATGCAGAAAAAAAACAGTATTGAAGCGATTCAAAAAGGGATTCGGATTTTCAAAGATGCCGGAATTGAAGTACTGGGACAGTTCGTCATTGGCAGTCCCGGTGATACATACGAAACGGTTAAGGAATCGATTGAATTTGCTAAGAATTCAGAGTTGGATTTCGTCATGTTTTATTCTATTTTACCCTTTAAAGGAACGGCTCAGTGGGATTATGTTTTGAAGCACGGAACACTTTATAATGAGAAAATTCACGAGTATCATTCGATAAAACCCAGGATTGTTTTTGAAACCCCTGAATTCCCATACGCTGACAGATTAAAGGCAATAAACCTGGCAAAAAAGGAAGGATATTATTCTGATTCAAATGATAGAAATCTATTTTTTGATATCGGTAAAGATTTAGCAACCAAAATACAACAAATTCTACCTCACAGCATAGCAGAAAAACTCTATATTGCCATGAAAAACATTTACAGAAGAAGATTGAGAAAAAGCTGAATAGGACTGCATATTTAAAACGAATCGTAGAAAACAAAAAAAATCCGAAATAGTACGAATTTGAGTGTCAGACTAATTCTAATTTCTGAATTCTAAATTTTTAATGTATATTTGTAGCGTGAATAAAATCTTGCCACTAAATTTAAAATAGACATGAAAAAATCCCCAATTGATTACAAGGAGATTCAAAGATTTATTATTGAAAGTAGAGAAAATGGTAAAACTGACCAGGAAATTTATAATGAACTGGCTCCGAAATATTACGACAAAAAAACTCTGGCTCTGCTTATCAGAGGTACCGTAACCAAGGAAAGAAAGGAAAAATATAAAACTTTGAATAATGTTCTACTGTCTCTAATTGGTTTACTCATTTTATTCCAAATAATATGGATAATCTCTTTTTTTTATGTAACTTACTACAAGTCATGGCCTTTAATATCCATTTTTGTTATACCCCTATTTAGTATTTTTCTTTTCTATCAGGTTTATCGATATAACGTCGTTATATATAAACCAATGGGGATTTTTGCGATTTTACTAATTTTGAGTTCATCCAATTTTGCAGTGAATAGTAATTGGCTTGGTACAATAGTAAGTTTACTATTAGGTGGAGGCATAACCTTCTTGTCTTTTTACTTGAGTAACAAACTGATCCCCGGTTACAAACCCAGAAAACTCAAAAGGGATGCCAATGGGGAGTATATATTGGATTAAATTTTACCAATCAGCGCCTTCATACTTCTTTCTTTCTTCTTTTTGAAATTAAAATAAAAGGGGATTTTGATTTCGGATTTCGGATTTCGGATTTCGGAAGTTTTGCATTGCGCATTTTTTATATAACCCATTGATTTTTAATTATATATATTATTTTGAAATAAAAAAAAAGGGGGCAGATCATGTTTCCCTTTTGGGTTATCCCTTTTCCCCACTCTGGAATCGTAGAGACGCAACGCACTGCGTCTCTACAGCCGATTTAGAGGTTAGGTTTGTTCATCGTAATTCGTAATTGGATTTCGACTTTCGACTTTAAAATCACACCTTATTCCTTCCTCTTCGTGTCAATCCAAATCGTAACGGGACCCCAATTGAGGAGAGAAACATCCATCATGGCGCCGAACTCACCCTGTGCGACTGGTTTTTGCGTTAATTCACTCAACAGATCAATCATTTTCAAATAGAGTCTTTTCGCTTTTTCCGGTTCAGCTGCCCGGATAAAAGAGGGTCTGTTGCCCTTCTTGGTCATAGCATGTAATGTGAACTGACTCACTACTAAAATTGAACCCCCATGATCCATCACAGAACGATTCATCTGATCCTGCTCGTCAGGAAAAATCCTTAATTTCACAATTTTGGATGCCAGCCAGTTCAAATCCTCCTCCCCATCCTCCTCTTCAATACCTAAAAAAATCAATAACCCCTCACCTATTGAACCTACCTCTCTGTTCTCTACGTGGACTGCCGCATGACGCACCCGCTGAATCACTACTCTCATACAATACTCAAACTTTGGACATTAACTTAAACAATAAACGCCTAAAAATATCAATTATTTTTATGTAAATCCATAGTCATATTATATTTTTTTACGATATTTGCATATTAAACATTGCACTAATGGAAAGAATTGGCATTATTGGTGGTGGACATCTGGGAACCATGATGGCTGAAGCTGCACATCGTATGGGAATGCAGATCATCGTTTTAGATCCACAACCCAACTGTCCCTGTTCTCAGTACGCTGAAGAACATATAATCGCAGAATTTACTAATCAAAGCAAGATGGAGGAACTCTGCATCAAAAGTGATCTGGTTACCTACGCTTTTGAAAATGTTCCTTATCACATTATCAAAGAGTTAGGAATTCAATACAACATCCCGCAGGGAGAGATGCCGCTGTTCCTTTCTCAACACCGCTTGCGTGAAAAGATTTCAGCCACCCGCGCCGGTGCCATCTGCGGAGAATATATCCCCGTCAACAATACCTACGAACTAATCGAAGGAATCCGCCTGATTGACTACCCTTGTGTTCTGAAAACTTGCGATACTTTCGAAAAGAAAGAGTCCGTTATCCTCAAAGGAGGTACACAATTCCCGGAAGCTTCCCGTGTAGTGGAAAATCACCATTCCATACTGGAAAAATGGATCAATTACGACTATGAGGTGAGTATTGTGGTAGTCAGAAGTATTTTTGGAGATATCAGCACTTTTCCGGTTACCCTGAATATCAACAAAGGCTCTAATCTGCTGATGAGTATTGCTCCTGCTCCCATTCCGGAAGAGATTATCCACAAAGTAGAATCCACAGCCAAAACGATGATGCGTAACTTTGGATTTGTGGGTACATTAACCATTGAAATGTTTGTGGTTGGGAATGAGGTGATCTTCAATGAGATGATTCCCCATCCTCACAATTCAGGAAACTACACCATTGAAGCATGTGAAGTAGATCAATTTGAACAACATATCAGAGCGTTAAGCGGACTGCCTCTGAAAGAAACTACGCTGCTCCATCCTGCAATTACTGTAAGTTTTTACGGACAAGATGTTGAGGGAGTCAGAATCATAGAGCAAAGGCAACTGCCCCGAACCTACGTTCATGATTATCTCAAAAATGAGATCCGGGATAACATAAAAGTGGGACATGTTACATTTATCGACTACTCCAAAGAGGAGGTAGAAAAGCTCATGGATCAGTATTGGAAGAGTCATTTGGAGGAGAGCCAATAAATGATTCTCGATATGATTACGAATTATGAAATCATAAATCTGAATTGAACACGACTGTAGGGATAGGTCGCGACCTGTCCCTAAAAAAATAACCAATTTTAACTCCATTTTTTTAAAATAATCAATATCAACGTGACTGAAAAGAGAAAAATTAAAAATGTTTTTGCGCAGGGAAACTACAACTGTATCGCTTGTTCTCCCTACAATCCTATCGGTTTTAAACTCCAGTTTTATGAGGAGGGAGATTATATCACCGCTTCATGGAACCCGCAACACAACTACGAGGGTTACCCGGGAATTTTACATGGCGGCGTGCAGGCACTGCTTTTGGATGAAATCTCAGCCTGGACTGTTTATATTAAAGCCAAAACGTCGGGAGTTACGGGAAGAATGAGTATCAGATACAAAAAAGAGGTGACTATCAATCAATCGGAAATCAGATTAAGGGGCAGAATTTTAGAGCATCGAAGAAATTTGTGTATCCTGGAAGCGCAACTTTTCAATGCTGAAGGAGAATTATGTGCCGAAGCAGAGACTACCTTTTTCTTATTCCCTGTTGAAAAAATGATCGCAGAAGGAACCTATCCTGCACGTTTTGAAGATTTTTATGACGAGTAATCCCTTTATCGCCCGTTATGTTTTTTTCTGACGAATATTTTATGAAAATCGCCTATCAAGAGGCATTGCAGGCTTATGAACTGGATGAAGTACCGGTAGGAGCTGTCGTGGTACTCAATGATCAAATCATTGGTAAAGGACATAATTTAACCCAAACCCTTACCGACGTTACCGCTCATGCCGAAATGTTGGCTATCACAGCAGCATCCAATCATTTGACTGCCAAATATTTACAAGATTGCACCCTCTATGTAACTTTGGAGCCCTGTATCATGTGTGCCGGTGCCATTGCGCTGGCGCAAGTCGGGAAGTTGGTCTACGGTGCCCATGATCCCAAAAGAGGCTACACATTGCTTGGGAAGAATATCTTACATCCCAAAACAGAAGTGGTCACAGGTATCATGGAAGAAGAGTGCAAAGAATTATTAATCCGTTTTTTTAATCAAAAAAGAGACTCATGACACTAATCAAATCGATTTCCGGAATCAGAGGTACCATTGGTGGAAAACCTGACGAAAACCTCACCCCTATAGATGTAGTCAAATTTTGTTCAGCTTTTATTCAAACCCTTCAAAATAGAAATCCGTCGCCAACCATTGTGGTAGGACGAGATGCCCGTATTTCCGGTCCCATTTTGAGCCAACTGGTTTGCGCTACCCTTCAAAGTATGGGTGCTCATGTGATTGATGTGGGTTTGTCGACCACTCCAACCGTTGAAATGAGTGTAATCCAAAAGCAAGCTGACGGAGGAATTATTCTCACCGCCAGTCACAATCCAATGGAATGGAATGCGCTCAAACTGTTAAACCACAAAGGAAAATTTATCTCTGCAGAAGATGCATCTCAATTGCTTGAAATCGCTGATAATGAGGAGTTTGAATATGCGAAAATAGATCAATTGGGTACTTATCAACTGTATGAAAACGCCATCAACGACCATATTGACGCCATATTGGCTCTTCCATTAGTGGATGTTGAAGCGATTTGTAAAGCTCAATTTAAAGTGGCTGTTGATGCGGTCAATTCAACCGGAGGAATATCGATACCCCCGCTGTTGGATCGTTTGGGCGTAGAGTATCATCTGTTGAATGGCGAACCCACCGGTATTTTTGCGCATAATCCTGAGCCGTTACCTGAACATCTGGGCGATATTTCCAGACTCGTAGTTGAAAAAAAGCTGGATTTGGGCTTGGTCACAGACCCCGATGTCGACCGTTTGGCAATGATTATGGAAAATGGCGAAATGTTCGGTGAAGAGTACACCATTGTCGCCATTGCCGACTATATTTTGCATCACACACCCGGCAACACCGTTTCCAACCTTTCCTCTTCCCGCGCCCTAAGGGATGTGACCCATCGCTACCAAATGCAGTATGAAGCGGCTGCTGTCGGCGAGGTGAATGTGGTCAAAAAAATGAAAGAGATCAATGCTGTTTTCGGAGGCGAGGGAAACGGAGGGGTGATCTATCCCGAATTACACTACGGCAGGGATGCTCTGGTAGGCATTGCCCTCTTTTTATCATGGCTGGCGCACAGCAAACAGAGCATGACGGAGTTGAAAAAGCGCTATCCCGCCTACTCCATCTCTAAAAATAAACTGCCTTTGGAGCCCGGTATGGATGTCAAACGGATCTTAAAAAAAGTTGCCGATCAATTCCGTAATACTGAGCAAGTAACTGATATTGATGGAGTTAAGATCGACTACGAATCCGGATGGGTTCACCTAAGAAGTTCCAATACCGAGCCGATTATCCGAATCTACGCCGAAGCTCCCACCATGGCAGAAGCCGACCAACTGGTTCAGAAAATCATGCAACTCCTCAAAGAAATTCAATAATCATTCTAATTTTTTCTGTTTTTATTTTTGAAATAAAAAAAAAGGGGGGCAGGAAAATCTCCCCTTTTTTGTCATTCTATCACCCCACTCTGGAATGTAACCCTTTTTGAACATGAGTGATCAATTACGAATGATACTTTCCCAAAAAGTGTGTA
>DIRT01000011.1 GCA_002427605.1 Bacteroidales bacterium UBA5429 | reverse complement strand
CTGGAAATAAGTCGCTAGTTTGTTGCGTATTATTTTTTTTGCAAATATAAAAATTTTTACGCTTTTACACACTTTTTGGGAAAGTATCGATTTTTTTGGAGCAAAATAAGCAACAATCCGATTATTTATTCATATTTCATATTTCATATTTCATATTTCTTATTTGGAAATTAAAAAAAACAGGGGGCAGACAAGGCTTTCCTTTTTGCAAATTTATTTCCCCACTCGGGAATATTATACCCTTTAGAGAATGTGTGATCAATTACGAATTACGGTTTTGATTTTTTGTTATGAATATGTGATGCGCATATGGTCGTAAAGACGCAATGCATTGCGTCTCTACAGCAGTGTTCAATTTTGATTTAAACCCCGTAATTCGTAATTGATTTTCGACTTCCGACTTTCGACTTTCGCCTTTTTCTCATTCCGCCTTCTACATTTAAAAGTGGTATTGTACAGTGAATGCAATGTAATCGTTAAACTGCATCTTGATTCTTCTGTTAAATACCCAATTTTGAATGCGAACCGGATAAACAGAGGAACTCCAACGGAAAGAGAGTCCCCAATGATCCTCTATTCTGCAAAAAAGACCTGCAATCACGGCAGCCTCCCAAAACTTAAATAGTTGATCATGAGAACGATAGATCTCCCCATACATATTGCTTTCTTTTTGGTAAAATAAAAAGTTAAGTGCAGGACCCACTTCAAAAAAGAAGGTGTATGTTTTGTTTTTGGGACTTATAAAATATCCGAGTTCCCTTTGAAATAGAAAAGGGGTTTCAGTATAGAGTAGAGTCAATTTGTAAACATCGTTTAATGAGCCATCTTCACGGGTGTAGGCAAATGTTTGGCTTCCTTTCATCACAAAATTAAGTTCCATCTGAAAACGCCATTTACCGGATAATGAAATCGGAGTGTTGGCAAACAAACCGGCATATCCCCCCAATTTGTGATATCCGGCTAAATCATCACCGGAGATCTGAGAAGCAACCAATCCGAAACGAAATCCTCCTTTAATATTACCTCCGCTTTTACTCAACTCTTGTCCTGTAAGGGGCTGACTGAGCAAAAATAAACTGAATAGCAAAAGAATGAGTTTGCTTCTTTTCATAATTCATAGATATTAATTCATATTACGCTCTTTCTTGATTCTGTCGTAAGCTTCGTTCAACAATTTAAACTTCTCTTCCGCTTGCTTACGTACCTCTTCTCCCAAATGGTTTACCTTGTCAGGGTGGTGCTTCATCGCCATTTTTCGGTACGCTTTTTTTACCTCCTCATCACTGGCATTAGGATCAACCTCCAATATTTTATAATCGTTTTCTCTGGAGTAGCTTCCGATATAGGATTCTTGTCTTGACTGTTGGTAACCTCCTCCTCTGTTGTATTGTTGCTGCTGATAGTAGTTTCTGGTAAAGAACATCGCCTTGAGAGATTCAAAATCATTTCGGCTTATGCCCATCCAATCTGAAATGTTTCGAATCATTTCCATCTCCGCATTACTGCTTGTACCATCCGCTCCGGATAAACCAAACAGAAACTCCAATAAGATGAGTTTTTCCTGGATAGTAGCTTTAATGCTGAACTGGTGACATATTGTAGGGATGTCAAAATCTTGCTCCAGATAATCTTTGAGTCGGTAGAGTGCTTCACTGGTAACCTCAGGTCCAAAGGTGTGGAGTAAATAACTTTTGACATATTGAAGTTCTGAGCGTAACATTCTCCCGCTGCTGTCAGCCTTGGCAACAGCCGATGTGAGAACCAGCAACATATTGAGAAAGTTTTCACGACTGGTAAAATAACCGGTACGGACTACTTTAATTCTACGGACAATATCAATAAACCTTCCAAAGATTAATCCCAAAAGTAATCCCGGAAAACCGTAAAAAATATATCCTAAAATACCACCAATCAACGTAAACATAATTCTTCGGATTAAATAACTTTACCAATCAGTTCATAAGCGCCGGCATCTTCAATATAGACCGGTTGGAAGGTGCCGATTTCAAGAGGCTTTTCGTTCTTATCAATCAAAACGATGTTGTCCACTTCAGGAGAATCAAACTCAGTTCTGCCAATATAGAAATCCCCATCCAGGTCATCAATAAGCACTCTCATTACAGATCCGATTTTTTCCTGATTTTGCAGATATGCAATCTCATTTTGAACACTCAACAATTCCTCCTGACGTCTGTTCTTTTCTTTTTGACTTACAGGATCTCCCAATGGGAATGCCGGGGTATTTTCTTCAGGTGAGTAGGTGAAAACACCCAATCTTTCAAAACGCATATCTTTTACAAATTGAACCAGTTCTTTGTGTTCTTTTTTGGTTTCTGTCGGATATCCTGTGATTAGAGAAGTACGAATCGCAATGCCCGGCACTTTATTGCGCATCGTTTCGATTAATTTGTAGTTTTGAGCACTGTTGCCACCTCTGCGCATACTTTGAAGTATCTGATAACTAACATGTTGCAAAGGAATATCAATATATTTGCAGATATTGCTGTACTCATTCATCACATCCAGAATCTCATAAGGAAATCCGATGGGATAGGCGTAATGCAACCGGATCCATTCTAATCCTTCCGTAGAAGCTAACCTGCGAAGTAGGAGCTCCAAATCTCGTTTTCCATTGATATCAATGCCGTAGTAGGTGAGGTCTTGTGCAATCAAAATCAGCTCTTTCACTCCTTGGGAGGCTAGTTTTTGAGCCTCAGACACCAACAGATCAATAGGCTTGGATATTTGCTTCCCCCTTATTAACGGAATCGCACAATAAGAACACTCTCTATCACATCCTTCAGATACTTTCATGTAGGCATAATGTGATGGAGTAGAAAGAATTCTGTCGGGAGATTGCAACAGGTCAAATTGGGGATCATTTAAAAAGTGGTTGAGATCTTTAAAACCATAAATACCATCTGCTTCAGGCAACGATTCGATGAGTTCATCTTTGTAACGTTCAGAAAGACAGCCTATTACAAAAACCTTTTTCACATCTCCGGCTTTCTTTCTTTCCAGGTGAATCAAAATCTCATTGATTGATTCCTCCTTGGCATCCCCGATGAAGCCACATGTATTAATAATCACATAATCCGTGTTTTGAACGCTTTCAAACAGCACGCTGTTGCCTTGAGATTTTAGTTTTGCAGCAATCACTTCTGAATCAACACTGTTTTTGGAACACCCCATGGTGATGATATTAAACGTTGCCATAGTTATGATAATTTGGGTTTTAAATATTTTGCGGTATAGGATGCTTCACAGTCGATCAAATCTTCGGGAGTCCCTTCAAATACTACAGATCCACCCTCATCTCCTCCATCAGGTCCTAAGTCAATAATCCAGTCGGCACACTTAATCAACTCCGTATTGTGTTCAATCACAATAATGCTGTTTCCAATCTCAATCAGCTTATTAAAAGCACGATAGAGATTATTGATATCATGGAAATGAAGTCCGGTAGTAGGTTCATCAAATATAAAAAGATATTTTTTGTCTGTCGTCCCTTTGGTTAAAAAAGAGGCTAATTTAATTCTCTGCGCTTCTCCACCGGAAAGGGTAGAGGAGGGTTGCCCCATTTTCAAATAGCCTAATCCTACTTCAATGAGAGGAGTAATCTTTTCAATGATCGAAGTGATAAGTCGACTTTTCGGTAGTGAAGTGAAAAACTCATATGCCTGGTTGATCGTCATGTTTAAGATATCACTAATCGTCTGATCTTTAATCTTGATATCCAAAACTTCCTCTTTATACCGTTTGCCGTCACATTCAGTACAGTGAAGTTCAACATCGGCCATAAATTGCATTTCGACGTAAATAATTCCTTCACCCATACAGGTTTCACATCTTCCTCCTTCTGTATTGAAGGAAAAATAGGAGGCTTTATAATTCCGCTGCACTGCCAAAGGTTGTTGAGCGTACAGGTTTCTGATATCGTCAAATATTTTAAGATATGTCGCCGGATTGGATCGTTTGGATTTACCAATCGGGTTTTGGTCAATCAAAAGCACTTCACTGAGTCCCGATTTGGTGATTTTTATCTGGTTATAATCTTTTTTATCCTTGGGTTCAAATCCTGAAAAGTAATTATTGACCCTATTCAACAACTCAGACTTGATCAAAGTACTTTTCCCGGAACCACTCACGCCGGTGACTACAGTCAGCACATCGAGGGGAAATTTAACAGTGATTTTTTTCAGGTTATTTGCCACTGCATCAACTACTTCAATGTAATTTTTCCATTTTCTCCTTATTTTCGGAATAGGAATAGTGAGGGTTTCCTTTCCAGTTGGAGCTGCAATTCCTGCCAAACTGTTCATCCCTCGCATATATTGTGCTGTAAGATGATCCGATTCTTTAATCAGTTGCTGATAGTTTCCGGTAAAGACCACTTCACCACCCAATCTGCCCGCCATAGGTCCCATATCAATGATATAATCGGCACTTTTGATCATCTCTTCGTCATGTTCCACAACTACAACGGTATTGCCGATATCCCGCAAACGTTTTAGAACTGAGATTAAACGCTCCGTATCTCTGGGATGCAATCCAATGCTGGGCTCATCCAACACGTAGAGAGATCCCACTAAACTACTTCCCAAAGAGGTTGCCAGGTTGATTCTTTGCGATTCCCCTCCGGAGAGTGTTTTGCTGTTTCTGTCCAGAGTGAGGTACCCCAATCCGACATCATTGAGAAAGCCCAATCGGGAGGTGATTTCATGAACCAGTTGATAGGCGATTTTTTTCTCCGTATCGCTTTCATACTCAAACTGTTGGAAGAAGGGATAGAGTTGCTTAACCGGAACATTGACCATATCACAGATGCTGTACCCTTTTACTTTCACATAAAGAGCACTATCGCGCAACCTTTTACCGCGACATTTGGGACAATATGTGGAACCTGAAATTCTGGCAACCATCAGGTGATTGTGGTAGGAGCTATTTTTTTTCAATCCGCTCAGGGAATCCAATACGCCAAAAACATCCTTTTCATGATCTCCTTCCCATAACAGTAAAAACTGTTCTTGGGTCAATTCATGAATGGGACGATGGATGGGAAAACCCAAAGCAGCACTTTTGTTGATAAATCGGCGTTTATGAGGTTCCAGACTCTCACTGTTCCAAATAGAAACGGCTCCGCCATAAACAGATTTGGATTTATCAGGAATAATCTTATCTACTGAGAAACCTTCCACTACACCGGTTCCTCCACATTCGGGACAAGCGCCGTAAGGATTGTTAAAACTGAAAAGATGAGGAATCAGTTCCTCAAACTGAATCCCATCCAGTTCAAAAAAGTTATTGAATGAACGGCGGGTAATTGTTTCATTTTCAACTTGAATGACGCAGGTTCCTTTACCCTCAAAAAAGGCGGTTTGAATCGAATCAGCAACTCGTTGAGGATGCTCTTTTAATCGATCAGATTTAAAGCGATCTATCAATAAAAATAGCTCGACTTTTGATTTTTGAGAATAAAAGTCAACATATTCGTTTGATTCTTTACTGGATAGAATTTGATCTATTTCAATCAAAGATTGATTCATCACTACCCGGGAAAATCCTTGCATTTTAAATATTTCTAGTTGTTCAAACCAGTTTCGATCAGAAATGAGCGAGATTGGAGAGAGAATATATAATCTGTGATTTTTGGGTATAGTGTGTAGATAGTTGACTACATCTCTGATAGTTTCCCGTTTGACCTCTTCACCACTAATGGGAGAGTAGGTTTTACCTATACGGGCAAATAATAGTTTCAGATACTCGTAAATTTCAGTTGTTGTTCCGACAGTAGAACGAGGATTTTTTGAGATTACTCTTTGTTCTATGGCTACTGCCGGAGGAATTCCTTTGATAAGTTCTACTTCGGGTTTGGAAAGCTTACCCATAAATTGACGTGCATAAGCACTCAAACTCTCAACATATCGTCTTTGACCTTCAGCATAGAGTGTGTCAAATGCTAATGAAGATTTCCCCGATCCAGATAAACCGGTAATAACAATCAATTTATTTCTCGGAATATCTACATCGATATTTTTAAGATTATGAACATTGGCTCCCTTTATACTAATTAATGAATCACCCATACAGTCTATATAGAAAAAGACGCAAAGGTACAAAAATATAGTTAAAGTTGTATCTCGAAAAGAGTAAATATCCTATCTGCGCTCCTGTAAAGAATCAAAATGGACTTACTATTTAACGATACAGTCGTGATATATTCAATAAATTGATCCTGAGGAAAATTGTAACTGGTAATCGCAATAAACTGTTCTTCTGCCGGATCCCATTTGAAAACTTCTAACAATCCGTTGTTTTTATTGTAAATAATGAGCTGATCCTGTGAGCTTTTATCGAAATTTCCAACACAATAGAGGTAGGACCCTCTTGGTAACGCCTGCGAATAACTATTCACCTTTTTGCGTGATATAGAATCGGTTAAGGTTAATTTGCGTCCTTGAATCTGGAGTTGCTGCTTGTTTTTGGAACCTAAAAACTTGCCTTCCAAAATCATGTTTTTATTATTGGGCTTATTGTTTGTTACTATTTCCGTTACTTTTTGTTTCTCTTGTGCGGATAAGGGGATGCTTTTCAAACTGTATCCAATTCCATCAAAATGGATTCTCCTGATGCGATGAGGTACACTAGCCCGGGTGGGTGTAAGTTCAAACCGATATTCGTTGTATTGCCCCGTTTCATCTTGAAACAGAACAGAAAATTGACCTTTTTTGTTATGGTTTAAAACTCCGCTCAGCACTCTATTGCTGAAAATAGGAATCGATAATGAGTCCAACGAAATGGCTCCAATTGGAGAGAAATGATGTTTGTAGGTTGAAGCAGTAGCCAATCCCAGCATATTGGTTCCAACGGTTCCATGGAACATCTTTCTGGGTCTGAACAGGTATGAAGTATAATAGTCGGCAATTCTGCCGTAGAAAAGTTGTGCATCGGATAAGGAGTTGTGAATCTCAATTTTACTCAATCCCAGCCACCGGGCTAAGCCATACTCTAAAGTAAAATCCTTCTCAGAGCAATCTTTGGGATATTTCCAAAAGTAGCAACTCCCATCAATGGCATTGTGATAATGCAGAGGGGAGTGGTAAACAGAATAGCTGAAAGTATTGGCAAATTTCAGTGCTTCCTGCTTCGAGAAGTAGGTTGTTGTAGTGCATCTGTTCTTAGAGTTTTCCTGAATAAATTGTCGATGCTCGTAAGAGAATTGAATCAAGTCAATGCTGGCTGCTCCATGAGAAATATCTTCAACTTTCCCGTTTTGAGATTGGGTCCACCCCAATTCCGGCCATAGATAGTAGCTCGTTTGTGAGCGCCCGTTTTGTTCCGATAATCTGCTTTTAAACCGACAAATAATCGACTCATATTTGTCAAGGTAGAAAGCACTCTGCTCAGTACCGGGATTGATCATTGCCAGGTAAAGAAACACATATCCCCAGTTCATCTGTCTGTCGGTTCCCTCAATTACGTACCGCTGTGTACAATGATCATCAGCATATTGAATCATACAAGAGTCTTTATTCCAGTAATATTGGTCGTAATAACGCACCGTTTTCATCACTTTTTCTTCCAACCAATCGGCGTAATCTGTAAAATGAGTAATCGCAACAGAATCAAAAGTATACCACCTCTCTCCAAAAGAGAGTTTCTCAATTTTGTCATAATGAGACTGTTTTACAAGATAACAGTAATGCACCATCGGAATTAAAATCAGTGCGGTTTGGTGTGTCATCGGACCATAACATTTCGTTCTGTGGTTGGTTGACCAAACAGGCAGTTTTCTCATCACACCCCGATAGTCATCCCTATTTTGGATTACTTCCGAAGAGGCACAAATAAAATCGTGAAGGTATTCACTTTCATGGGTGTTCTCATACATCCGCAACAACCCCTCCATACCATAACTCAACCCATCTCCGTATGCACTGTAGTCATTCCCCTCGGGAGTTAAATACAATTCCAGAGCAAATGATTTGATGGTATCAAAAAGGGATCTAAAAATATCAGTTTGTGCTTTCCCTACAGTCACCGTAAAAAATAGCAAAGCAAACAGTAGATTTTTACGAATCATGGAATAATATAATGTAGGTGCAAATATACAACAAAAAACGAGAAAATAGACAGTTTATCATTTACACAAAAATATTGGATCATCCCCTTTATATCTCAATTTTTTTAAAGAAAGCTCTTCTATTTCCAAATTTTTTCTCATAAAGGTGCATAGTATTGAATCCATCTCCAATAATGTCAAAAAAATAAATTGTTTTTTTCTTGTTAAAAGTGGTAATATTAATCACTTTCATGCGCTTCAAATGATTCAAATCAATTTGACTACTAAAGTAATGTTTTTTAGTTGTAAAATCACAAAATTGTTCCGTCCAAATCACATTTAAAACAACAGTATTGGAATCATGGATGGTTTGCAATTTGTCCCAATCTTCCTGTGAAACTTCTAAACTACAGAAATAATAAGAACATTTGATTGTATCAATATCTAAATTGTCGTTTTGAAAATAAAAATTAACACTAATATCCAAATCAACTTTTTTATCAATCATTATGATGCAATCAGCTATTTCAATTTGAGCAAATGTACTAACAATTGAAAAAAAGAGAATATTATACCAATTAGTTTTTTCATATCATTTTGGTTATTAGTTTGACCTTCTGTTTTTTATATTCATTTTATAAGTGCAAATATAAAATAAATTTCGGATTCTTAAATTTAGAATTATTATTTTGATTTCGGTCATTGAGCGCAGTCGAAATGTTCGCTTTCCGACTTCACTTTTCTTCTTTATTATTTGGAAATAAAAAAAATGGGGGGCAGGATTTGTGGTGTCTCTTTTGTTATTTCAACTCCCCTCCTCTGGACGAAGGAGGGGTGCCCGAAGGGCGGGGTGGTTTCTGGAATATTATTCCTTTTTTGAATATGAGTGATCAATTACGAACTACGAATTACGGTTTTGTTATGAATACAACCATGTTCACAACCATTTTTTTCTCGTTTTTATTGATTGTTCCCCGTTTTGGAGGTTAGGGGAGGGCTAATTCCTACTGAACCGATTAACAACGGCGGAATCCACTATAAATTCAAATTGTTCAACTTCGTCAACAGGCACATCTTGATAGGCAACTTTAATCCTACTTCCTTTAAAGAAATCAATTCTGGCATGTTGATTCAAAGGGCACGTTCTTTTCATTATTAATCTGTCATCTGTTTCAAATTCACCGGTAACTGTGCAATTTTCCTCAAAACTTAATTCACAATCTCCATACATGATAATCAACTTACTACCAGATGGTTGTGAAGCATAATAAGTGATATTACATCCGGAATCTACAACTGTATCCTTACTATAACTCGCCGGATATTTGATAGTAACGGTAAAATGATGAAATCGCAGGGTGTCTGTTTCAAGTGAATCTGTAAAGGTTTGTCCCTTCACCGACAAACAGATTGATATCAATAAAGTGATACAAATAACTACTCGTTTCATTTTTGTCAATTGCTTTTATCGGTACAAATATATGATAAAATTCGGATTTCGGAATGGAAAAAGGCGAAAGTCGAAAGTTTTTAATTTTAAATTTTCCGCTTTCCGCCTTCCGATTTCCGCCTTCAAGATAACCGTTATCTGCAGCGTTCAAGTCCGTCGTTAATTGCGCTAAATACAGCGTGGTTTTCGTCAAATACTTTTTCAAAATATTTTTTTGCTTTTTTGAAATGTTTTTTTGCAAGTTTTTTGTTTGTGTAAAGGTAAATTCTTGCCATATAAAAATTCAAATTTCCTTGAATTTTATTGTCGTCCTTAAATTCAGAAAATTGCGTCTTGTAAAAGGCAATTAGGTCTTTCTCTTTTTGGTAGCTGAAATAAATTTCTTCAAGGTCGTTGTAAATTGTCGGGTTTGCAGGTGCTAAATTGAAAAACGCTTTTGTTGTCTCATTTGCTTTTTTGTTGTTACTCTTTAAGTATAAGTTGAGCATGGGTTTAATGTTGTAATAGTTTTCCGGGTCGATTTTGTCTGCTATTTCGTAATATTTCAAAGCATTTTTATCGTCATTAAGTTCGGTATAAATTACTCCAACCATTCGTGCAGCATCGCTTTTATATTCATTTTCGTTGTATAAGTCAAGAGAAGTTTTTGCATATTTCAATGCGTTTTCCATGTCGTCTGTATAAAGATAAGCATAAGCTAAGTTGTAATGAGCACTTGCATAATCTTCATTCAGTTCAATTGATTTCAGCAAATACGGAATACTTTCTTTTGTTTTTTCTTGTGCAAGATTTAGGTAACCCAAAACATAATAAGATAAATAGTCAGCACAATTTCCGTCAACTGCTTTTTGAAAATTTGTTTCTATTAGCGGAAACAATTCATCGTCGTCTAATAGCCAACGTCCGCTATATCTCAAATGTACGTCATAATAATAATCCGCAAGTCCTTTGTGAAGTTTGCAGTTGTCCGGGTAAATTGTGATAAGTCTTGTAAGAATGCTGTCCACTTGAAACATTTGCATACTATACGCGCCTTCTTTACCCCTGTAATCTAAAATATCTTCCTCTTTATCAATGTCCTTCAAAGCAAACAGTCGGTGCATAATGCTTGTTACAAAGTAATTCAGCAAAATTTCCTCTTTGAGCAAAACGATGTCAGGTTTGTCATTTTGCGGGTCAAATTCATCAAGCAACTTGAACGCTGTTTCATACTTTTTGTCAGCAATAAACTCATTTGCCTTTTTGATTGTTTCACTTTCTGTCTGTCCGAAAACTGTAAATGAACAAAGTGTCAAAAACAGTATTATTATTCTTTTCATAGTCTCTGTTTTTTTATATTTTAATATTTGTGATGGGGGTCTTTCCTAAGCTGATTGCTAACATCTAATTTACGCAACAAAGATACGAAATAAAGTCGAAATAAATTCAATTACGAATTACGAATTACGAATTACGAGGTTCAAATTTAAATTGAACACGGTTGTCGTAGAGACAGGGCATGCCCTGTCTCCATGATGTTATTATGCGATAGATTAAAATCGTAACAAATATTAGGTATTCACGCAATTATTAAAAGAGGAATTTAAATTAATTGTGGCTGTAGAGACGCAATGCATTGCGTCTCTATGACAATATGATTTCGTAATTGAACACACATTCTCTAAAAGACATAATATTCAAGAGTGGGGTGATAGATTAACAGAAAAGACACCACAAATGCTGCCCCCCTTTTATTTTTATTTCCAAATAATATATATAATTAAATATCAATGGGATATATTAAAAAAAAGCTAAAAACCAAACTTCCGAAATCCGAAATCCGAAATCCGAAATTTTATTTATCTTTGCAGGTTAAATTTAAACTAAGGTAAAGATGGTTATCCAATTATTAAAAGAATCCGAAGCTCTGTTAGAAGGGCATTTTTTACTCTCCTCAGGGAAACATGCTGATCGCTATTTTCAATGTGCAAAACTGTTGCAATATCCCGATAAGGCGGAAAAAGCTATAAAGGTGATTGCAGATCAGGTAAAAGATTTGGGTATTGATATCGTGGTTGGACCGGCAATGGGCGGTATTGTGGCGGCTTATGAGTTGGGACGCCAGTTGGGTGTACCCGCTATTTTTACGGAACGTGAAGAGGGCAAAATGACTCTACGTCGCGGATTTGAAGTGCATACCGGACAAAAAGTGTTGGTTGTGGAGGATGTGGTTACAACCGGAAAATCTTCTCTGGAAACGATTGAGGTTCTGGAGGGCTTCGGAGCTGAAGTGGTAGGAATTGCCTGTGTGGTGAATCGTTCTTCAGAACCGATTAAATATCCATTGTATCACGCTGTTAAGTTGGATGTAATCACCTGGGATAAAGAGGATTGTCCACTTTGCAAACAAGGAATTCCTATTGTAAAACCGGGAAGTCGGAAGATTGTTTAATTGGAAGGATTGAGGGAATAACATATGAGTAACGAGAATTTTATTGATTACGTCAAGATCTTTTTCAAATCAGGAAGAGGAGGGGGAGGTTCTGCGCACTTAATGAGAACTGCTCAGGATCCGAAAGCCGGTCCTGATGGGGGAAATGGTGGTGCAGGCGGGGACGTTATATTGCGGGGAAACAGAAACCTTTGGACATTACTTCACTTGAGATATACCAAACATATTATAGCTGAGGATGGCGAATCGGGTAGCTCTAATAATAAATATGGAAAGGATGGAGCGAATGCGATAGTGGAAGTTCCGCTTGGAACTGTGGTTAAAGATCCGGAAACGGATGAGGTGTTGGGCGAAATTACGGAAGATGGCGAAGAATTAGTTATCATGAAAGGGGGTCGCGGAGGATTAGGCAATGTGCATTTTAAAACTCCTACATTGCAAACACCACGCTTTGCTCAACCTGGTGAGGATGGGGTAGAGGGATGGCTTATCCTGGAACTGAAAATTTTAGCTGATGTTGGATTGGTGGGATTTCCCAATGCAGGAAAATCAACCCTGATATCTGTGCTTTCCAACGCAAAACCTAAAATTGCAGATTACCCTTTTACGACACTTCAACCCAATTTGGGTGTGGTTCCCTACCGTGACTATCAATCGTTTGTTGTTGCCGATATCCCCGGAATTATTGAAGGCGCTTCTGAAGGAAGAGGATTGGGATTGCGCTTTTTAAGACATATCGAAAGAAATTCCGTCTTGCTTTTTCTCGTTCCTGTGGATAGTGAAGATATAACAAAAGAGTATCAAATCTTACTAAACGAATTGGAAGCTTACAATCCTGAGTTGATTGACAAAGATCGGATATTGGTGATTACAAAAACGGATTTGCTTCCTGAAGAAGAGTTGAAGGAACTGAAAAGAAAAGTCCCAAAAGATGTAGATTCTATCTTTATTTCTGCCGCAACCCACTATAATTTAACGCCGTTAAAGGATAAAATTTGGCAAATTTTGAACAAAGAGTAGAATTGTCTAGTTTTTATTTGATTGATTTTGAGTAAGATAGAGAAAAAAGAGTAAAAAAATTCCCCCTTATATATTTTATTCAAAAAAAAATAGTACTTTTGCAGTCCGTTAACGAGTTACGTTTAATTAAGTAAATAATACTAAAGAAAGATGTCAAAGAAAGTTAAAGATGCACGTCAGCAAATTATTTTAGAGTGCACTGAGCAAAAGGAGAGTGGCGTACCCGGTATGTCAAGATATATTTCTACAAAAAATAAAAAAAATACACCTGAAAGATTGGAAATGAAAAAATATAATCCATATCTTAAAAAGGTAACTGTACATAGAGAGATTAAGTAATAAAAATTTTAAAACGATTATACAATGGCAAAGAAAGCAGTAGCAACATTAAGAAAAGCGGGTGGAACATCTTTCACACGCGTTGTAAAAATGGAACGTTCTCCTAAAACCGGAGCTTATACGTTCAAGGATGCAATTGTAGATTCAGCACACGTTAATGACTTTTTAGGTAAAAAGTAATATTTTGTTTTCATGGTTAAAGACTCCCCGGTATGAGCCCTCATATCGGGGCTGTTTTTTTTCATGAATGATACAGTTTTTTTATTATTTTAGCCGACCAATATTGAGCGGAACAACACTTTTTTCTCAAGTTCAATTCAACATGTTATCTGACTACGGAACTCCTATTATGGATATCAACTCTTCCGGACAAGGTATTTCGTTGAGCGGTTATTACGACTTTGCAACCAATGCTATTACAGCAGCTGAAACAGGAGTTATCAGAACTTCTTCCATGAATAATAATGGAGATGTTTTTGGTTTGATTGAAGATAGTAACGGAAATCCTATCGGAGCAGTTAGAAAAAATGGGATCTGGACACCCCTCTCCGGCACAGTTACATTGGGTGAAGAAGATGAACTGTATGATATTTCTGAAAATGGAAAATGGGTCGTTGGTCAATTGGGATGGACTATGGAATTAGGAGCTTGGGGTTTTATTTATAATACTGAAACTCAGTAGTTTAGAGTAATGAGTTCCCCATTATATCGTTATGGAGCTGCTTATGCTGTTAATAATCAAGGTATTGCTGTAGGTTGGGTGGAGGATATGCAAACCGATGCCAGAATGCCATCTATCTTTATGCCTGACGGTTCCATCGTTATAATCGATCCCAGTGAAGGAGTTGCTGGTGCCATTAATAACGAGGGAAAAGTGGTTGGAAGTGCTGATGGAGAAGCTTTTATTTATGATATGAACACTACCGCAATCGAAACATTTGAAGCCCCTCAAGGAGCTGTTGAATTTGCTTTTAGCTGTATCTCAGATAATGGTATCGTTATTGGTTTTGCAACTTATGGTATGTTTACCAGATTGCCCTTTATTTACAATCCAGAAACCGACACTGCACCTGTTTTGTTGAGTAGTTTCTTGACAGAGAATGATATTGATGCTACCGGACTGGACGGTGCTGCTTATAAAATTTCATCAGATGGAAACTATATTGGTGGATTCTCTAACGGTCCTGCATCTGGAGCTAATGGTTGGGCTGTAAAACTAGGAGAAAGTGAAGATCCGGAAGATCCTGAAGATGCTGTTGAAGAATATAACGCATTCGCCATCTCTTGCTATCCTAATCCTACGCAAGATATGATTACTTTCAATTCAGAAAAGATGATTCAATCCGTAGAGATTTTTAATTTGTTGGGTCAAAAAGTGATTGCTCAGGAAGTAATCGATGGTTCAGTTCAAATTGCTCAACTTCCTGCAGGCGTTTACATGGTGAAAGCGATAACCGAAACCGGTGAAATGGCAACTCTAAAAGTGGTGAAACAATAATATTGAAGGCGGAATGCGGAATGCGGAATAAATTACGCAACCAATTGAAATTCAATTCCTTACTTCTTACTTCTTATTTTATATTTGGAAATAAAAATAAAAGGGGGGCAGAAAAGGCTTTCCTTTTTAGGAATTTTATTTCCCCACTCTGGAATATGATGCCTTGGGGATAAATTGTGTATTGAAAACCCTGATTATCAGTGAAAAAAAATACGATGTATGGTCGTAGAGACGCAACGCATTGCGTCTCTACAGCCAAGCACAACAACAAAATTCCCTCGTAATTCGTAATTGATTCTGCCCTCCGCCTTCCGCCTTTTTTTCATTTACCGTAATGACAGGTCGCGACCTGTCACTACTTTTCAATATATCGGTTCGCTAATTCCAAAAACTCCTTGTCTACCTTGAAAATCTGAGCGATGGTCAATGCTTCATGGGGAACCTCTTTTTCATCACTTTCGATGAGACTGTAATCCATATATTGATGAATCGTTTCAGGTGTGATTTCAACTTCTGGGTCAATTCCTTGCAAACCGCGGACTCTGAGTCGGCGACATTCACCCTCAACACCGGAATAATGCGTTGTGATCAAAGCAAAGTTGGGATGCTGCTTCATGATATCAATAAATGCGGAAACCAAAGCTCTTCCCTCAGTAGGATTGGTGGTTCTGGCGAGTTCATCAACCAAAATCAATGATTTTTT
This sequence comes from Bacteroidales bacterium UBA5429, assembly GCA_002427605.1. GTDB lineage: Bacteria > Bacteroidota > Bacteroidia > Bacteroidales > WCHB1-69 > UBA5429. The sequence goes on along the minus strand of DIRT01000011.1, from coordinate 10,980 downwards.
GCCTTTTTTTACCTCCTGTATAATATGGTCAATCCATAAAATTTCCGAAGCAAATGAGGAGAGACCGCCTTGTTCAGAGGATTCCTCTTCTTCTTGTCTGATAAAGATCTCCTCAACCGGCTCGATTTGCGCTTTTTGAGCCGGAATGAAGTAACCCAGTTGAAACATCCATTGCGCTAAAGCTATGCTGCGTAAGAAGATCGTTTTTCCTGACATATTGGCTCCGGTAATCAAGGTGGGAGTAGTATCTAATTGGATGTCAATCGGTTGAAATTGACCTCCGCTTTCTTCCAATCGCTCTTTCACCAACGGGTGAAATAAACCATCATACGCTATTCCGGACTCAGCAATTTGTGGAATACAGCATCCCCACTTTTCGGCTAATTGAATTTTGGCTAATGTCAAATCCAGTTCTGCAATAGTTTCCAGGTTTTGTTCCAGAGATGCAACATATTGACGCAAAGTGATTGAGAGTTCCCGACGAACTTGGTTCTCCAGATGTGAGATCTCTCCAAATAAGCGATCTTTTTCCTCTTTGTCCTGAGATTGGTCGTATGCTTTGCGCTTTTCCTTGAGTCTGGGATCATAAGCGGAGTAGATGTAGAAGTAGGGTAGTCCACTATTTTCCGGATCCAGGTGATGCACAACCGGTTGAACATCACGGAGTTGAAATGAGGGACAGGATGCGAGTTCGAGTTCATTTTTGAGCTGAACCATGGTTATCCCCCCCCTTTTTATTTCAAAAAAATCAAGATCATCCATAAACTCGCCCCTTTTAAGGCGTGTTAAGGTGCCAAAAAAGTCATGAATGGAAGCAATTAAATGATTGATACTCTCCAGGTTATCAATAGAGTGAGCCCATTGTTGAGCTGTTTCAAGCAATTGAAACTGTGTCTCCAGTTTGGCTCGTTGCGTGATAAATGGAGTTTGCATTAATCGCTTTTTACCTACTGCCGACAATACGGCTGTCTGTTCCATCACCAATCTCACCCCAAGGTGATTTCGTGCAATTTTTCTGATAGTCATAAGATGTTGAATATTAGCTATTTTGGTTTCCCAAGTAGTTTGAACATTTGTTGTTTGTACGCTTCTACGCCCGGCTGATTGAATGGATTGATATCCATGAGGTAGCCACCTAAAGCGCAACTCATTTCAAAGAAGAAGATCATCTCACCCAAATGCTGTTCATTGATTTCAGGAATTTGAATTCTGATATTGGGAACGCCACCTGATATGTGTGCCTGACGAGTTCCTTCTTCAGCAATTTGGTTGATTTCATGTATACTTCTGTATTGCAAGTAGTTCAATCCGTCTAAATTCTCCTCATCATAAGGAATAGGAACTTTAAATTGAGACTTTTCGACAGAGATTACGGTTTCAAACAGATGCCTTTCTCCTTCCTGAATATATTGTCCCAAAGAGTGTAAATCTGTAGAAAAGATGGCTCCCGCAGGGAATAAACCTTTGCCCTCTTTCCCGTCACTTTCACCGTAAAGCTGTTTGAACCACTCAATAAAGTAGAATAGTTCGGGTTCATAAGCCACAACCAATTCAATCTTTTTACCGTTTTTGTTATATAACAGATTGCGGTACAGAGCATATTGCATCGCAACATTGCTGTTTGGATCATCATTTTGAAATAGTTCCTCTTTCATTTTAGCCGCTCCTGCAATTAATTGCTCAATGTTAAATCCGGCAATGGCAATAGGTAATAGTCCAACGGCAGTTAGAACGGAATAACGTCCGCCTACATCGTCAGGAATCACAAAAGTTTGGTAGTTATTTTTGTTTGCCAATTGTTTGAGTGCACCACGGGAGGCGTCTGAGATGGCAACAATTCGTTTTTGAGACTCTTCCAAACCATATTTTTTCTCGCAATGCTCTTTCAAGATACGAAAAGCGAGAGCAGGTTCAGTGGTAGTTCCCGATTTGGAGATCACAATGAGAGAGTATGATTTATGATTTAGTAATTGGAGCAAATGGTGTAGATAATCCTCGCTGATATGATGTCCCGCATAGATAATCTTTGGTGTTTCCCCCTTTTCCATCAGGTTATAAAACGGATTTTGGAGTGCTTCAATGACAGCCCGTGCTCCTAAATAGGAGCCTCCAATACCAATCATAACTACAATTTCTGATTGAGCTGATAAACGGTCGGCACAGTTTTGAATCTCCTCAATCTTTTCCTGTGTCATCTGATCTGGAATATCCAGCCAACCGAGGAATTCATTCCCTTTTCCGGTTTTGTTGACAAGTTGATTAAACGCCTTTTTAGTTAAGGATTCCGGAACAGTTTCTGCTCCCGGATCGTTAAATACGCCTTCAAAGTGAATCATGATACTCATGATATTTTTGTTTTAAAGTTAATATTCGTTTTTGTTTTTTTAGTTATTTTTTTCATAGCCTCATGTAAAGCTCATTCCAAACTGATAGTTGATGAGTGTAGAATTGAGCGGTATGGGTCTGAAAGCAGAAAATAGACTGTTGGTGGCGCCATATATATGGAAGGGACCAAAACGCAATCCAACTCCTATTCCCAGATTGGCATAACTTTTTTCCATTATGGAATAAGAAACGATAACGTCGAGCATATCCCAAAAGGTTCCATTGTAAGCAGCTGTAAAAGTAGGTAAGAATCTTTGGTTGAAGATATACCCCTTGAATAGTGCAATGAAGCGATGGGAAGGAGCGACTTGAAAGGTTCCTTCAACTCCAATTTGTGAGGTTAAAGAGCTATAATAATGGGGGATCTTTTCAATAGTAACCAATTTTTTTAAACAGCTATCTATAAAAGTCATGTAGTGAGTTGATCCTAAAGAATCACCGGTAAAAAGCTGTTGAAGCATCTCCTGATCGAGTTCGTTGAATTCATACCCTTCCTCAGCATTGGTGTAATTATCCTCCGCAAATGGTTTTGTTTTAATTCGGATTGTCTCAGATCTCCATTTGATAAAACCGATATCGTTGACGAAAACTGAAAGTTGGACCTGATCATTGATCTGATATGATCCCCCAAGATCGATTCCTAATCCGGGATTCAGTTTTCCGCTGTTAAATAGATGGGATACGAATTCAGAGCGACTAAAATCTCTAAAAACAAGTGTTCCATCGGTGTCCTCTTTTACTAAGGGGAAAGGTGTAGCGATATCCACTCTGCTGCGATAGCGGAGCAATAAAGAATTATTCTCATCGAGATCAGTATACAATTGGAGTCTGAAGTCAGGTACATTAATATCGAAAATTCCAGAAATTAATTTTGGTCTTACACCAACTGAGAACTGATCATTGACTTTATAATGAACTCCAAAAGCAGTTTCATGATACAGTGTTCCGTCCATTTTGAGGTCTATATCTGCAGGATTATCAGGTCCCATATAGCCCTTATTCCCTTTGATAATGAGTCCAAAAAGATCTTTTGAATAGTTTAATTGTCCATCCAATTTGAGTTTTTGACTGAAAGAAAAAAACCATTTATCAATACGAAAACCAAACCCTATGATCTCTTCACTGAAGGTTGATCCCAGCAGGTTGTTTTTTTCACTCATATAACTAAGAAAACGATCCGCATTGAGAATTGTGGGTTCTCCGAATTCATCCAAATCGAATAGTTTGTTATAACGAATGCTAGAATTGCTTACGGAAACACTCAAATTGCTAAGCAAGGGAAAAGAAACATACCCTTCATAGGGAGTGTAAAGAGAAGGATTGTATTGGCTGGCTAAAGGATTTAAGCTGCTAAAACGGATCATGTCAAAGTTTTGGGCTGACAGTGCCGTACTCCATAAACACAAGGTTAAAATCAAAATGGGTATATGTGCTTTTATTTTCATGGCTACAGGTTTAACGGATTAGTGTGATATTTCCTTTTTTAAGAATCTCTTTTTTGTTATTGCAATACCCTTCCAAAAAGTAGTCGTATACACCAGGCATACAGGGTTCATTTTTATAAGTTCCATCCCATCCTTTATCTAATGAGTTGGTTTCAAAAATCAGTTCTCCCCATCGGTCATATATACTTAAAACGAACTCTTCCAGAATGTCACTTCGAACGAACAAGATGTCATTTTTACCATCATTATTTGGGGTAAATGCGTTAGGAACGTAAACGTAAGGTTCATCACAGATCCGTTCAGTTACAAAAACGGTAATGGTATCACTTTTTGTACAGCCAAAATGGTCGGTTACTTCAATGGTGTAGAGCGTTGTTACTTCAGGTGAGGCTGTAGTAGTTGGGGTATGAGGTGAAGATAATGATTCTGAGGGAGTCCATGAGTAGGTGTATTGATTGTCTGTGTAATTTGTTGATTCTAAAAAGGTTGATTCACCTATGAAAATATCGGTATCATCGCACCAGGCTTCCAATGGAAAGGGGAAAGTTCCACTCTGTTTGGCTACCTCAACGGAAACGACAGCAGTACACCCATCGCTGTTGGTGATGGTTACATAAAAAGTGGTGAGTGTTGGAGGATTAACTACCGGGTTGGCACTGTTGCCTCCAGAAATAATATACTCCTCCGGTGCCCATTGGTAGGTGCAGTTGGGTGTAATGATTGCCAGCTGAAGTTCTACATTTTCATTGAAACAACTTACAAATTGTTCAGGATCAATATACTCAACTGTAGAAACGGTGAAGGGAACGGAAGCGATAACCTCACACGGTTCCATCACAACTTTGAGGTAGAGGACTCCTGATCCCCAGGAGGAACTAATTTGAAGTGTAGGGTCTGAATAATCGTTGTTGAGGAAGGTAGTAAAGTTGGGGTTACTGGACCAATAATAGAGCAGATTACTATGTGTTGCGTTGATGGTTGGGGTAAAAAGCAAATCCTCTCCTTCGCATATTACAATTTGCGGGGGAAGATCAATGTCAATCTCAACCACTTCTACAGTCTGGTATATGGTGTCACTGCACGTTCCGTCAGAGATTAGTAGCTGGTAAGTCGTTGTATTGGTGGGTGAAGCATATGGATTGGATATGGAACTGTTGCTTAATCCGGTTGTGGGAGTCCAGGTATAGGTCACGGTACCCTCTGCAGCCGGAGGGAGTCCAATCTGAACAGGGTCACCGGCACAACTGAATAGATTGGGAAAATATTGGGAAGAGTTGCTTAGTACCAGTACGGATTTTGTAATTGTATCTGCCAGGTTGCAACTGCTTAAGTCTTGAACAATCAATGTAATCTGGTAAGTCCCGGGTTGAGAATAAGTGTGGTCCGGTTGGAATGAAGTGGAAGTTGTTCCATCTCCAAAATCCCAGAAAAAATTCGTATTGGGTCCTAAAGTCAGAGAGTTATTGGTAAATTGGATCGTTGCAGGAGCGCACACGGTATTGGGCATATCAAATTCGCTAATGACTGCCGGAATTTCGAAGTCAATCTTAAATACGGCCAGGTTGCAATTACTGCTATTGTTGGTTTGTGAGTATGCTCCCGGAGTGGTTGGGAAACTGCTTGAACCTCCGCATCCGGCACAAACTGCCTGATAGATACGTCCTTGCTTGTCAAAACGACTGGTTCCGCCATCCACATGTTCCGCCGGCATAAATTGTGAACTTCCAAAATAAGTACCGTATAGCAGTGCAGAAGCATCATCCGCGATACACATCAGGTAGTAGTCGTTATTGTCTGTTGTGGGTTGAATCGCATCCGAAGTAATCGGTAAACCGGAAGTGCCCCCGAAACCATTGATACGATTGCCTCCCCAGCCGGAAATATAGATTCTGTTGCAGACATCCACCAACAGCGCAGTAGGGGAGATGTCAGGACCGGCTAAATTATTGCCGAATTCCGTTGACCATACTATAGAATCCAGAGTAGGAGTGTACTTGCTTATAAATTGTCCCATCCCGAAGTGCCATGTTGCATTTTGATAGAAAGAATACATCGGAGCTGAAGTTTGTCCTACAATGTGAGGATAGAAATAGCGATCAGTTTTAACCAAATAAGACTGATCATAAACGTCACTTCCACAATAGGTAAACCCCAGTAAGTTTTCACCTTGAGCGTCAAAACGAGCTAAATAGCCATCTGTAACGCCACCACCATAAGTTGTTTGCACTCCCTGAGCCGTTCCCGCTAAGGTTGGACTGTTTGTACCCCCGGTAATGAAAACAGAGTTATTGGGTCCGAATGCAAGACTATAACCGGCAACAGAGTAATTACTTCCATCCCCCCCAAAATAATTACTCCAAATTAAAGAAGAAAGATTATGATTCAATTTGCAGAGAATAGCAGCCTGGACACCGGAAAATGGCACACCTGTCGTGACGGGAAAATCGGCAGATAAAGTCGAAGAAGTGAGATACAGGTTACTTTGGTCATCCAGAATAATTTCACCCCTAACTTCATCAGCATAGTTTTTAACCAAGACGTCGGCTAAATTTAGACCGTCGTTACCGGTTCCCCCCAAATAGGTTGAAGCTAAAAGCTGAGTTCCACTTTGATTGAACTTAACGATCACAATATCAGTTCCTTGAGGGAAATTTATAGCATTAGTGGTAGTACAATTGTTTCCTCCATTAAATACCGGTTGATAGGCTTGTGAAGTAATTGGAAAATTGGAAGAGCCGGTTGTTCCAAAAAGGTACAACTCCTTGTTGTGATTAGCGACCAGACTGTGTGGCATTTCCGACATAGCACCCCCTAAATAGGTGGAAAAAAGCAATTGCGTTCCGGTAGGGTTAAATTTACTGATGGCAATATCCCAATATCCGGCATAAAAATTTTGATAAGCCCCCAGACTGAGCGGATATCCGGTATTGTTGGCAATGCCCGCTCCATACATGTTGCCGTCTAAATCATAGGTGGCCGTAAATCCCCAATTGTCTGCAGTTGAACCTGTATAGGTGGAAAAAATCAAAGTGGGGTCTATAATCAACTTTTGGGCCGGATCATAATCTCCCAGTTCAAAAGTAACACTATTCCTTTGAAGGTTAAAACGACAGGAGATCTCTTTTTTATTTCCTTGATTGTCAATCTGATAAGCATAGGGTTGCATCTCCCGAACCTCTCCAACACTGGTTTTGATAAAGAGCATTCCCCCTTTAATGGAAAGCTTCACATCTCCTTCATAAACCATTTTTATTTGTCCCGGGTCTGCATAAGGTGCAATTTCAAACTCATACTTCAGAAGATACTCCTGCTCAAAATAGCGAAGGTTAATTCCCCGATATAGCTCTTGATATTCAATCGCTTGATACAATGGAACTTCTGATTTCCAGCGTGTAGGATCATTCCCGAGGTAATAATTATGATAATAACTTTTTTTATGATATTTATTAATTTGGGGGGACGGTAGTGCATCGCGAAAGGAGAGCCTGTAAGCGTGTGCATTCAGTGTTGGGCTTACAGGTTTACGTGTGAATTTGGAGTTTCGTATCTCTTCCAATCCCTTGGGGTCGATAAGAACATGAGTCACTCCATGGCGTTCAAAAAAGAGTGTGCTATTCTGGTAGGCCAATTTGAAAAGGACTTCATCTTCCCACTGACCTATATTTTCAATAAAACTGATGTTTTTTTCAAGAACACTATCCAAATCGTGGGCAGAAGCTGCTTCAATGAGGCAGAATGCCAAAACCCAGAAAAAGAGTTTTCTTAAAAAAAGCATATCTTTATCATTTGTTAATAATTAATTTCCCTCCCGCTTTTCCTGTTGATGTTGTTAAAGTTAAGAAGTAGATTCCATTAGCCAAATGAGAAACAGAAATGGTTTCACTGTACTCTCCGCCGGCATGGTTAATTTCTTGTAAATGAACAATTTTGCCGCTCAAATCAATAATTTTACACTCCATAGTTTCATGTTTGTCGCTTTCAAACTGTAAGGTAAAATAGTCTGATGCCGGATTGGGATAATAGCCAAAGTCGTTCAATTCCGATTCTTCATTGACTCCCACTATAGCATAATATTCCAGATCAAATCCATCTTTTTGATCAAAGTTATCCGATACAAAGGTCACTTTCATACGTGGGAATGGAGCATTCATTATGCCGGATGGCATATTATAAATGTCAAATCTTTTCCAAAAAATGGGAGTGGTTGTAGTCATATCATAAATGTCCACAAAATCACCTAATCCCAAATCAAAACGGGTAAAAGCAAAAGCATAACTGGTAACAAAAGTAGGCTTGATATTCCAGTTACATATATGGGAAGGTTTGTAGTTTACACCTGCCGGACTTTCATCGGAGAGAATGGCATGAACCTGTTGGGTTAAATTGGTGTTAAAAGCACAATCACCTCCTTGGGGATTACTGGTATAGCTCATCAAAAATCCTTGATAATTATGCTGATCTTTATTTGGATCGGTAGTTGTAAACTGAATCAGAACGCTATCCGCATTGATTGTAAATGAGCCGGTAGGGAGTGTAGTTCCGGTAAAAGTGTGAGCTACTCCATCACTTTCTGAAGGACCGTTATAGATGGTTAGAAAATCAACATTGGGATACAAACTAAGACGGTCAAATGTAAAAGTATAACTGGTTGCAGTGGGTACAGCTACCATCCATCCACAATCCGGATTGGTTTGATAAGGTTTGTTGGTAGAGCCATCGGTAACATAGCCTGTAGAGGCGGTTAATCGGGTAGTGGCACTGCAGTAAAGCGGGTAATCTGATGCAGGGTACAATTTACGAATCACTGATACATTTTGATTGAAGGTGATCTGGTCATGAATAAAGTACCCATCACCGGAACCGCCCCAACCCCAGTTGAAGTGAAAATAATCATCATCACGGTAACCGTCACTAAGGAAGGCATGACCTCCACCCATGGAGTAGCCACTATAAACCAAAGGATGTAAAGAGTCTAGTTCTTTTTTTAGCAATACGACATAGTCCGGAGGATTACTGGCGAATTCTATCGGAGAGGTAACACGAAAGTCAGTGCTGTATTTAAAATGCTCTACTAACCTTTCTGCTGCTAATTGAGTGTAAGCACCTGAACCATCAGGACTATATCCCATTTCACAGGAAACTCCAACGTGATAAACCAGTTTTGCAATTTCATTGGTGTATTCCATTGCCCGATTGGTCATGGCATTCCAATGGTAAGTATGTTGATCAAAATAGACTGTTTGTCTTGGATAAGGCGATGGAACATAGGAGGTTCCACTAACTCCTGTTTCAGGATGACGATAGTAATTCATCAACTGTGCCATAGCCAATGCAACACATCCATTGGGAACTCGATAATCGTAATAGGACCCGGCGGCAAGATCCCAGGGACAATACGTGTTGTAATATTTGTTTTGATCCCAACGGGTGGTGATAAGTGGTCCAACAACCACATCACTGGTTGAATAGGGAGTAAAAGGGGATGCCGTGTAATGATCCCAGGCACGTTGATTTTTAGGAGGAATGGGGGTTCCCGCCTTGGTATGTTGTACGATTTGATCAACATAACCATTTAACCAGGCCTCCAATGCAGGATTGGTTTGGTATGGGTATTCGAAAGAGAATGCTAAAATGGGGTGCGCAATAGGTGAAGCAGAAACCAAAACAAATCCTTGACCGGCAATGTTGAAAAGGTACATCACCTCTTCATTTTGATTGTAAAAAGTTTCGATCAATTCAATTTTATCAATACTGCAGTTTAAGATTTCACCCTTTTCTATTACGAAATTGTATGCCACATTTTTTGCAATATTCTGTGGGACTGATGAATAGGCTATCAGTGTAGAGCTAAGAAATAAAAATAAAATTAAAGTAAATTTTTTCATGTGAAAATTTCTTACATTAAAGAATAGTTATTAACCTGCAAAGATAGCAATAAATAGTAATAAATATCAAGAAAATTTTTATTTTTGCCAAAAAAAATCCAGGATGTTAATTCAATATTCGAAAATATTAGAAAATTGTGTCAATGAAGTAGCAAAACTGCCCGGTATCGGAAAAAGATCGGCACTACGTATAGTGTTGGATTTAGTAAAAAAAGATGCGGGAGAATTGACATTATTGACAGATGCTATTCAAAAGTTACATGAAGAGTTAAAGATATGCTCAGTATGTTATAACCTTTCAGACGAAGCGATTTGCTCTATTTGTGCCGATCCTAAACGGGATCAAACAACCATTTGTGTTGTTCAGGATATCAGGGATGTGATAGCGATTGAAAATACTCAACAATACAGAGGTGTCTATCATGTTTTGGGCGGGGTCATCTCTCCCATGGATGGTATAGGTCCTCAACAAATCAGAGTGCAGGAACTAGTCAACAGAGTGTCAGAATCTAAACCGGTTGAAGTTCTTTTGGCTCTCCCGGCTACCCCGGAAGGAGATACTACCAATTATTATATATATAAGTCAATAAAAGATTGGGTTTCTAAAATTACGACATTGGCACGGGGAGTTGGTATCAATGAAGAACTGGAATATACGGATCCGGTTACATTGAGTCGTTCATTGCTGACCCGTACCGACATTGAGCAGACCTTTATTAAATAGTTGCTTTTTTACTCCTTTTATAACATTTTAGAAAAAAAATCTAAATTTCTACTACATTCCAATGTATGTTTTATATGAGTATTCTTATACTCAGCATATTGTGTTAAAGTCTGAGTTAGAGAATGGTGGTTGGAATAACACCTTTGATTCCATTACAAAGTTGCGTTGGCATTGGGATGGAGTCGGCAACTTTAACACTGCAAATATTTGGGAGATCTATTTGGGGAAACAGTTCCAAAACAGCTTTTTCGAGTACAACTGACTGGGTTGCTTTAGCTGATTTGACAGAAGTTTTCAATGGTGAAGTTACTTTCCCAACCAGTTCCGGGTGGATTGAGATAGAATTAGATCAACCCTTTGCCTACGATGGAGTGAGTAACTTAGTTATTGCTGTCAATGAAGCGGTTCCCGGATGGGGAAGCCCTTCTCCTAAGTTTACATCCACCAATGTGGGAGCTAGTAGAGGATTGTACAAATTCCAGGATAATACACCCCTTTATCCGGCTACACCTCCTGTCAGGCTGTGTAAAAATAACAATTT
>DIRT01000008.1:62913-143489 GCA_002427605.1 Bacteroidales bacterium UBA5429 | reverse complement strand
TTTTTATCGGACAACAGTGATTAATTATGAAAAAAATTTTAATCTTAACATTTACGCTGATTTTTTCTTTATCAGCATTTTCACAACATAATAATTCGTACTCTCATCAAGGATATTATTTTTCAAATAATGAATCTATTTACTGGGTTGACGATTTTAATTCTGCAAATATAATAGTCTCAAATATAGATCATTATGATCTAATTGTAAAAAACCTTATGGATATTTTTAGTAATCCTTCTGATTTAGTTTATTATGATAATGATGATGATAATATTATTATTTATAGTAATGATTTGCCTTCATTTGATAAAGACTCTTTAATTTCAATAATTTCTGTTGACACAAATGATATAGCTTTTTTTACATATTCAAAAATTGTCAATAATTCTCATATATGGCTAAGAAATGAAGTATTAATAAGATTTAAACATCCGGTTTTGCAGGCAACTCTTGAACAACAATTATCAGATTTTGAAAACATCCAAATTCTTAATGAATCTAACAATAAATATTCAATAATCTGTAAAAATGAACAAGATGTAGTTGAAATATCTAATATTTTATATGACACAAGTCAAGTATTTTATTCTTGCCCTGATTTTTATGGTACAGGCTCTTTAAATACAAATGATACATACTATCCTGAACAGTGGGGTCTTAACAACACGGGAAACCCCGGGATCACAAATGTAGATATTAATGCTCCCGAAGCATGGGGTTTTTTAAATGCACTTGGTTTAAATTTTGGAGGCAATATTAAAATCGCAATTATTGATGATGGGGTTGAACATCACGAAGATCTTCTTCAAAATGGAATCAGTAAAGTATTAGAAGGATATACAGCCAATGGAGTGGGCACAGGTCTTCCTTGTAGTGATTGTAAGCATGGAATGGGAAGTGCAGGAATTATCGCTGCAACACATAATGATATTGGTGTTGCTGGAGTATCTCCAAATGTAGAGATCGTACCAATTCGAATTTTTAAAAGTGACAATCTTTTTTTTGCCTTCTTTAATAATAGACCTATGTTCAGAAATAAACATATTGCAGAAGCGATTAACAAATCATGGGAAGAGTTTGGATGTAGCATATTAAGTAATTCATGGTCACAAAATTATCACCATGATGTCATAAAGTTTGCGATAAAAGATGCTCTTGAAGATGGTAGAAATGGATTAGGTTGTATTTGGGTTAATTCTTCGGGTAATGATAATCGGAATTCAATAAACTTCCCGGCAAGATATTATGATAAAATCATTGCTGTCGGGGCAATTAACAAATATGGAGAAAGAGGTAGATACGATAGTCATTCTGACCCTTGGGATAAAGATGGTAGTAATTATGGTGAAAAGCTTGATATTGTTGCTCCAGGAACAAAAATTGCAACTATAGACAGAGAAGGAAATCATGGTTATAATAATACAAATTATGACTTAAACGCTTATGGAACATCAGTTGCATGTCCTTTTGTTTCAGGAGTTGCCGCATTAATATTGACCATTAATCCAAATCTAACCAATCAACAAGTTAATAATATTATCGAAAGTACTGCTAAAAAAGTTGGCTTATTTGATTATCAAAATACACCGGGTAGAAATAATGGAACTTGGCATGAAGAAGTTGGCTATGGTTTGGTTGATGCGTATTCAGCAGTTAAAAAAACTGTATTTGGCAATGGAGGTACAATTATTGGAAATTCCTGTATAGATGTTTGTGAATTAAAGTCATATGAATACCAAGGACAAGAACTCCCATCATCAATTGTTATTATATGGGAAACAAGTCCTAATTTTACAATTATTTCAGGACAAGGTACAAATAATATTACAATTGGAGTAGTTTCAACAAATGAAACAAACCCATACATTAAGATTAAATTTTATTCTAACAACGTGTTATTACATTCTTTGCTCAAACAAATTACTATTACTGGAGATCTAATTTATCCATCAGTTGCTTTAGAAAATACAACTATTAATCAAAATATAGTGTGGAGTAATGAAGGATTTTTAGGTGTAAATATAACAATAGAAGACAATGCAACTTTAACTGTTTCAAACAAATTACACATATCAAATAACGCTAAAGTTATTGTAAAGCCCGGTGGTAAACTTATTATTAATGGTGGAACTTTAACCAATTATTGTTCAAATACCCCTTGGCAAGGAATTATTGTTGAAGGGAATTCGACACAATCCCAGATGGGAGCTAATGCAAATCAAGGAATTGTAGTATTTAATGGCGCTACCATTGAAAATGCAATCTGTGGTATTAAAGTGGGTGATCTATCTGATCCTTCAAAAAGTGGGGGTATTGTGTATGCAACGAATAGTACCTTTAAAAACTGTATGAATTCAGTTATCTTCAGACCATATGAAAATATGAACGGTAATATTGAATTTGCTAATCGGTCTAAATTCACTAATTGTAATTTTGTTATTGACACTAATTTTAATAGTACGGGATTAGTTTTTGATACTCATGTCAAGTTGTTTGGTGTTAACGGAATATCTTTTACCGGTTGTAGTTTTACTGATACACAAACTAATCCAAATCCACCTATAAACCAATATTCCTCTTCAGGAATTTTTGCTAAGAATTCAGGTTTTTCAGTTCAGCCAAAATGTTTTTCAAATGTTGCTTCAGGAGAAGTGTGTGCTAGTCCTTATGTTGATGTACCTTCTATTTTTTCAGGTTTACGATATGGTATCGTTATTCTAAATTCAGGGACAATGAAGCAAGTAAAAATAAGTTCTACACAATTTACAAATAATGATTGTGGTGTGTTTGTTTCCGGATTACATAATGTGAAATTATTAAATAATGATTTTGTTATAGGTAAAAATAATTCCAGTTTAATTTCTTATCCTGTTGGAGCCGACTTTGAATATGCTTCAAATTTTAGAATCGAAGAAAATCGATTTCTTAAAAACTCTACCTTCTTGGGTTCTGCTTATGGCTTAAAAATCAAAGCAAGTGGAGTTGACAACAATATGGTTTATAAAAATAAATTTATAGATTTAGACAATGCTCAAATTTTTGTAGGACATAATTATTATCAACCCAATCCATTTAATGGATTAAAATCTATTTGTAATGAACATACAAATAATACTTTTGATGATATAATGGTAACTATAGATCCTAATTCGGTTGTAAATGGGATTAATATGTATCAAAACATGGAGTATATTGTAAATGGTGTAAGTCAAACGGTAGCTGCAGGTAATATTTTTACTTTACCGAATAGTATTAATATGCAATATATAAACAATGCCAATTACTTGTTTTATTATTTCAACCCTAATAATTCAAATGAAGTTTTAACAAATTATACTACAGCTACTATTGGTACTGTAACAGCACCTGAGAATCCATGTCCATCAAAAATATTTGGTTTATATCCTCAAATCATTGATGCAGAATTAGCCTCTATAACCCTGGATTATGCAAATTTGAGGTATAACTACAACCAATTAATCGATGCAGGAAATACTCCTGAAATGCTTCAACTCATTCAAGGAGAATGGTCTGATGATGTTTGGAAGTTAAGAAATGAACTCATAGCTAAATCCCCGTATTTATCACAAGATGTATTACTTACAGTTGCAATGGAAAATTTACTTCCTCCTGCTTTGCTTTTAGAAGTTTGTCTTGCCAATCCGGATGCTACCAAAAGTGAAGAGTTTCTTGACAAATTAAGATACGAAATACCTAATCCGCTTCCGGAATATATGATTAACCTTATTAAATCCAGTTGGGATGAAAAAACATTAAGGACAGAAATGGAAGAAGAACTTTCAGCTTTTAAAACCTATAGAGATGAGTATCATAACTATAAAACTGAACTTTTATTATCTGATACAGTTTATAATTACACCAATATAATCAACCACTTGGAAAGCAGAGGCTCTTATAGTGATTATTTTTCTTTGGCTGAAATTGCTATCAGTCAGAATAATTTTACACAAGCCGATATCTATTTGGATATTCTTGAAAATAGTACAGAAAAATTTACAGAAGAAGAAATTTTAGAAATAGCAAGTTTCAGAGAGTATATTTCGATTCGGGAATCGATAGCACTAAACAATAAAACGATCTATAATCTTGATAGCTTACAAATCGCTACTTTAGAAACTTATGCGTATTCAAACAATTACAGAGGAGCTATTTTAGCAAGAAACATTTTATGTGCGTTATATGATATCTGCATAGATGATATCCCTGCACCTCCAAGAAGTTTAAGAGTAGGTTCTAATGAAGGAAATAACCATAATAACATTCCATTTATTGCTTCCGTGAAAGTGATGCCCAATCCTGCCAGTGAATATGCTGCCTTTATTTGGGATATGAAATCGTTTGACAAAAGCAGTGTTCTTTACATTTATGATCAAAATGGAAAAATAATCGTAACTCAACCTATTCATACCCAACAAGGAGAATGGGTTTGGAATGTTAAAAATATACCTGACGGTGTTTATGTTTATACCTTTAAATCAGATCAATTAGTCCTATTTTCAGGGAAATTGATGATCAATAAATAGCATAATTTTAAGGTCGGGCGCTTGTCCGACCTTTTTTTACTTTATCTGTTGAATCTATTCGGTATCTGGAAAATTTCAAGTTTCCCCGTTTTTCCTAATTTATTTGTACCTTTGTTGTTTGTGCCAATCAGTGTCTCATTTTTATCTAACTATTTGCAAATCATTGATGTATGAATAGAAAACAGCAATTCTTTCTCCTCATTTTAACTGTAATGATCCCATTTTCTCTATTTTCTCAGACGGTAAACTCAACCAGTTGGGCTGAAAAACAGCTTCAAAAGATGAGTTTGGAAGAAAAAATTGCTCAATTGATGGTCATTCGAATTCATTCCAATCAGGATGAAAATTACAATCTGAAGAAGATCGAAGAGATTAAGCAATATCAACCCGGAGGAGTCTGTTTTTTTCGGGGTGGTCCGGCACGAGAGATCGCATTAACCAACCGGATTCAAACTGTAAGCAAAGTTCCACTGTTGGTTGCTATGGATGCTGAGTGGGGTCCTTCCATGCGATTGGACAGCATGCCGGTTTTTCCCCGCAATATGACTTTAGGTGCTTTGGCTCCCCAGTATGACAACCTGATTTACCAAATGGGTAAACAGATTGGCCTAGAGTTGAGAACTTTGGGAATTCATGTCAATTATGCTCCGGTGGTGGATGTGAACAACAATAGTAAAAATCCGGTGATCAACAGCAGATCCTTTGGAGAGCAGAAAAACAGAGTTGTCGTCAAAGGATTGGCATACATGCAGGGCTTGCGCGATGGGGGTGCCGTGCCTTGTGCCAAGCATTTCCCCGGACATGGAGATACCGATGTGGACTCCCACTTGGGACTCCCCACTATTTTAAAATCCAGGAAAGAGTTGGATGAGACAGAACTGTATCCTTTCCGCGAAATGATCAATCAGAATGTGGAGATGATTATGGTTTCCCACTTGAATATTCCCGCACTGGATGATTCCGAAAATTCGATTGCGTCGCTCTCCTATCCCATTGTTACCGATTTGCTCAAAAAGGAGATGCGTTTCAAAGGCATTGTCATATCGGATGGAATGGAGATGGATGGGATTCGCAAATATCACAAAGAGGGTGCCGAAGCGGAGATTCTCTGCTTAAAAGCCGGTGTTGATCAACTCTGTTTACCTGCAGATTTGAGCATTGTGATTCCTGAGATTGCCAAAGCAGTTCGGGAAGGAATCATCTCTGAAAAAGAGATTAATGAGAAATGTCTCAAGATTTTACAACTCAAAGAGCGTTTGGGATTGACTCACTACACTCCACTATCGACTCAAGTGGAACATTTGGTCAACAACAAAGAGGCTGATGATTTAATCAAAGAGATTGAGACCAAAGCACTAACACTGCTTACCAATCAGGGAATTATCCCTCTGATTGACAAAACGGAGACAGCCCTTTTAATTGTGGGAGATACCCAAACGATCCCATACAGTAAGAAAGTTGCTGAAGAGCAAAATCTACCCTATATCGAACTCAACAGAGAGTTTAAACCGAAAGAAGCGGATCAGGTTTTGCAATTCCTGAGTAACTATCAGGAAGTGATTGTGTTATACAGCAACACCAATCAAAGCCCTGCCCGTCAATATGGAATTACGGAACAAGCCGTACAATTGTTTGAAAAACTTGCCAAATCAAAAAAGGTTGTTTTAGCTCTTTTCGGTAATCCTTACGGATTGGAACAGTTCAAAAAAGTGGATCATTTTGAGGCTGTGATTATTGGTTATCAGCGAACGGAGAACAGCATCCGTGGTGCCGTTCAGGGAATTCTGGGGGAACTGCCTTTTGAAGGATTACTTCCTGTTTCAACACTCCATTTTAAATCGGGAGAAAACTTTTATTCCCAAACTGCTTCTAAAGAGAATCTATCCCGAATTTCTTCTGTCAATGCGGCTTTGATTGACTCCATTGTAATAGACGGAATCCAGCGAAATATCTATCCCGGATGCCAGGTGATGGTAGTCAAAAGTGGAGAGACGGTTTTTAAGAAAAATTATGGAACTTTAGATGGAGATCCGACACATCCGGTTGAAGAGAACACCCTTTATGATATCGCTTCCATCACCAAGATTGCTTCTACCACTTTGGCTGTCATGAAGTTATATGAGGAAGGGAAGATCAAACTACGTCACCATGTGGAGGAGTATCTTCCATTTTATGAAGATACCCCTGTTGGAAAAATAAGAATTGATGAACTGCTCACACACACTTCCGGCTTACCGGCTTACATTCCTTTTCATCAACTGTTGAAAAGCAACAGCATGCGCTATCTCTACCTTAATGATATTTCCAACGAACGTTTTAATGTTCCGGTTGCAAAAAATCTTTTTGTAAGTTCCGATTTTCAGCAATTGATTAGAAATGAGATCAAAAATTGCAAATTGAACAAACAAAGATATGTATACAGTGATTTGGGATTCATTTTACTCTGTGACATCATTGAAAAGATCTCCGGAGAATCATTAGACAGTTATGTAAAAAAACATTTCTACATCCCTTTGGGTATGCACAACACCTGTTACAATCCATTATTGCAAGGGGTTTATGAGCAAAGGATTGCACCTACCGAAAATGATACATTGTTCCGGATGCAATTGGTTCGGGGTTATGTTCATGATCAAAATTGTGCCTTGATGGGTGGTGTTTGTGGACATGCCGGTATTTTCTCCACTACCGAAGATCTGGCAATTCTTTTTCAAATGCTACAGCAAGGCGGAAAATATAATGGTAAAACCTACTTCAAAAAGTCGACTGTAGAACTTTTTACATCTCCTTATGAAATTCATCGCAGTTCAATTCGAGGTTTAGGTTTTTACACTCCCGGTGCTGTGGAAAAAAGTTCTATTCTTCCCACTCAAGCCGGTGCTCAAACTTATGGACATCAAGGGTTCACCGGAACAGTGATCTGGAGTGATCCTGATGCAGAGTTGATATACATTTTTCTCTCCAATCGGGTTTATCCCAATGTTGAGCCCAATCTTCTTTCTCAGAGTAGGATAAGAGTCATTTTACATGAAAAATTTTATGATTTTTTAACACAATAAACTAAAAAATCCTATTATTTTGAACTTTAGCGACTTAAAATACAAAAAAACTGAAATTTGTGTTAAAAAGTAGCGATTTTTTTCTTATCTTTGCAGGTTCAATTCATTATCAATAAATTGCGACAAAAAAACGAAAATATATTTATTAAATAATCAAATTAATATTAAAAAATCATGATGAAAAACTTAAAAAATTTACTTTTCATAAGTTTAGTAGCACTTTTGATGGCTAGCTGCGGATTTGGTAAAATGGTACCCAAATCACAAGTGCAAATGAAACTTGAAAACCAGGATTTAGAGAACAAGGGTGGTAAAGTTGAATACACAGTAAAAGGTACTGTTCCCCCTAAATTTTTGAAGAAAAGAGCCTCTATGGATATTCAGGTTCCTGTTTTGATGACTGATGCTGACGGAACAACCAAAGAAGTAATTAAAACGGTTAAACTTGTAGGACAAAAATCCAAAGAAGAAGGTGTTCGTATTCCTTATAAAACCGGTGGTTCTTTCACTGTTTCCGGATCTTTTGATTTCAAAGAAGAATATGAAGATCAAGGTATTTACGCTTTACAAACAGCGAATTTAAAGAAGAAATCTTTTACTTATGAGCCTGTATCAATTACTGAAGGAATCAGCAATACTGCTTCCAGAGTTTCCTTAACACCTGTACTTTCTGAAACACCGGGTAGCGGAACCACTCTACTTTTTGCTCCTCATAACTACAAACCAGAGTATATTACTCAAGAAGGAACCATCTATTTTGAGGTAGACAGAGCCAACTTAAATTGGAATTTGAAATTAAACAGAGATGCTCAAGCAAAACAAATTGTTAAAGATTTCATTGCTTTCATGGAACAAGCTTTGGCTGATAACAGAGTTGTTGATAAGGTAGTGATCACCGGATGGGCTTCTCCTGAAGGGGAAGAATCACGCAACCAGGGATTATCTGAAAGAAGATTGGAAGAAGGTAAAAAATGGTTTGAAGGTGAATTGAAAAAATGGCAAAGAAGCTACGCCAGAAAAAATAAACTTAGAGTAAGAGATGTTCAACTCCCTGAGTTTGTATTTGAAAACAATGCTAACGGAGAAGACTGGATGGGATTCCAGGCAGCTGTTGAAAAATCTAACATTGCTGAACGTAATAAAATTATGAATGTGGTACAATCTCAAGAAACCAGCGCTATGAAAGAGCAAAGAATTCGCGAGATGACCGACATCTACCCCGAAATTGCAGAATTAATTCTCCCTCCATTGAGAAGAGTTGAAATCAAAATGATCTGTAACAAGAACTTATTCAACGAACAACAAATTCCTGAGGTGGTACTTAGCAATCCTGAGCAACTTTCTCTCAATGAAAGATTGTATGGTGCATCTCAAATCAAAGATCTTGAAACTAAAACCAAAGTTTATAATGATATCATCCAAAATAGTGAACTTCAATCAGACTGGAGAGCATATAACAACTTGGCTGCTATTGAGTTAAACGAATTTTTAAAAGATGGTAATCCTGCACACTTAGTGAAAAGTACTGATCTTTTGAATAAAGCTGCTGCTACTTCACCTAATAATGGTATTATTTTGAATAACATGGCTATTACTCACTTCTTAAGTGGTGATGTTCAAAGTGCTAGAAACACCTTTCAAAAATCAGCTAAAGCTACTGTTCACCCTGTAAAACAAGATTATAACTTAGGTATGTTCAAAATTTTAGACGGTGATTATGCTGCTGCACAAGAAGCTATGGGTAACAGAAGTTGTGATTACAGCGTTGCTTTAGCTCAATTATTAGCTAAAAATTATGGTGCTGCTAAATCTAATTTAGATTGTATCAATCCAAAAAATGCAGAAGTTTATTATCTATTGGCTGTTGTAGCTGCTCGTACTCAAGTTGAACAAGATGTTTACAAAAACCTCGAGTTGGCAGTTCAACAAGATCCTACTTTAAAAGCAAAAGCTAAAAAAGATGCTGAATTCAAGAGATATAAAAACAATGAGCGTTTTATCAATATCGTGAAATAATTCGGATCGGATCCACAAAAAAAGGCAGTTTCAATTGGAACTGCCTTTTTTTTACTGTAGAGACAGGGCATGCCCTGTCTCTACGACCATTTCCGATTAAAACAGATTATTCCGTAAATCATAATATTTCTGAACCATTACAGATAGATTAATTTCCCCATCACATTCGGGTATCCCATTGCAGTAAGTTGTTCGCAATAGAGGTCGATCTGTGTTTGATGTTCCGGTTCCGGTTTTCCGGTTTTATAGTCCATTACAACCGTTTTATCCGGGAAAAACACAATCCTATCCGGTCTCAAAATTTTGCCCGAATCGGTAATCAGGTTAACCTCATTCCATGCCGGTATTTCGGGATCAAGTAAGGATTGATATTCAATATCTTCATTTGTTTTTTTTAAAATAGAAATCAAGGGGGGCAGAAAATGGGGTGGCACTCCGGCAAGAACTTCTCCCCGCTCTTCACTGTTTCGGGGCAAGCTACTGAGTGATGCTAAAAATTGATGGATATAAACTCCCTTTTCCTGTTCTTCTGTGAGCACTTTCGGCTTTTCTAACACTAAAAATTGATTATCTACCTTAAAGTCAGAAAGATAGAGCTCGGCTTCCTCTTTCTCCAAAAGATCGTTTTCCTCCACCAAATCCTTATGTTGCATTGGATTTTCAGTCACAAATTGGGTCCCATCCTGAGTCCAAAATTGATCTGATTCCTTTTGCTCATCTGACAATCCATTTTCAATTAGATTCCACAATACTTTGGAATAGTTCCCTTTTTTCTTTTCCACAGTAATGATATAGAGCCTTTCCCGGGCTCTGGTATGCGCAACATAAATCTTGTTCAGATTATCTAAACTTGTCAACTTTTTCTCTTGATTTAACAGTTCGATATATTGATCCGGTACAGTACTTTTTTTCAATGTAACCCAGGAATAGGGCAATGAGGTAATGTTCGGATCAGTAGGGATCCATTGATCATTTTTAGTGTTTAGGTATGTATATTGAGAAAAAGCAAAGATTACTACTTTGTATGCTAAGCCCTTGGCTTTGTGGATAGTAGAAAGAGTTACCGCATCAACAGAGGCAGAAGAAGAGAGTTTTAACCCCGACTTATTTTCTGTCCACCAGGTGATAAACTCAAAAAGAGAACCGGTTCCGGCGCTGAATTGTTGCTCTACCTCATCCAAAAAGGCGACTATATAGGGATCCCGCTTTGATATCTTGAATATTCCTAAGAGCTCATAAATGATCCGATTTAGGTGCATGGTCTGAAGTTGGTCGGTATGAATTGCAACCCCCCTTTTATTTAAAAAACCTAAAAAAGAATTATGATCTTGAATCACATCGTAAAGATTATCAGCTGATTGATCATTTGATTGCAAAAAATAATGAGCCACCATCATGCGGTAATAGGGTAGATCCGGATTGGCTATCCACCCCACAGCTGAAGTCAAAAGCATGACCCACGTAGAGGAAGACAACAATAGTGACTCTGAAGAAATGATCGGAATTTCACTTTTGGAAAGCAACAAACCCAGTTCTGAAAGTGTATCATTTCCACTCATCAACACAGCCATATCACCATAAGGAACCCCTTCTTGCTTCAATTGCAAAATGGTTTGCAAAGTCTCTTCAATAAGATAAGATTTAGCCTGTCTCTGATCTTCCTTGGCTTTAAACTGAATAGAGACCAATCCGGGATCCTTGTTTTGATTGGTTTTCTGCTCCACCTCACTGTAATACTCTTTCAACTCCTGCATACCCCCGGATTGAACCCAAAATTTAAAAAAATGGTTATTAAACTGTATGATGGAAGGAGTAGATCGATAATTGGTGTCCAAATGCACATTGTTGATTTGAGAAGGATCTAAAACGTTGCTTTTCAGTGCTTTAGAAAATGTTTCCGGTTGGGATAAATTCTTTAACAGTTCAGGATCACCATTTCTAAATCGGTAAATTGCTTGTTTTAGGTCACCAAAAAGCGCCACACTTCCTGTTTCACCGAATTGATTATTTCCTGATAAGGCATTAATCAGTAGCGGAACCAGGTTTTCCCATTGCAACAGGGAGGTATCCTGAAACTCATCGATGAAAAAGTAGCTGTATTTATTTCCTATTTTTTCATATATGTAGGGCGCCTCTTGATCCTTTATTTCGCTGTGTATCACTCTGTTAGTATCACTCAGATAAAACAGATTCTCCTCTGTTTTAATTTCATCAATGATCTCTTGCATATCATTAAGTAGCACCAGTTTTGACAGATTGGATGAAAGAAAATGAATCGTTTTGATATGTTGATAGAGGTCGTACAATTGATATATCTGATCTTGTATAGCCGGATAAGAGTCAATTTTTTCAATCTTTTTTGTCAAACCTTCCATTTTCAGGTCCTCTTTATCAAACTCTTTTATAATCCCCTCAATATTAACCCCCGACTCTGCTGCATGAGACTTCACCTTTTCTTTAAGAGCTTGAAACTGTTGATCAGCCTTTTTCCTTTTGATTAAAAACTCCTTATTGGCATCATCAATCTCTTCTTTGGTCAACTTTCCAATCTCTTTCAATGCCTGGAAAGCATCCTCATTAAAAATATTATTCAATAATTGCAGCAACTGTCTCTCAATATCCCACTTTCCGGATTCCTCCATGGAACTGTTCACCAACTGGGTCAATCTTTGTGTCAAAGCTACATTCGAATCTGATAATTTGTTGATTAACAATGAAATAGCCTGATTGTGTAATTCATCCAATTGAATCTGCACATTGTAATTCATGTTGATTCCCAGTTCAAAAGCGAATGCCCGTAATATTTTTTGAAAAAAGGTATCTATGGTGCTGATTGAAAACTGATCATAATTATAAAGAATCTCTTGCAATAACTTCTGAGATTGTGCTTGAATGTAAGGATGCTCATACGGATTGGAAGTTGCTTTAAAATTGGTAACAACAGCGTTGTATATCGCTTGAGTTGACCCATCAAAATCGCTCACATTTTTAAAAGCAAAGGCGTAGAGTGTATCGACAATTCGCTCTTTCATTTCAGCTGTAGCATTGTTGGTAAAGGTGATTGCCAATACATGCTTAAACTTTTCGGGATTGGGAATGGTCAGTGTCAAATATTCTGACACCAAACGACTGGTTTTTCCTGATCCTGCAGATGCTTTATAGATTGTAAACATATTTTTTTAAATTGAAGAGTAAGGAACTTCTGTATATCCTGAAAATTGATTTCTAATGTACTTAAAATAACCACTAACAGCAATCATAGCGGCATTATCGGTTGTTAGGGAGAGTGGTGGAATGGTAACTCTCTTATCATATTTTTGAGCTAACTTTGTCATTTCGTTTCTCAACGCCGAATTGGCAGCGACACCTCCGGAAAGAGCAAAATTATCACAAGAGGTTTTTTTCAATGCTTTTTCCATTTTGGCAGACAACGCTGTTACAATAGCGTACTGGATAGAAGCTGCGAGATCATTCAAGTTTTCTTCAATAAAATTTGGATTGAGTTTCAGTTGGTCCCGAACAAAATAAAGAAAAGAGGTTTTTAAACCGCTAAAACTCATATCATACCCTTTAATTTTAGGTTGTGGAAAAGTGAATCGGAGCGGATCTCCCTCCTGCGCCAATTTGTCGATCACCGGTCCTCCGGGATAGGGCAACCCCAAAATTTTTGCTGCTTTATCAAAAGCCTCTCCGGCTGCATCATCGATTGTTTTTCCGATGATTTTCATATCGAAATAATCGTGCACTTCCAAAATTTGAGTATGTCCGCCTGAAACAGTCAGACAGAGGAATGGGAATTGCGGTTTATCGACTTTTTGGTCTGGGAAATCCAAAAAATTTGCCAAAACGTGGGACTGCAGGTGGTCGGCTACAATCAGCGGAATGTCGAGACTATAGGCGAAAGCCTTTGCAAATGAGCTTCCTACGAGTAAAGAGCCCAATAATCCGGGACCATTTGTGTAAGCGACCGCACTTATCTGATTTTTGTTTATCTTTGCACGTTTAAGTGCGGTGTCCACTACCGGAATCATATTTTGTTGATGAGCGCGAGAGGCTAATTCCGGTACTACACCCCCATATTCAGAATGTACTTTTTGTCCTGCAATAACGTTAGATAAAATGGTGGTATTAGAAATAACAGCAGCTGAAGTGTCATCACAGGAGGATTCTATACCTAAAATATAAACTGACATTGAACAAACAATTTTATGAAACGCAAAATTACTAAAAAAATCGTGCAAATTCTCCTTCGGGTGCTGCTCGTTTTTTTTGCTTTGGATCTTTTCCTGGTTTTGCTCGTTTTTGCTCCTCCGGTTCAAAAAATGATCATTAGAGTGGTAGAGAATAAAATTGAGTCTGTTACAAATACCCCTATTTCCATTAAATCGATTTATATTGACCCACTATTAAGACTCCATGCCAAAGAGGTAAACATTATGGATCACCACAAAGAAAAGATGATCTATATCGGAGCTCTCAGTGGAAAATTATATCGAATCCGTTCCTCCTTTTCTCAATTCTATTTCAGTAATGTTGTAGCCAAGGATAGCAAAGTTGTGATTCGGCGCTATCTCGGTGAAGACAATTCAAATATTAGTCTCTGGGCTGCTCACTTTAAATCTGACAATGAAGAATCATCCTTTTTGCTTCACTTTGATGACGCAGAATTGGTTAATGGATGTTTTCAACTCATCGTTGATGAGAAAAGAAGAGCCACACTCAGTGATACCATTGATTATGGGTTTTTTGAGTTAAAAAATATAAACACTTTATTATCAGAGTTTAACGCAAGTAAAAAAGAAGTTTCCCTCAATATTCTCCAGCTCAATCTGGAGCAATATACCGGCTTTAAAATAGAAAATTTCACCGGTGAATTTAAAATCAACAGCAAAGAACTTGCCCTATCTCAGTGTAGTTTTAAAACTGAAAAGAGTAAAGGAACTCTCAACTTTGGTTTTCATTACGACAATTACAGTGATTACTCCAATTTCATGGATAAGATTCAATTCGATGTGGATCTGCATAACACTTTCATTCACATGGATGATATAGCCTGTTTTGCTCCGGCCATCAAGGGAATGCACAATTTAATTCAAATTTCCGCAAAAGGGGATGGTCCTTTAAATGCGTTGAAGATTACAAACTGTCATGCCAAATATGGGTTAATGAGCTATATCAACGGAGATCTTGCATTTTTTAACATTTCTGATCCCATCAATATTTTATATGATTTTCAACTCAACCCTTCTCAAATCAATTTAGAAGAATTATCACATTTTTATCTTCCTGGAGGGAAACAAATCGGGCTGCCCAAAAAAATTACTCAAATTGGCAATAGCACCGTTAGTGGAAACTACTACGGAACTTTGAATTTTTTCAAAACTGACCTTGCTCTCAAAACCAAGATGGGAAATAGTTTATTAACCCTCTCTTCTGAGCCCAACTTTGGTAAAATGAAGATCAATGGCAAGCTATCCACTCAAGATTTATCACTTCAGGAACTCATTCCTCACCATCTCATTGGTACGATGAAAGGAGAGATAGCCATCATGGGAAATGCCGATCCTTGGATTGGATCCTCTAAACCGTGGCTCTCTACTGCAAAAATTAATATTGACGGATTCTTTGATGAAGTTGAGTTGTGTAAATATCCGACACAAAACATTGCTCTTACAGGAGAAATCAGTAACCGGCAATATGAAATGCAACTATCTGCTGATGACCCCAACCTTTCGTTTAGTTTTGATGGAACTGCTGACCTAAGGAACAGTGTTCCTCAATATAAAACTGCGCTTCATCTGGATCACTGTGGGATGAGTGCTCTTTTTGAAAACTACCCTGTTCAATCTGATTCAGAAGAGTGGTTTCAAAAAATGGTTCAATTTGTTCAAAATAAAACTGATTTTTCTGTTTCTTTTAGTGACTTAGAGGCAGAAATAGCTGGAAATAATATAGAAAATTTGACCGGACTTCTGGCTATCAATCAGTTTAAAATCAAGGATGCTGAACAAGAAGCCACTTGCGATTGGCTCCGTTTAACTTCAATCAAAATACCTGAACAGCAGACACTTTTTATTTTGAAGAGCGCCTTACTGAATGCAACTTTGTCTACCAACTATAAATTGGGTGAGCTGACAGACTCTCTCGAAATGCTCCTCGCATATTATTTACCCTCACTATTTCCAGAATTGAGCCCAACAGAACCTAACAGCCTGGCAACTGCCTCCCCCCATTTTTTTAATCTCAATATAGAAACCTTCGAAACAAGACCCTTTTTGAGAATATTTTTTCCATACTTACGTATTGCCAGAAATTCTGAATTACAACTCAATTTAGGCTCAGATCCAACACAGGACAGAGTTTCTTTACAATCAAGAAGAATTACATTGAATAGAAGGTTACGTTTCCAAAATATTGCTATTAACGGCAATTCTGATGAGGGTGGATTTGCTATTCAAGCAACATTAGATTCATTAACTTATACACAAGACAAGAATAAGATTCAGCTTAAAAATATTAGCTTCAACAGTTCGCAACAAAAAGAACTGATGGATTATCGCCTCTCCTGGATGAATGTAGATACAATTTCTCAAAATCAAACCTCATTTATTGCAGGTAATGCCAACATTTCAAACAAAGAACACCTCTTTCTTACATTTACAGAAGCAAATCTGTTTATTCAAAATGTTAAATGGAGTTTGGAAGAAGAAAGTGAACTATTTCTCTCCGGGGATCGAATTGATGTCAATCATCTGCTCCTTTCCTCCTCTTCAGGAAGTTTAAATATTAATGGAAGTTATTCGAAAAATGAGGAAGAGCGACTTTACATCCGTATTGATCAATTTGATGTCTCACAATTAAATAGTTTTACCGGATTAATTAATTTGAGTTTAGAGGGCAAGATGTCTGCACTGTTCACTTATTTATCCGGAAATGAGAAGTCTCGTTTTTATGGAAAATCCTACTTTGACAACCTTCATCTGAACAATGAACAGCTAGGTACTCTTTTCATGTTTGCAGAAGCACCTCAACACAGTTCACCAATTTTCTTTGGTGCCCTTTTCCTGCCTGACAGTAGCCATGCTCTGAAAAGTATTGAAAATTATAATTTGTTTAACTATCAAAGAGATAAAATAAAATTAGCCGATTTAAATGGAAGCTATAATTTAGCTAAGCATGAATTGAAAATTAAGGGTGATATTGATACTGTTAATATTGGCTTCCTATCTCCATTTCTCTCTTCATTTTCACATCATGTCTCGGGAACTGCATCCGGTGATCTGCTGTTTGTAGCCAACCCGGACTCACTCTATTTTGATGGAAATATTTTAATTAAGGAGGGACACTTAGGGATAGCACCCCTCAACACCATATATAAAATCCAGAATCAAAACATTGGATTTAACTCCAACGGTATCATTTTGAATCGTATTACGATTTTAGATCAATACAATAACAAAGCTCTGCTAAACGGAAAAATTAATCATCAAAACTTTAAACATTTTAGTTTAGATTTAACCGTAGAGACAACGCGGATACTGGCGATGAGCCGAATTAAACAAATTGACTCCTATTTTTATGGCGATGCCTTTGCTTCCGGAAAAGTTTCGATATCGGGAGATGAAAAAAAACTGATATTCAGAGGTGATCAACTCAAAACATTACCCGGCACCATGATGGGTTTTCCAATCTCTTCTGCCAGTACTTCATTTAATGATAGTGGTATCCGATTTGTTTCCACCCATGAAAAAGAGAAAAAAGAAGAACAAACAGAGGAAAAGTCCGGTACAGAACTTGATTTCGATTTTATATTTGATGTCAACAGGGATGCAGATGTCCGTTTAGACTTAGATCCGGTGGATGGCATCCTTGAATGTAAAACCAATGGGGTGATCAGACTGACTTATAACAGTAAAGCCGGTCAACTCAATATGGATGGCTCTTTAGATTTACTGTCCGGTGATTTTAGTATGTCCATTAAAAACTTGCTCCCCCGTAAATTTGAATTGATGGAGGGTGGGAAAATTAGTTTCAATGGTCCGATCAAATCCTCAACTATTGCCCTGACTGCCCTTTATAGCACTGTTGCATCTTTGAAAACATTAAGTGAAAATATTGATATTGCCAGAACAACGGTAAACTCCTATCTCTCACTTTCCGGAAATCTCATGAACCCACAACCCTCGTTTTCATTTGGATTTCCTAAGTTGACCGGAGAGGAAGCCAAAGAGGTTTTTACTTATCTGGATACTACTGATCATCAAAATAATCTACTTCAATTTTTCTCATTAGTCTATTTGAGAAGTTTCTATTCCAGCAATGAAAACATTAGTGAAATGGTCAATGTTGAAAGTTCTATTGACCTTATTTCCAGCGCCATTGGCAATATGCTTCTCCATGAGATCAAGTATGTTGATATTGATGTGAATATGCTTTCGGCAAGCGAATATTTCCGCGAATATTCTGTTGATGCGACCAAACGTTTATACAATGACCGAATCAGGGTCAAAACCCGTTTTGGGTACGCCGAAAGTCTAAATGAGGAGGCCGCCAATAGCAATTTTATTGGAGATGTCAGCTTTGAATATCAGATTAATAAAGAGGGAAACTGGTGGGTCAGATTATTCTATTTCAATGATCAGACTGATCTCAGATCACTCAATATGCATAAACCTACCCAGGGAGGAGGCGTTGCTTTGATATATCAACAAGAGTTTTACAGAAGAAAAGGATTAAAAGAATATTTATTAGATCAAAATAATACACAAATAAATCAACTTTATGAAAAATAGAAATGTCGTCACTATTTTGATTTTTATCATCCTGATTCTTTTTTTAGGATGGAAATTTGCTAACATTGTTGTGTACATCTTTATGGCTTTTGTATTGGCGATAATCGGTGCACCATTAGTCCAACTATTAGAAAAAATTTCTATTAAAGGGAGGAAGATGCCCTCAGGCGTTGCAGCCGGAATCACTCTTTTTGTTCTTATAGGAGTTATCGGTTCTGCCCTATTCTTCTTTATTCCTTTTGTGCTAAATGAACTCTCCGGTATCACCTCTATCAATCCGGAACTCTTTGCCGGTAATATTGAAAACTGGCTTCATACCCTGGAAGAGTTCCTCGTTAAGTATGGAGTCCTCTCACCTCAAGATAGTCTGAGTGTTATTTTAACAGAACAGACCACCAAACTCCTCGAATCTCTTGACTTTCAAAATATTGTCGGTAACCTTTTTTCCTTTGCCGGCTCTCTTTTCATTGCTCTCTTTTCAATTACTTTCCTGACCTTTTTCTCACTCAAAGATAAGCAGATCTTTTTTAAAACTTTAGAAAAGATTATTCCTGTCAACTACAGGGAAAACTATGGAAGAATTTTACATAACAGTAAAAAACCATTGACCCGCTATTTTGTTGGAGTGATTCTTGATATGACCCTCGTTGGTTTTTTGGAGGGATTTTTATGTTTCCTTCTTGGAGTACCCAATCCGGTATTAATCGGAGTTATCG
The DNA here is from genome assembly GCA_002427605.1 of Bacteroidales bacterium UBA5429. Classification (GTDB taxonomy): domain Bacteria; phylum Bacteroidota; class Bacteroidia; order Bacteroidales; family WCHB1-69; genus UBA5429. The sequence continues at coordinate 124,359 of DIRT01000008.1, read as the reverse complement.
GAGGATTACTCAATATCATTCCTTATATCGGACCTCTTCTCAGTACAGCTATCGGTGTAATTATTACCGCAACTGCCCTACTCCCTGTTAGCGCAGATGGTGCTATACTTACTCAGGGTATCATAAAAGTACTGATTGCATTTGGGATTACTAACCTCATCGATAATTTTGTTTTTCAACCCCTTATTTATGGAAAAAGTGTTCAGGCACACCCCATTGAAATCTTTATTGTGATTTTGGTTGCAGGACAAGTTGGAGGTGTAGTTGGTATGATTTTTGGGGTGCCTATCTACACACTTTTAAGGATAGTAATCAAAGAATTTTTTGGACATTTTTATCATGTTCAAAATGATCCTCTGCCTCAAGCAGAAGAAATAGAAAAAGAGTAGTGTTTTTTTTATACATTTGCATTTCAAAATAAAAGATCATGTTTCAAGTACCCGTTTTACTGATTTTATACCATAGAACTGACGAAACTCATGCTCTATTCCAAGAAATTAAAAAGATAAAACCCGCCCAATTATTTGTTGCCGGTGATGGTCCAAACCCTCTTATTAAGAATGATTATAAGCACTGTGTAAAAGCCCGCTCCGTGATTATGCCGGAATGGGATTGTGATTTGAAAACTTTTTACAAAGAGGAGCATCTGGGTAAATCAAAGTTGGTGTATCAAGCTATCTCTTGGTTTTTTGAACATGTAGAAGAGGGAATTATTCTGTTTGATGATACGATTCCCAATAGTGACTTTTTCTATTATTGTGAGGAGCTTCTTGAAAAATATAGGAATAATGAGGAAGTCATGCATATCGGGGGAAGCTATATACAAAAGAAAAAACGTAAAGATATCTATTCCTACTATTTTTCTGCTTATGCAATCACGTGGGGCTTTGCTACCTGGAAATCTACATGGAAATATTTTAATCTCAACATCAGTGAAGTGAGTGACGAAGAGGCGGATGCTGTTTTTACAAAATATGCTTTAGGTATTAAAGAGAAACTTTATTGGAATCGTGTTTTCAATATTTTTAAAAAGAATCAGATTGCTTACTGGAATTACCAATATAACTTCCATATTTGGCGTAATAATGGACTTTGTGTCAGCCCCAATGTCAATTTGGTGAAAAATATCGGGATTAAGAGCAGGAGAAAAGGGTTTAGACGCCTGATGAGAGATACTTATCAGATTTTACCTCTCAAAGCCCCCAAGATCATAGAACGAAATCGCTCTGAAGATAAAAAATTATTTAAAAAATCTTACAATAAGGCCTTTTTCCTTATGTTTTTCGACTGGATTAACAACATATTGGGAAACGAGAAAAAACTTTAACGCTATCGGTTCAATTTTTCCATCCAAGAGATAATGCGATAAACTAACACGGCAGCCAGTACATCGGAACTCTTTTCATGTTGGAAAGGTGCTAGTTCCACCACATCAAAAGCAACTACCTTTTTAGATTGAAACAGCTTCTCTATCAATTCATTCAGTTGATTCCAGCTTAATCCTCCGGGATAGGGTGTACCTGTTGCCGGTAATATTGAGGGATCCAGCCCATCCAGATCAATAGTCAGATACACCTCATCGGTCAGTTGTTCTAACACCCGATCAATCCAATCCTCCTGTTTGTGAATTTGATGCGCATAAAATATTTTTTGAGGCACAATTGCCTCTTGTTCCTCGCGGCAAACACTACGTATTCCCACCTGAACCACCGGACAAACCTCCTGAGCACGACGCATCACACAAGCGTGATTGTATTGTGAATCCTGATAGCTATCTCTTAAATCCGCATGGGCATCAATCTGTAAAACCGATAAATTGGGATATTTTTCTTTTACAGCCCGGATCGCTCCTATTGAAACAGAGTGTTCGCCTCCTAAGAGACCCACAATTTTATCTTGTTCCAAAAAATGAATCACCCGTTGCTCAACCTCTTCCACCATGCGCTCCGGAGAAGAGAGGTCATAAGTATGCTTATCGGTGTAAATTCCGGCTAAATAGGCTTCATTGTCCACCACGACATCATACAATTCAATCGAGTCGGAAGCATCAATGATCGCTTGTGGTCCGCGATCTGCTCCCTTCTGAAAAGTACTGGTCCCATCATAGGGAACAGATAACAACACATAACGGGCTTGCTCCAACTGAGCATATTCCGAATCCATATCCAAAAAATATTCCATCTTCATATTATTAAAAATCAACATAAATTACGACCTGAATCGATCTGAAAGTTTGAGTTGTTTTGAATTGCGTAATCAATTCATTTAATCTGTTTTTTCTATGTTCCACAGCGCCATCTTTATTCATTTTGATATAGATATCTTTCAAATGGAGGTTTTGGATTTTAGAAACCAGGGGGGATTCAGGACCCAACACTCCTTGAAACTGTTGTCGCACCAGAGATGCTAAAAAGGCTGCTCCCTTATCTACGAGTTCCTGATTGGCATGTTTCAACGTAATTTTAATCAAGCGATAAATCGGTGGATATTTAAACTCTGCACGCTCTTTAATCTGTTGCTGATACATCTCTACATATTGATTTCCAACAACATAAGAGAGTGCTTTGTGCTTGGGTTGGTGTGTTTGCACAACCACTTTCCCCGGCACCTCTTTCCGTCCTGCCCGCCCACTCACTTGCGATAAGGTCTGAAATGCCCGCTCAAAAGCCCTAAAATCAGGATAACTCAACAAGTGATCGGCATCCAAAACCCCAACCAGAGAAACCCGATCAAAATCTAGTCCTTTGGTAACCATCTGCGTTCCTACCAAAATATCAATCGCTCCTCTTTCAAACTCCCCGATCATTCTCTGATAACTATTCTTATTGCGGGTAGTATCCAGATCCATCCGCGCTACGGTAGCATCCGGGAAAAGAGTCTGCAATTGCTCTTCAACCAATTGAGTCCCAAATCCTTTCATCTCCACATCGTGACTACCACAAGTGGGACAACTCTCCGGTACCGGAATAGCATAACCACAATAGTGACATTTCAACAGATTGGCTTTTTTATGGTAAGTCAACGTTACATCGCAATATTTGCAAGTCGGCATGGTAGTACAAGAGTTGCACAACATCCGAACCGAGTAACCCCGACGATTTTGGAACAGGATAATCTGCTCTTTTTTCTCCAAGGCTTCCCGAATCAGGTCAATCAAAAAGTGCGACAACACGCCCTCCACCTGATCCTGTTTCTTTGCCAAAACCATATTTTGTATCCATATCTCCGGCAGTTGACTTTCAGCGTATCGTTCCAGCAGTTCCACCAAACCATATTTCCCGATCTGCACATTATAGTAAGACTCCAGCGATGGCGTTGCAGAGCCCAGAAGTACCTTCGCCTGATGAAAATGAGCGTACATCACAGCAGCATCACGGGCGTGATAGCGGGGTGCCGGATCCATTTGTCTGTAAGAAGCATCATGCTCTTCATCAACAACGATTAAGCCCAGATCACGGAAAGGGAGCAACAGCGAAGAACGGGCTCCCAGAACGAGATCAAACCGATCGGGTCCCTCCGAAAGCACCCGATTCCAGATCTCCACACGCTCCTGTTCATTGAAACGAGAGTGATACACTCCTACCCGCTCTCCAAAATAGGTTCTCAAACGTTCCACAATTTGGGTTGTCAACGCAATCTCCGGCAGCAAATACAGCACTTGCTTTCCTTGTGCCAACACCTCATCCATCAGTTTGATGTAAAGCTCGGTTTTTCCGCTTCCGGTGATTCCATGCAGCAAAACCACAGAAAATTGCTTCCAGCTCTCTTTGATTTCGTCCAATTTCTGCTGTTGCAACGGAGACAATTGAATATCCGCTACTGTGCGTTCTGCCTCTACCTGTGGTAAACGACTCACTTCGCGTTCCTCCTGCATCAACACCCCTTTTTTGATAAGCGTCTGTAAAGGAGAGCTTGAAACCCCTGCAGTCTCCAAGAGTAATTGTCTTGGCACCCCCCCTATTTTTTCTTTTTCAAATAACATCAAAAAAGCTAAAATAAGATTGGATTGCTTTTCCGGCAACGTACTGATTAATTCCAGAAGATCAGATTGCGATGCCTGATACTGAGGAGTCAACACAATATAAGTCTCTTTTTTGGGTACATAGACCCTTTTGATCTCCTCTTCGGTCAAAATCACCTGCTTTTCCACCAGATTTTTGATCACCGGAAACACCTTTTGCACCTCGGTAATCTTGGCAATCTCTGAAACACTCAATTTATCCCGATAGGTCAGCGCTTCAACAACGCGGACTTCCCGCTCATTCAATAACGACAGATCGCCATTAAAAAGCGGATGAAGCACAATTTTTGTCTCCCCTGCCAATTTCAATCCGGAGGGCAGTGCTGCAGCCATCACCTCACCGCGGGTTGCCATGTAATAATGAGCAATCCACTCCCACAACTGCCACTGCAAATCTGTAATAACAGGCTGTGTATCAATGAGATCCTGAACATATTTAACATGCGCAAATTGAGGAACACGGGTATGCACCTCAATCACCAACCCCGAATAAAGTTTATTATTTCCGAAAGGGACCACCACTCTTTGCCCAAAACCCAACTGCCCTTCCAACTCCCTGGGTACACGATATGTAAAAGTAGTAGGGAGAGGAAGTGGAAGTAAAATATCGGCAAAATAGGTGGGTCTCTCCATACTTTTTTATCTGGTACTATTGATATAAGCGATCAGTTCCACCACTTTATGAGAGTATCCCATCTCGTTATCGTACCAGGAGATAATTTTTACAAAATTAGGATTCAGCATGATACCTGCTTCCGCGTCAAAGATAGAGGTACGAGTATCGCCAATAAAATCGGATGACACCAAAGGCTCATCGATATAACCCAAAATACCTTTCAACTCATTTTCAGACGCATTTTTCATCACCTTTTTGATTTCGTCATAGGTGGTTGAGCGCTCAAGACGGCAGGTTAAATCCACAACGGACACATTCAAAGTGGGTACTCTGAAAGACATCCCGGTCAATTTTCCTTTCAATTCAGGGATCACTTTGGTCACTGCTTTCGCCGCTCCAGTGGAAGAAGGAATAATATTCCCTGCAGCAGCTCTACCTCCGCGCCAGTCCTTTGCCGAAGGTCCGTCTACCGTTCTTTGTGTTGCTGTAGTTGCGTGAACTGTAGTCATCAAGCCTTCTACCATGCCAAAGTGGTCATGCAATACTTTGGTAATTGGAGCTAAGCAGTTTGTTGTACAAGAAGCATTCGAAACAATCGGTTCACCTGCATAATTGGTATGGTTAACGCCCATTACAAACATCGGAATATCATCTTTTGGAGGAGCTGAAAGCACCACAACGCGTGCTCCGGCAGTAATATGTTTTGAAGCCGCCTCTTGAGTTAAAAAGAGTCCTGTACTTTCCACTACATATTCTGCTTCCACTTCATTCCATTTCAACAGTTCAGGATCTTTCTCAGCAGTTACACGGATTGACTTTCCGTTTACAATCAAACGGTCATCTTCTGCGTAAACCTCACCTGGAAAATGCCCATGTACAGTATCATATTTCAGCATATATGCCATATAATTCGCAGCCAATAGGTCATTAATTCCTACTACTTCCATATCATCGCGTTCGAGACAAGCTCTGAACACCAAACGGCCAATTCTTCCGAAGCCGTTAATTCCAACTTTAATTTTTTTCATTTTCTATATTACTTTTAAGTTTATTAATCAATATTTATATTCAATATTAACCGACAAAGATACAAAAAAAAGGGGAGGTAGGAGGGGTGTTTTGAGATAAAAGTAAAAAAATATTCGAAAGAGCTTTTGTGATTTTGAGTTTTGGATTTCAGATTTTATTTTTTTGCATAATTGAGCTCATCTTATCGTGAAAAGTAGTCTATTTGCACATTAATTCACGATAATTTTATTCCATATAGCTGCCAATAAGGCAAAACGACAGACCATTCCTGCATTTCGGATACGCGGAAAATGGATGATTGGAGAAGAGTATAAGGGCTAAAGTTGTAACAAAATTTGTAACAAAATTATGAATATTGATAAAATGTAAGATTTATCATTTTCTGTCTGTTGTTTTTACAAGTCACTAATTATCAAACACATATAAATACGACAAAATAAAAAAAAGAGTAATAACTTTGATCATTATTACCCTTTTAGCGGTCCGGACGGGACTCGAACCCGCGACCCCGTGCGTGACAGGCACGTATTCTAACCAAACTGAACTACCGAACCGTTCTCTGTTTGAGGGTGCAAAAATACAACAAATTTCGATACAAACAGTGATTTTTAATTATTTTTTTATTTTTTTTGTTTTTTATTAAAAAGGGGGGGAGGAAATTCATCACTTTTTGGACGTATTCATTCTCTTCTTTCCAACACCTTCATCTATGATAACTGATTGGGGCGGTGAGAGCAATTGTTCCGGATTCGCCAAAATCTTATTCAATAAACGAAGTGAAGATGCATAATAGAATCCATCACAGATTCTTTCATCCACTACAAATTTCAACCCTATATGCCTCTTTTTTTCTATATTCCCGCTAGAATCCATCACATATTCCGTCGATTTCCTCCCCATGGCAATAAAAACACTGCACGTTCCGAACTTATACAAATGGTGATAAATAGGTTCAAGTCCAATAGAACCCATATTAGTCAGAAAGAAACTACAATGCCAGGGACTTATTTTATGCACAAATTTTGGCATTATACCTACTCTATCCAGCCAGGATAAACAAAAAACCACAAAACGAAGAAGCAAATCAGGAAGTTTATTCAATATACCGGCAATCAAATCGGCATCCTTTTGAACTCCCGGCTCATCCAAAGTATTCAGCTCCATTTGCACTTTACGAACCACATCCTGCAGTGTATCTTCCGGCATAAAATAGGGTTTGATGAATATCTCTTCCCCATCATCAGTCAGAGAACGTTTGATTGCAATAGAAATATTAAAGTGATTCCGTGCAAATATTTTATTCCATACCACAAAACGGTTCAACTGAGGTCTTTGTGAAATCAATCGAACCAATGCAGCCATTACAACATGCATAACGGAAAGGTCCGGCATCTCTTCTTTATGCTTTTTTATAAACTCCTCAAGCTGTTCTACCGGGATCTTCTCTTCAAAAAAATTTTGAGAATCATTACGACTTTTTAGAAAATAAGAAATAACACGAAATATGATGTCAACCTTCCGTATACGCCATCCATCGTAGCGATCTCCTATCCCTCTTTTAAAATATTTGAAATGATTCAGTGACATAATTCAATTTTTAGAATATTAATCTGCGAAAGTATAAAAAATAATTATAATATTTTTATCCCTGTTATTTAATCTTTTTTTAGTTGTCAATTTTGTCAGCAAAAGAGTTTGAAATTCTCGATATTTTTTTGTACCTTTGCACTGTTTTAAAAAAATGAGATATCAATATTTAACTTATTAAATATCAAACAATTATGGCGAAAAAAGAATTTTTAACTTGTGACGGAAACTACGCAGCATCTCATGTTGCTTACATGTTTAGTGAAGTTGCAGCAATTTATCCTATCACTCCATCTTCAACAATGGCGGAGTATATTGACGAGTGGTCAGCACATGGAAGACTTAATATTTTTGGTGAAACTGTTAAGGTTGTTGAAATGCAATCTGAAGCCGGTGCAGCCGGTGCGGTTCACGGTTCACTTCAAGCCGGTGCATTAACCACTACATATACTGCATCTCAAGGATTACTATTGATGATCCCCAACATGTATAAAATATCCGGGGAGTTACTTCCTGCTGTTTTTCATGTTTCTGCACGCTCATTAGCTGCTCAGGCTCTATCTATCTTTGGTGATCACTCTGACGTGATGAGTACCCGTCAAACCGGTTTTGCAATGTTAGCAACCGGTTCAGTTCAAGAAATTATGGACTTGGCTCCTGTTGCTCACTTGGCTGCTATTAAAGCTCGTGCTCCATTTTTACACTTCTTTGATGGTTTCAGAACTTCACATGAAATCCAAAAAGTAGAAGCTGCTGACATGGAAACATTGAAAAAATTAGTTGACTTTGAAGCACTTCAACAATTCAGAGATAACGCGTTGAATCCCGAGCACCCTGTAACCAGAGGAACAGCTCAAAATCCGGATATCTATTTCCAAACCAGAGAGCTTCAAAATAAGCATTACGAAGCAGTTCCTGAGATCGTTGCTGAATACATGAAAGAGATTAGCAAAATCACAGGACGTCACTATGCTCCATTTACATATTATGGTGCACCGGATGCAACTGATATCGTAGTAGCTATGGGCTCAATCACTGAAGTAGTTAAAACTGTTGTTGATAAATTAATGGCTGATGGTAAAAAAGTGGGTATAATCAGCGTTCACTTATATAGACCATTCTCAACTAAATATTTATTCGACGTTCTTCCAAAATCTGTTGAAAGAATCTGTGTATTAGACAGAACTAAAGAACCCGGAGCTAATGGAGATCCTTTATACTTGGATATTGTTGAGGCTTTCAACGGTTGTGACAAAAAACCTCTTATCATCGGCGGTAGATATGGATTATCATCAAAAGATACAACCCCTGCTCACATCTTAGCTGTGTTCAATAACTTAGCTGATAAGAATCCTAAAAACCAATTTACTGTTGGTATCGTTGATGACGTAACTTTCAAATCATTACCTATCCTTCCTGATTTCAACGTGTTACCGGCAGGTACATTTGAAGCTAAATTTTACGGATTAGGTGCTGACGGAACCGTAGGTGCTAACAAAAACTCTATCAAGATTATTGGAGATAACACTGATAAATATAGTCAGGCTTATTTTTCTTACGATAGTAAAAAATCCGGTGGGTTTACTTGTTCACACTTGCGTTTTGGTGACAAACCTATTAATGCTCCATACTTGGTAAATACGCCAGACTTTGTTGCTGTTCACGTACCATCTTATTTAGATAAATATGATACCTTAAGAGGAATTAAACAAAATGGTACATTCTTGTATAACTCCATTTGGGATGTAGAAGAAACTAAAAAACACCTTCCTGATCATGTTAAGAAAACATTAGCTGAAAAAAATATCAGCATGTATATTATTAATGCTACTGAAATAGCTGAAGAGATTGGATTAGGAAATAGAACTAACACAATCCTACAATCAGCATTCTTTAAAATCTCTCAAGTTATTCCTTACGACTTAGCTGTAGTAGAAATGAAAAAAGCGATTGAAAAATCGTATGGACGAAGAGGGGAAGAGATTGTAAGAATGAACTACGCTGCTGTTGAAGCAGGAGGTAATGTTATTAAAGTTGACATTCCTGCTGAATGGGCTAAGATCGAAATTAAAAAAGAGGTTGACAACAGAGATATTCCAGATTTCATTAAAAATGTCATGGAACCCATGACAGCTCAGAAAGGGGATGACCTTCCTGTTAGTGCATTCTTAGGTTATGAAGATGGAACATTCCCTGCAGGAACTACTGCTTATGAAAAGAGAGGTATCGCTGTTAATGTTCCTGAGTGGATCTCAGAAAATTGTATCCAATGTAACCAATGTTCTTACGTTTGTCCTCATGCTGCTATCAGACCATACGTTTTGACTGATGAAGAGTTGGCTAACGCTCCTGAAGGAACTAAAACATTGAAAGCAGTTGGTAAAGAGTTTGCAGGTATGCATTTCAGAATCCAGGTTTCTGTTTTAGATTGTACCGGTTGTGGTAACTGTGCTGATATTTGTCCTGCTAAAACTAAAGCTCTGGAAATGAAACCTCTTGAATCTCAACTTGAAGAGCAAAAAAGATTTGATCATTTCGAAGCCAATGTTACTTACAAAGATCATCTGATCAACAAAGCACAAAACGTTAAAAATAGTCAGTTTGCTCAACCTCTATTTGAATTCTCCGGCGCTTGTGCAGGTTGTGGAGAAACTCCATATATCAAGACAATCACTCAACTTTTTGGTGAGCAAATGATGATTGCCAATGCAACAGGTTGTTCATCTATCTATGGTGGATCTGCTCCTTCAACTCCTTACTGCAAAAATTACAAATCAGGACAAGGACCATCATGGGGTAATTCATTATTTGAAGATAATGCAGAGTATGGTTTAGGTATGGCATTGGGTGTAAATCAACTTCGCGACAGAATTGAGAGATTGATGAGAGAAGGTATTGAAGGTTGTAATTGCTGCACTGCTGAACTTAAAGGATTATTCCAAGAGTGGATTGACAACAAGAACAGCACTTTAGAGACTCAAAGAATTAGTGACAAAATGATTCCAATGATGGAAAAATGTGATTGTCCATGTTGTAAAGAAATTCTAGGTCTAAAACAATACTTGGTAAAAAAATCACAATGGATCTTTGGTGGTGACGGATGGGCTTATGATATCGGATTCGGTGGTTTAGATCATGTTTTGGCTTCAGGAGAAGATGTAAACGTATTGGTTATGGACACTGAGGTTTACTCTAATACCGGTGGACAGTCTTCCAAGGCTACTCCTGCAGGTGCAGTAGCAAAATTTGCTACTTCCGGTAAGAAGATCAGAAAAAAAGATCTGGGTATGATTGCTGCCACCTACGGTTATGTTTATGTAGCTCAAGTTGCTATTGGAGCAAACCAAAGCCAATGGTTAAGAGTAATCAAAGAAGCTGAAGCTTTCAACGGTCCATCATTAATCATTGCCTACGCTCCTTGTATCAACCATGGATTAAGAGCAGGTATGGGTAAAACTCAAAACCAACAAAAATTGGCTGTTGAGTGTGGATACTGGCACCTATGGAGATACAATCCTGAGCTGGAAGATGAAGGACAAAATCCATTCATTTTAGACAGCAAAGAACCGGATTGGTCTAAATTCCAAGATTTTATCAACTCAGAAGTTCGTTATTCTTCCTTGAAGAGATCCTTCCCTGAAGAAGCTGAAGTTCTATTCAAAAAGACCGAAGAAAATGCCAAATGGAGATATGAAAAATATAAAAAGATGGCAGAATAATCTCGGACGATAATATAAAAAAAGGGGTCTTAAAAAGCCCCTTTTTTTATTCTTATTCAGAACGTTTTGCCCGTTCTTTCTTCAAAGCTTCATTGAGCAGGGGAACAATTTTATTCACATCCCCAACAATACCCAAGTCAGCAGTTTGGAATATCGGAGCATCCGAATCCTTATTAATTGCAATAATATAATCAGACTCCTCCATACCTGCCACGTGCTGAACTGCACCGGAAATTCCCATCGCAAAATACAAGTCCGGACGTACTGTTTTTCCAGTTTGTCCAACCTGACGATCATGTGATATCACTCCGGCATCTACCATAGCACGTGATGAAGAAACTTCCGCACCCAATGTATCAGCTAAAGCATATAGTTGTTCAAAACCCTCAGTAGTACCAACTCCTCTTCCTCCTGAAACCAATACTTTTGCTTTGGTAATATCAACTAATTTTTTAGCTTCTTTAACAGTTTCCAATAGCTTAACTTTAAATTTAGAGGGATCAAACTGAATCTCTACCGATTCTATAACACCAGTTCTGGTTTTATCTTTTTCACCTTTAATCATAACCCCTGGTCGTACTGTAGACATTTGAGGACGATGTTCCTTACACATAATCGTTGCCATTAGGTTTCCACCAAAAGCGGGACGAGTCATCAATAGGTCTCCCTCGTCACTCATTTCAAGAGATGTACAATCTGCTGTTAACCCTGTCTTGATCCGTGCAGATAAACGTGGAGCTAAATCACGACCTATAGTCGTTGCACCGATTAAAACCACAGCTGGTTTATATGTATTTACAATTTGAGTGAAAGCCTGAGCATAAGGTTCTGTTTGATATTGATCCAATTCAGAATTCGATGCATAAAGTACTCGATCAGCACCATAGTGAATCAGGGTTTCCAATTGTGCATCCATCTGATATCCCAATAATACAGCTACTACCTGCTCATTGTTTTTTTCAGCTAACTCTCTTGCTTTGCTGATCAACTCATAACTTACATTTTGAATCTCGCGATCCCTTTGTTCAACAAAAACAAATATATCTTTATAATTTGATAGTTCCATTAAAATTAGATTTTCAGATTAAATAATAAATTTTTCTTTTAATTTCTCCACAATAATCTCCACAGCCTTATCAGTATCTACCTCATGCATTTGTGCCATCGCTTTAGCACCTTTAGTAAAGGATTTAACTACTCGTGTTGGAGAACCCTTTAGCCCTAAATGTTCCTCTGCTACATTAATTTGATCAAAGCCCCAAAGATCTACCTCTTTCTTATAAGCATTTAAGATTCCGCTCACAGTCATATAACGAGGCTCATTAGCAGAAGATAGAACGGTAATCAAACAGGGAGAGGACACTTGTAGCATCTGATATCCGGCTTCATTTTTTCTCTTGATAGTAAATTGATTTCCATCTTTAGTAATCTGTTCCACATAAGTCACTTGAGGAATATCAAGCAATTCTGCTATCTGTGGTCCAACCTGAGCCGTATCTCCATCAATAGCCTGCCGTCCAGTTATGATCAAATCATACTCCAACTGTTTGATTGCTCCTGCTATAGCTTGAGAAGTAGCTAAAGTATCTGCACCTGCAAATTTTCTATCGGTCAAATGAATTGCTCTATCCACACCCATTGCATAAGCTTCTCTCAAAATATCATCCGCCTGAGGTGGTCCCATAGTCAATACTGTAACATGTGCCCCCCATTGATCTTTCAATGAAAGTGCCACCTCTAACCCACTTTTATCATCGGGATTCATAATGCTGGGTACTCCCTCTCTAATCATTGTTCCTGTTTCCGGATTTAATCTAATCTCTGTTGTATCAGGAACCTGTTTTATACAAACTATTATTTTCATTTTTCTTATTTCAATTGTTAGATTATTTTAATAATTTAGCTGAGATAACCATCCTTTGAACTTCTGAAGTTCCTTCATAAATTTCAGTAATTTTAGCATCTCTCATCATTCTTTCAACAGGATAATCACGAATATATCCATATCCTCCATGGAATTGAATTGCTTTGGATGTCATTTCCATTGCAGTTTCGGAAGCGAACAATTTTGCTCTGGCTGCTTCAACAGTGTATGGTAATTGTAAATCCTTTTTCTTTGCTGCAGTCCGAACCAACATACGGGACGCTTCAATTTTGGTATCTAAATCAGCCAATTGAAACTGTGTGTTTTGAAATTGAGCAATAAATCTTCCAAATTGCTTTCTCTCCTTGATATATTTCACAGTTTCATCCATAGCACCCTGTGCAATACCCAAAGCCTGAGCAGCAATTCCTATACGACCGCCATCTAAAGTTTTCATGGCTATTCCAAATCCTTTACCCAATTTACCCAGCAAGTTTTCTTTAGGAATTCTACAATTTTCAAATATCAATTCACAGGTTGCAGAACCACGAATGCCCAATTTCTTCTCCTCTTTTCCGATAGAGAATCCGGGAGTACCCTTTTCTACAATAAATGCCGAAATTCCTCTTGTTCCCTGAGATTTATCTGTCATCGCCATAACAACAAAAATATCAGCATATGCCGCATTGGTAATAAAAATCTTAGATCCATTGAGTACGTACTCGTCTCCATCTAAAATAGCAGTTGTTTGTTGCGCTGCAGCATCAGTTCCGGCATTAGGTTCAGTTAAGCCAAAAGCACCAATCCACTCACCACTACATAGTTTGGGTAAATATTTTTGTTTTTGCTCCTCTGTTCCAAATTCATAAATAGGTGCGGCACAAAGGGAAGTATGTGCAGAAACAACAACACCGGTAGTAGCACAAGCTTTAGATATTTCTTCAACAGCCATAGAGTACAAAACGTTATCTCCACCGGCACCACCATACTCTTCAGGAAAAGGGATACCCATTAATCCAATTTTTCCTAATTTGGGAATGGTTTCAATCGGGAAACGTTCCATCTCATCAATTTCCGCAGCAAGAGGTTGAACCTCTTTCTCAACAAATGATCTAATCATTTGTAAAAACAAAAGTTGTTCTTTGTTTAGTAAAAAATCCATACTATTTAGTTTTTCATAAATTCTATTGATAAGGTTAAGTCCGCCATAATCAATAGAAATGTAAAAATTAATTGTTAAAATTTTTGTGGCGCGAAGTTACTAAAAAAATAGCAATTTTTTCCTAGAAAATTAATAATAATTATTAAATTGACTTGATCATTGAATAGTGTTAATAAAATCTGATTATTAAAATATAAAGAACTCTTTATTTACAACTTGCCTGCTGAATCTATTGGTTGAAAAAACTAAAAACCCAATGAATCTTATTTTGTAATTTATTCGTAACTTTGCAAATTGTATTATTACTAATCATTTTTCAATGAAACGATCAATTTTTTACCTCATCATCATATCCATAATTCTCAATCTCAACAGTTGTAAAAATAAGGAGGATTCAGCAGATGCTTACGGTGTCATTGAAGCAACTGAAATTTCCATCTCTTCTGAAGCTAACGGTAGGTTACTCTCTTTTAATGTCGAGGAGGGGAAGGAGTACCAGAAGGGGGAACTACTAGGCTGTATTGACACTATGGTTTATTCACTCCAAATTCAACAACTGGAAGCCTCCATCAAAGCTGCTTTAGCTAAACGTCCCGATATGCCGGTCCAGATTAAAGCACTTCAAGACAAATTGGAAACACTACAGATTGAGCACTCACGAATTCAAAATCTGATCTCTGCACAAGCAGCTTCTACACAAAAGTTAGATGAAATCACTGCTGAAATTAAAATAACACAAAGTCAAATTGATGCAATTAAATCTACCTTGGGAACTACCAATACTTCTATTTTAGAGGAAGTTGAAGCAATTCGGTTTCAAAAATTGCAATTGCTTAATGAGTTATCAAAATGTTTTTTAACCGCTCCTATCAATGGTACAGTGATCCAAAAATATATTCAGGAAAACGAATTAGCCTATGTGGGTAAACCTCTCTATAAAATGGCTGATTTAAAAAATATGTTTATCCGCGTTTATATCACTGAAGATATGCTTAGTTCTATTCAATTGGGAGGCAAAACAACAGTGCGTATTGATCAACAAGATGGAGAACTTAAAACATTTGAGGGTACTGTAAGTTGGATCTCTTCCAAAAGTGAGTTTACCCCCAAGATGATCCAGACCAAAAAAGAACGAGCCAATCTGGTTTATGCTGTTAAAGTTAGCTTCACTAATGATGGAAGCGCTAAGATTGGTATGCCCGGAGATGTTATTTTTAAATAAGAAAGCATGTCTGTGATACAGGTCCAAAACTTAAACAAATCATACAATAACCTCCAAGCCTTAACTGAAATCTCTTTTGAACTACATAAAGGAGAGATCTTTGGTATTATTGGTCCCGATGGTGCCGGCAAATCAACCCTCTTCAATATTTTAGCCACTTTGTTAGCTCCTGACTCAGGCGATGTTTCCATCTTGGGAATGGATCTCAACCGGGATTACAAAAAGATTCGTAAAGAAATTGGCTATCTGCCCGGCACTTTCTCATTATATCCCGACCTGACTGTTTTAGAGAATTTGAAATTTTTTGCCGCCATGTACCAAAGTGGGATTAGGGAAAATTTGACGATGATCATGCCGATATGGAGACAACTCATTCCTTTTAAAAATCGTCTGGTAGGTAAGCTTTCAGGTGGAATGAAACAAAAATTAGCTCTCTGCTGTGCATTGATTCACAAACCTCATATCCTGCTTTTAGATGAACCCACTACTGGAGTAGATCCTGTATCACGGAGAGAGTTTTGGGATTTGTTGGCTCAAATTAAATCTTACGGCATTTCAGTTTTAGTGTCAACACCTTATATGGATGAAGTGACACGATGTGATCGAATCGCTTTGCTTGAGAAGGGGCGCTTTATTGTGATTGACACTCCCCCCCAAATAATTAAAGATTATAAAGGAAAACTCTATGCACTAAAAACAACTCAACTGTTTTATCTGTTGGAACTATTAGATCAATATGAAGAAAACTGCTCTTTCTATCCTTATGGAGAGTACCTACATATCTCTTTCTATCAAGATGTTGAACAAGCAGTCATTCGATTCAGGGATTTCTTGAATCAAAATCAAATAAATTACAACTCATTTCAAGAAATTACTCCTATATTGGAGGATTGCTTCATTGAATTGATTAAAAAAAATAGAGATGTACACCATTGAGGTTCATAATTTGACAAAACGGTTTGGCTCCTTTACGGCAGTCAATAATATCTCTTTTCAGGTAAAACGAGGGGAGATATTTGGATTTCTGGGTGCCAATGGTGCGGGCAAAACCACAGCGATGAAAATGATGTGTGGCTTGTTACTCCCTACTTCCGGAACCGCTCGAATTGCCGGATATGACCTCAAAACTGAATCTAAGCAGATCAAAAAAGAGATTGGATACATGAGTCAGCGTTTTTCACTTTATGATGACCTGACTATCAAAGAAAATATGACGCTTTTCGGGACTATATATAAGGTTCCCAAACAGGAACTCAATGAGAGAATTGAAGGACATCTTACAGAATTGAACCTAATGAAGCATAAGGATCAACTGGTATCCAGTATCCCTTTAGGGTGGAAACAAAAACTGGCATTTTCTACCGCCCTGCTGCACCATCCTAAAATTGTTTTTCTGGATGAACCTACCAGTGGTGTTGACCCTATTGTACGTCGGGAGTTTTGGAGTTTAATATATAAAGCTGCTGCTCAAGGAGTTACCATTTTTATTACTACTCACTACATGGATGAAGCCTCCTACTGCGAACGGATTTCCATCATGGCAGAAGGTGATTTGAAGTTGATCGGAACTCCCACAGAGCTTAAAATTCAGATGGGCGTCAACACAATTGATGAACTATTTACCCACTTTGTGAACCGATAAACTATGAATCAACTGTTAGCCATCATCCGTAAAGAACTGATCCACATTTACAGGGACAAAATCTCACTGTTTTTGATGTTGTCGATGCCTATTGTACTCATTATTCTCTTTGGATTCACTATCAGTACAGAGATTCCCAATGCTAAAATTTCTATTTATGACCAATCCGAAGATGTGCAATCAAAAAGGTTAATCCAATCACTGACTGCATCGGGATACTTTCAAGTTGTTAACTACCCTAAAAGTGAAAAGGAGATTGCAGAAGATTTTTCCCAATTACAGATCAAAGCAGCAATTATTATCCCCCCTCAATTTGAAAAAAAATTAATTTCAGAAAAAGAAGTAGAGCTACAAGTAATTAATGATATGTCGGATATCAATGTAGCCTCCGTCATCAAACAGTATATTGAAACTGTCATTTTAAATTTTGAAAACGATATTAATCTGACAGAGTTTGGTAAAATAGGACAATTAAAAGTATCAATTCAGATGAAATACAATCCTGAATTAAACAGTGTTTACATGTTTGTTCCGGGTATTATCACTCTGATAATGATTATTATCACTGCTTTAATGTCCTCCATCACTTTAGCGCGTGAATCTGAAACCAACACCATGAAAATGATGTTGATTACCCCAGTCAAAAAGATTCATATTGTGTTAGGAAAAGTGATCCCTTACATGGCACTTTCATTCTTAAGTACCCTCATAATTTTAGCTATCAGCGTATGGATTTTTGACATGCCAATCAAGGGAAATATTTTTGTTTTGTTGATTCTTTGTATTGTTTTCATGTTTACATCAGCCTCTTTTGGATTGCTAATTTCAGCTATTTCCAAAACACAATTAGATGCCATGATGATCACCATGATGGGACTCTTTTTACCCACCGTTTTACTCTCCGGTTTTCTCTTTCCACTCGATAATATGCCTTATGGATTCCAACTTTTAGCTAATATTTTCCCTGCGAAGTGGTTTATTTTAGCTTTGAAAGATATAATGATTAAGGGGGCCACGTTCATCGATATCTGGTTCTACGTCGCTGTTCTTTTGTTCATTTCTACACTATTAACTATTTTTAGTGTCACACAAATTGATAGGAGGAGAGCGTCATGAGAATCATTTTAATGCTGATCAAAAAGGAGTTTTTGCAAGTGTTTCGGAATCGATTACTGATCTCCATTTTAATAGTTGCACCCCTCGTACAATTTCTCATTTTCCCCTTCACTGCAGATTATGAGATCAAACATATTTCCATTGCGTTTTGGGATCAGGACCACTCTACTCTATCCCGGGAAATTATTGAACATTTCAGACACTCTTCTCACTTTATCGATTGCGGATTTATTGATTCGGAAGCAGAAAAAGAGGAAGCTTTACTTCACGACCATGTCGATTTTATCTTGCAATTTCCACCTCATTTTGAGAAACAAATGGTGCGGGGAGAAGAGTCACAAATTGCCATCACAGCCAATGCTATCAATAGTGTTAAAGCAGGTATTGGATCGGATTATATTAAAAATGTGCTGACCGGTTTTTTTGAATCAAAAGAAGAGGGAACACCCCCTTCGATCAAAAAGATGACCTCTATCTCAATTAACCATATCCATTGGTATAATGAAAAAATGAATTACCAAAATATTATGGTTCCCGGAATTTTAGTCATTCTGGTTACCTTGATTGGGTCTTATGTTACAGCATTAAATATTGTACGGGAAAAGGAGATTGGAACTATCGAACAAATTAATGTTACTCCTATCTTAAAGTGGCAGTTCCTGGTAGGAAAAATGATCCCTTTCTGGATTTTGGGAATGTTGGAGTTTATAGTCGGACTAATCCTTATGGTGTTTTTCTTTGGAATCTCTATTCAGGGAAGTACCACAACTCTGTTAGGAGCTACGGCAATCTATCTGTTAGTCATGTTAGGATTGGGATTTTTTATCTCTTTTGTGTCCAAAAATCAACTTCAAGCGATGTTTATTGTGTTTTTCCTCTTTGTGATTTACGTACTGCTCAGTGGCTTATTTACTCCCACCGAGGGAATGCCTGAATGGGCCAAGTGGATTAACTTCGCTAACCCTATGTCCTTCTATATGGATATTATCAAACTAGTCATTCTCAAAGGTGCAGGATTGAGAGAGATTGCTTCTCAGGTACTTATTTTGAGTGGTATGGCTGTTGGAATTAACATCGCTGCACTCCTCAGCTATTCAGATAAAATTAATTAAGTTTTATCTTCTTAATTCAAAATTTTGTCCCAAATACACTTTTCTAACGTATTCATCAGATGCGAGTTCTTCTGCCGTACCGGAACGAATAACAGCACCTTCAAAGAGCAAATAGGACCGATCTGTAATTGATAATGTTTCGTGAACATTATGGTCTGTAATTAAAATTCCAATATTTTTAGTCTTTAAATTAGCCACAATATGTTGAATGTCTTCAACTGCAATGGGATCTACGCCGGCAAACGGTTCATCTAAGAGGATAAACTTGGGATTCGATGCGAGACAACGTGCGATTTCAGTCCGTCTTCGCTCCCCCCCTGATAAATTGTTTCCTAAATTCTTTCTCACAGTTTCTAAACGAAACTCTGCAATTAACTCCTCCAACCGATTCTTCTGTTCCGCTTTAGTCAATGAAGTAAATTCTAAAATTGCCCTGATATTATCTTCAACGGAAAGATGTCTAAAAACAGAAGCTTCCTGTGGCAGATAGGCAATACCAGATTGGGCTCTTTTGTACATAGGCAGTTTTGTGATCTCCTGATCATTCAGAAAAATTCTTCCTGAATTGGGACGAATTAATCCAACAATCATATAAAAAGAGGTTGTCTTGCCAGCTCCGTTAGGCCCCAACAGACCAACAATCTCCCCCTGTTTGAAAGAAATAGAAACTTGATTTACAACCGTTCTTTGTTTATATTTTTTTACTAAATCTTCAGTACTTATTTGAGAAAATTCCATAATTAGACTATTTTTCAGCTTCCACTTTAATTCTATTTGTAATCTCTTCCATCATTTTATTCAGAGGTGATTTGACCACAGGCTGCAGATAAAAAGGAATATCCGCTTCTATATATAACTCTATTTCTGATTCCATCTGTTGTTGATCAATATCAATCACAAGCAGTATAGGGAAGTTTTTATCATTATGAACCTGAAATTCTACCCTGGAAAATGGAACTCTATCTGCAATTACAATTTTTAATCTTGTAATATTTTTAATTTCAAACTCTATGCTGTCCGAATCAGAGGCAATAAGTTCATATTCAGGAGGCATGTATTTACTTAGATGAGAGCAATTTGAAACTAAATTATAAATTGTTTCACTTTGTGCTACAACCCTCTTTTTAGGTCCGTTCAGTTTCATACTTTTGTTAATATTATAACAGTTTGCAAAAATACAAAAAGTTATTCATCAGAATTGTGTAAAAAAGAGAAGTGAAAAACTCCGAAATTAATCAGATTTTTCATGAAAATTAACGTCCATTTTTTGATTTATGTCATTTTTAGAAGCATAAATGACTCTTTTTACCATAAAAATGTCTAGATATCCAATAAAAAGATCTTTTTTTGTTAAAAAAACATAATATTTGTTGTTTTTTGGTAAAATAAAGTTATCTTTGAGGAAATATTTCTCACTTAACATGTATCATTATGAACGAACAAGAAAACACCGTGAGTTTTTTTAGGTTTGAAGACTTACGTATCTACGCAAAGACATTGGATTATATCACTTGGTTGTACAAAAACCTAAGTGAAATCCCAGCCCCTCACCAACTTAGTTTAGAAGATCCTTTTCTTAAATCAGCTCAAAATATCGGACTTCATTTGGCGGAAGGATCTGCAAGAAACAAAACACAGTTTATCTATTATTTAAAGATGGCTAAAAGTGCAGTTAGAGAATGTGTTGTTTATACTGAAATTGTCGCTCAAATGAACTTTTTTGATGATGATCAAAAAGATTATTCCAGAAATCAATTAATGGAACTTACAAAAATGATTGGATCTCTTATCTCTTCTTTACAGCGCTCACTTTCCTCAACCCGTGATGAAGATGATGCGGATGATTCTATGTAATGAGTTTAGCGATACAACTATAGTGTTTAAAGTGGGGTGTTTTTGCAAAACAAACACCCTGTTTTTTATATCGAATTTTTCGCTACTTTTGCAGCGTTAATTTTAAAACCTAAATATTTCGTAATTATGGCTATAATTAAACCATTTAAGGGGCTCAGACCACCTAAAGAAATTGTAAAAGATTTAGCTTCGAGACCCTATGACGTACTTAATTCTGAAGAAGCAAGAAAAGAAGCTGCGGGAAATCAATACTCTTTACTCCATGTTACTAAAGCTGAAATTGATCTCCCTGTGGGAATAGATGAACACTCCCAAGAAGTATATGATCAAGTGGTGAAAAACTTTCAACGCTTTAAAGATAACAAATGGTTAGTACAAGATCAAGAGGAAAACTTCTATATCTATGCACAAACTATGGATGGAAGAACTCAATATGGTATTGTTGGATGTGCTCATATCGATGATTATCTCAATAATAATATTAAAAAGCATGAATTAACTCGTAAGGATAAAGAGGAAGATCGTATGATTCACGTTAGAATTACTAATGCTAACGTAGAGCCTGTATTCTTTACTTATCCTGCGAACAATAGAATTGATGCTATAGTTGAGAAAATAACCTCGTCACAAGAACCAGAGTATGACTTTATTGCAGATGAAGGATTTGGACACACTTTCTGGGTAATTAATGACCCCAAAATTAATGAAGAGATTGTTGAGATTTTCAGAACCGAAATTCCTTATCTTTATGTTGCTGATGGACACCACCGCACTGCAGCTGCAGCATTGGTTGGTAGCGAGAAAAGAAATGCTAACCCTAATCATAATGGGAAAGAAGAGTATAACTATTTTATGGCAGTGATTTTCCCTGATAACCAACTGAAAATTATTGACTATAATAGAGTAGTTCAAGATCTTAACGGTCACTCAGAAGAAGAGTTTATAGAATTATTAAAAAAACATTTCGATTTTAAATTGATTGGTAAAGAGATCTATAAACCAGCTCAACTACATGAATTTAGTATGTATTTAGGTGGTAATTGGTACCAACTTATTGCTAAACCAGGAACCTATGATGATAATGATCCTATTGGTGTTCTGGATGTAACTATCCTTTCCAATTTAGTATTAGATCAAATTTTAGGAATTAAAGATTTAAGAACAGATAACAGAATCGACTTTGTAGGTGGAATTCGTGGATTAGGAGAGTTAAAAAGAAGAGTAGATAGTGGTGAAATGAAAGTTGCTTTCGCACTTTATCCCGTTTCTATGAAACAATTGATTGATATTGCTGATACAAATAATATCATGCCTCCAAAAACAACCTGGTTTGAACCTAAATTACGTTCAGGTCTTGTTGTTCACGAATTAGAATAATTATTTGTTTTGGAATCATCATTCCTGAAAAATAAAAAGAGCTCAAATTAATTTTTGGGTTCTTTTTTTTATCTTCGAACTATTTCATTTTTTTTAATTACCTTTGTCGGTTACTAAATTATATTAAGATGATTCGACTTCGTCATCTCTGTTTTGCACTGATTGGAGTGCTCCTTCTATTTTCAAAATCGCTTTCAGGTCAAAACCAGGGCGAAAAGGATATTTTATTGCAAACTCTTAAAGAAGAGTGTGATAAAAATTTTGCTGAACTTAAAAAATTAGACCCTCCGGCTTATATACTTACTTACCGCTTGGAAGAGAACCACTCCTACAAAATTAGTTCTCTCTTTAATGTGATTAATCAATCCGATGAAGAACACAAAAGAGTTGTCACTATTCAGGTCAGAGTCGGTTCTATGACAATGGATAATTTTCGTGAAATCAGATCAGGATATGTATATTTTGGTGACCAGGAGTATAAAATTAGAATTCCTGTTACTGAAGAGATTGCAGCTCTCAAGCAGATTCTCCGTAGAGAAACCGGTTTAGCCTATCAACAGGCTGCATCACAATATCAACAGGTGAAATCCAATAGTGTCCTTCTTGTTGAATTAGAGGATTCCAGCCCCGATTTTACCGAAAGTCTCCTGGAAAGTTACTATGAACCCCCCATTTCCAATACCAGCTTTAATATGGAGCTATGGAAAGGGAAATTAAGATCATATTCAGAAAAACTATTCCCATTTCAAGATATTACTTCAGCCCAAGCTTCCATCAATTACACATTAGCTCGCAAATATTACGTAAGCAGTGAAGGAAATAGCATTGTGCAAAATCAATCAAGCACTTACCTCTCTATTTACATCGATGGAAAGGCTGAAGATGGAATGAATATCCCGGTTTATCATTCCTGGTTTGCCTTTGATCCGATATCTCTCCCTTCAAATGAAGTTGTTGAAGAGAAAATAATTGAGCTCAAAGAACTATTCCTTAACTTGAAAACAGCACCCTCTTTAGAATCTTTCTCCGGACCCGCCTTACTCTCTAACGATGCTGCAGCTGTTTTCTTTCATGAACTTTTTGGACACCGAGTAGAAGGTTCCCGCCTTAAAAGTGAACGAGATGGGCAGACCTTTAAGAAAAAAGTTGGAGAACAGATCCTCAATCCCCATATTAATATCACTTTTGATCCTACATTGCAATTCTATAAAGGAATTCCTCTTAGTGGAAGTTATATTTTTGATGAAGAGGGAATCAGAGGCTGTCGTGTTGAAGTCATCAAGGAAGGAGTTTTGAACTCCTTCCTTATGTCACGTACTCCCATTGACGGATTCGAATTCTCCAATGGACATGCCAGAGCAGAAGCAGGTATGCAGCCCGTATCCAGACAATCCAATATGATTGTAGAAAGTGATGAAAACTACACGGATACCCAACTTCGTGAACAATTACGCCAGGAATTGATCAAACAAAATATAGAGTTTGGAATCTATCTTAAAAGCGTAACCGGAGGTTATACCCTTACCAGTCGGGAAATCCCCAATGCTTTTAAGATTACTCCTATCGAAGTATATCAAGTTTTTGCTGATGGAAGACCTGATCAATTAGTTAGAGGTGTTAGTTTAATCGGGACACCCCTTGCTATGTTGAGTCAGATCAAAGCGGTAGGGGACACACCTGCTGTCTTTTCCGGAATCTGTATTGCTGAGTCGGGAGCCGTTCCCGTTAGTTGTGTATCTCCGGCACTTTTTGTTCAACAAATTGAATTGCAAAAACAAAATAAATCTCAAGAAAAACCCCCTGTAATTCAAAGACCTACAGAGAAAATTAAATATCCTACCTCTGAACAGAATCAGATTTTTAAAGCTCTGGAAGAAGAAATCGATAGAAATAGAATTGAACTTTATATCCCCGGATTGCCTTCTCCTTACTATATCAGTTATTTAATGGCTGATGCAAAATTTATTTCAGTTAAAGCTTCATTAGGAGGAATCATTTACGCTAAAGAAATGCAAAAAAACTCTATAGAATCTCAACTTTTAGTTGGCTCTCACAAACTCAATAATCTGAACTATTTTGATATACAGAATCGCTCTAATAGTGGTACTTGTTTTGCGATTCCCGAAGAGATTGAGTACTCTGCAATCCGAAACGGTATCTGGAAAGGTACAGATCAACAATACAAGAAAGTGGCTGCACGTTGGGAAGCCAAGAAAAATAAACTCGCACAACAAAACAAAGAATCACATCCGCCACAACTTCCCGATTTTTACCCAACCCTAATTGCTGACACAACTTCTGGAGGAGCTAAAGAGACCTTTTCTCAAGCTCAAATGGAAAATATAGCAGTTCAATTGTCTGCTTTATTTAAAGAATATCCTTCCATTATCAACTCTACTGTCTCTCTTCACGCCATTAGTGCAGATCTTTATTATCTCAATTCTGAAAAAGTACAATTCAGGCAACCATACTCATTGATATCACTACGTGTTTTTGCTGAAACACAAACTGAAAGTGGAGAGTATTTGAATGATCACTTTCAACTTCTCTTCAATAAATCGGGAGTAATTCCTACACTTGATAGCTTAAAAAAAGTAACACTCCAACTGGCTGACAACCTCGATAAATTGAGAAAAGCTCCACTATTTGAAGGGATTTACCAAGGACCCGTTTTAATTATGGACGATGCTGTGGGTACTCTTTTTAATCATAGTTTTGTTGAAAATGAGAATGGAATCTTAGCTGGAAGAAAACCTTTCCTGGGCATTGATGAACAAACAAAATGGCTCCTCTCCTATTTACCAAAAGAGAACCAAAATGAACAACTGATCAATAAAAGAATTATTTCGAAATATCTTAATCTGTTGGCTGTCGATCATCTAGAATCATACAACCATACTCCTCTAATTGGGCATTTCAAAATTGATGCAGAAGGAAATTTACCCTCTCCTACCCTTCCTTTAATTGAAAAAGGAGTAATTAAACAGTTCCTTTCAGACAGAATTCCAACCTCAAGCTCAATCGCCTCCACAGGACATCATCGCATTGGTTTTAGTCTGAATCGTGTTTCAACGGCCTTAGCTCCCGGAGTCTTATGGCTCAAAGGAGAAAATAAGTATCGATTCAATCGTTCTCGAGCTCAATTGAAAAAACAGTTGATTAAAATGGCTAAAGAAGAGGGATATCAGTTTGCTTATATCATTACCAAACTACCCTACATGCACGATCGTGATTTTCAAACCTCTGGCAACTTGGGAGATGGAAAAACAACCCCCATATATATCTATCAGGTTAACGTAAAAGATGGTAGTGAACAACTCATCAGAGGTGTTAGCCTTCCTCCATTCTCTGTACAATCCTTTAAACAAATTGAAGCAGTCGAAAAAGAATATCAAGTATTCAATAGAGTTACCTCTGGGAGAGAACAAAGTTTTTTTGGATATGACGAATTTCAACTGGTCGGAATTCCCGTAAGCTATATCTTGCCTAAAGCACTCCTGTTCAAAAATATAGAAATAAAAAAACAGGAGCAACTGATTCCACCCCAACCTTCTGTGCTGCCTTATACAAGTGAATAATTGTTAAACACCCTCAAGAATCTCCAGAAGTTCATTGGTTTTTCCATTATGAGCTCTGTTCCTATAATTACTTAAAAAGAGTATAAATAACTGATCCTTAGGTCTAAAAGTCATAACATGATGAAATCCTCTCCATAATCCACCATGATACACAAGAGTCCCTGTTTGAGGATTGTTTTCTATTCTAAATCCGTATCCATACAAGTCGTTAGGTAATTTACCTTTTATATAATTTTGAGGTGTAATCGCTAACTCAACCCACTCTTTGGATAGTATTTTATACTCAATAAAAAATGCGATGTACCATTTAAAAAGATCTTCAGCCGTTGAGTACAAAGATTTATCTCCCACTACACTGTTTAAAATATTGTCAGATACCTGACTTTTATTCCTTAAATGCCCTTCACAAAGATCAATATTGGAAATATCACTTAACTCGGTATAAAAGAATGTATTGGTCATACCGGCAGGAATAAAAAGGTTTTTCCTTGAATAATCTTCAAACTTTTCTCCCGTTATCTTTTCCACGATAGAAGCCAGAAAAACATAATTCGTGTTAATATATTTGAATTCACGATTGGGAACTACTTTGGAAGCCGGAACCCGGGCAGCAAAATAATTGATCACCTTTTGATTAGTATAGGGAATATTTTTGTTAAAATACTTCTCATAATTAAGATATTCCGGAAGTCCGGACGTATGAGTCAACAAATTCTTAATCGTCACCCGAGAATAAGGAAGTGAGGGTAAATATTTTGTAATCGGATCATCGAGATCTAATTTGTCCTGTGATGCCAATAATAAAATTGCAGCAGCTGTGAACTGTTTGGAAAGGGATGCCAAATTAAATAATGACTCTTTGGTAATCTTTTCTTTCTGATTCCCAACTTTAGATAATTTTTTATAACCGATCCATTTTTCATAAATAATTGAATCTCCTTTTCCGTAAAGCATGCTTCCGTTAAGCTGTTTTTCCATATCGGTCAACAACAAAAGAACCTCATCAGATTTCAATTGTTGGTTTGCACAATCAAAAATTTGATTGATCTCTTGAGTTGTTTGAAATTGAATTCCCTTTTTGGGAATCGTATCAGCATGATAATTTCCTATAAATACGACCTGGAGTAAGATAAAAAGGAGTTTCATTAGAATCTATTTTAAGGGTTTGTGTTGTGTTCGTTTGATTATAGAACGATTCTTTTGAAGTTGTTGTTGCGTCTTTTCATTAAAAAAAGTAGCGATAAAATGTTCCAGCACATATTGTATCCCATTCTCACCAATATGACAAAGATCTGAGGCATAAAAACGATAATCTCTCAAATCATCCATAATGAGCTCATAGGCCGGGAAATAAAAACTGTTCTTTTGATCGGTCAATTGATCTATTGCAAGATGTAAAATCGACTTACTCAATTGATTTTCATGAAACCCGTCACTTAAATGTCTGACCGGACTAACAGTAAAAATAATCCTTAATTGAGGATTGATTTCCAATAATGACTGAATCAAATCATGATAAATAGAAACTATCTCTTCAACCGATAATCTCTCTTTTTTAAATTGATGATTCGGAATTTTATGACAATTCCCAACAATAATATCTCGCTCAATAAACCGGTAAACATAAGCTGTTCCCCATGTAATAAACAGATATTCAGCCTTTTTCAAAAATTGATTCACTTCATTATAAATCGATGAAATAATCGACTGTAGTTGATTGTAATCCGAATGATGGAATTTACCCTGATTCAAAAAACTGACATAATGATCCCCAAGAGAATAAATATATTGATTATCTATACCTTGATTAACAATGCTATTTTTCAAATTATCAGCAATTGAGTACGGATTAAAAAGAGTTCCAAATGGATTGGACAACGTTGTAAACTGATGATCCACAAAAAACGAACCCAAATGATCTGAAAAACAGGAACCTACGAAACAATACGCATGTTCATAATGCATCTCAAAAGGATATTTTTGCGAAGGTAAAGTCGTCCTAAATAACATTTTATTTCGGAATAATTAATTTTGCAAATTTTAGCATCAATGTTTTAGGTCCTACTGTATCAAAATGAACTATTGCTTTTTTATCAGCTCCATCACCAACTAACTGATTTACAATACCATACCCGAATTTATCATGATACACTCTCATATTAACTTGGATCTCATCAATCTGAGCAGGCTCCCCAACTGCTTCCATTTTTCTTTCAGTAATGATCTTTTTATTTTTTTCTTTTTGATTAATTGGGGGGCAGCTAAAGCTCTGTCTGCTTTGTGTTTCCATTCCCCCTCTCGATCGGTAAAACAGCCCTTTACCCATTGACGCTTTCTGAGTGTGATTGATATACCTCATGGGGATTTCTGCTAAAAATCTGCTAGGCTCACAAAACTGTAGTGAGCCGAAACGGTATCGGGTAGCAGCATGAGTGATGGTCAATATTTGCTTTGCTCGGGTAATACCAACATAAAAAAGTCTGCGTTCCTCTTCTAATTCTTGTCTTGATCCCAGACTCATTGAAGAGGGAAATAAATTTTCCTCCAATCCGGCTAGAAAAACATACTCAAACTCCAATCCCTTTGCAGAGTGAATAGTCATCAACTTCACCTTATCGGTCAGATCCTCCTTTTTCTCTTCCTCGGAAGTCAAAAGAACAATACTTTCTAAAAATTGATCCAGTGATGGAAAATATTCTTCAACAATTTCTCCTGTCGCCTCATTAAATAAAGATTCAGGCTCCTTTTCTGTAAACAGTTTCATGGAGTCCAGCAACTCCTCCACATTCTGCTTCCGATCCTGATCTGACTTGTCCTGATTTAAATCCTGGATAATACCTACAGATTTGACAATAGACATCCCCAACTCATAAGCATCCACGGTAGTTAATTGAGTTGAAAAGCTTTTAATTTTGGTAGCAAAATCTTGTAATCTTTCTTGAGTAGGTTTGTTTACTGGTAGTTCATATCGTTGTGGATTATTGACCACATCCCAAACTCTCACTTTATTTTGATTAGCAGCCACGATCAATCTTTCCACGGTTGTAGCACCAATCCCTCTTTGAGGATAGTTTATCACTCTACGTAGTGCTTCCTCATCATAATGATTAATCACTAGCCTAAAATAAGCCAACACATCTTTAATCTCTTTTCGGCTGTAAAAAGAGGTTCCACCATATACAACGTAGGCTATATTTCTTTTAATCAATGCCTCCTCAATAGCACGAGACTGTGCATTAGTTCTGTATAAAATGGCAAAATGGTCATTGGAAACATGATAGTTTTGCTTATACTCAAAAATAGAATTGGAAATCAATTGAGCTTCATCCGAATCGCTATTGGTTTGAAATATATCGATCTTTTGCCCTTCATCATTATCTGTCCACACCTCTTTATATACCTGATCCTTATTGTTTTTAATCACAGCATTTGCTGCGTTAACGATATTTTGGGTTGATCTGTAATTCTGCTCTAATTTGATAATTCTAGCTTCCGGATAATCTCTTTTAAAATTAAGAATGTTTTGAATGTTTGCTCCTCTGAATGAGTATATACTTTGCGCATCATCTCCAACAATACAAAGATTTCTGTATACTGCTACCAATTTTTTGACAATCATATATTGGGCAAAGTTGGTATCCTGATACTCATCTACCAACACGTATTGAAAACGTTGTTGATACTTATAGAGTACTTCTGGGAAATCACGTAATAAAACATTCATCCAATACAACAAATCGTCAAAATCCATAGCATCAGACTGCCTCAACCTAATATTATACCTTGTAAAAATATCCGATATAAAAGGCTTTCCAGAGTCTCTATCCATGGCAAGAATTTCCGGATTAGCGGCATAATCTTCGTGACTCAATAGATTAGATTTTGCTGATGAGATTCTATTCAATATAATAGAGGCAGAATATACCTTAGGATCCAAATCCATCTCCTTAACAATATTTCGAATCAAACTTTTAGAATCATCGGTATCATAAACCGTCACATTTCGTGTAAACCCTATTTTTTCAGCTTCCACACGAATAATTTTATAAAAAACCGAGTGAAAAGTCCCCATCATTACAGCTTTAGCCAATGATTCTCCAATCAACTGCGCTACCCTTTCCTTCATTTCCCTGGCAGCTTTATTGGTAAAAGTAAGAGCTAAAATGGAGTATGGATTAATGTTCTGCTCCAACATATAGGCCACCCTATGGGTCAACACTCTGGTTTTTCCCGATCCTGCACCGGCAATAACCATAAGCGGGCCATCAATATGTTGAACGGCTTCTCTTTGGGGATCATTCAATGACTGAAGGATCGAACTAAAATTACTCATCTACTTAAATACTCTATATCCTAAATTGATATGATATAGTGTTTATACTACTCTTTCCAATTTAACCGTAAAGTGTCTCATAATGGGTGCTTCCCACACAATTTTGAACCCTTTGGTAATCTCATTCCTACGATCATAAACATTTTTCAATGCTACAGCAATCACATCCATATGATTATTTGTGTAGGTTCTTCTTGGGATTGCCAAACGAAGCAGGTCGAGTCCACCAAAACGATTCTCTCTTGTTACAGGATCTCTATCAGCTAAAAGGTACCCTATTTCACAACCTCTAATTCCCGCTTCAAGATACAATTCAACAGTTAATGTTTGAGCAGGGAATTGTTCTTTTGGTACTTTATCTAAAATTTTGGAGGCATCCACAAAAATAGCGTGACCACCATATGGTCTTTGATATGGAATTCCAAACTCATCCAAACGTTTTGCCAAATATTCAATTTGTTTAATTCGGGTCTCCAAATTATCAAATTCAGTATTTTCATCTAATCCTACGGCAATGGCATTCATATCTCTACCACTTAATCCACCGTAAGTAACAAATCCCTCACAAATAATAGTTTGAATTTTAGCTTCTTCGTACCAACTCTCGATATTAGTTGCTATAAAACCACCTATATTGACTTGAGCATCCTTTTTGGCACTCATGGTCATCCCATCAGCATAGGAAAACATCTCTCTGCAGATCTCTTTAATGGTTTTATCTGCGTATCCTTCTTCTCTAACTTTAATAAAATAAGCATTTTCAGCAAAACGAGCGGAATCGAAAAGAACCGGCTTTTGATATTTATCCGCTATGGCTTTAACGTCTCTCAAATTTTTCATAGAAACCGGCTGACCACCCGCGGTATTATTGGTAATAGTGACAATAATAAAAGGAACCTGATCAGCTTTTTCGGAAAGGAATTGATCTAATTTTTTACAATCCACATTCCCTTTGAAAGGTATCTCTAATTGAGTATCTCTAGCCTCATCGATAGTACAATCAACAGCAAAAGCCTTACGCGACTCAATATGTCCTTTTGTTGTATCAAAATGAGAGTTCCCGGGAATATAGTCACCATCTTTAATTAAACATGAAAACAAAACATTTTCAGCAGCTCTACCTTGGTGGGTAGGTATGAAATATTTGAAGCCCGTAATTTGAGTGACCATATCTTTCATTTTGTAAAATGAAGTTGCACCGGCATAACTTTCATCTCCTAGCATCATAGCGGACCACTGTCTGTCACTCATGGCATTTGTTCCGGAGTCTGTGATTAAATCAATATACACATGTTCTGCCTTCATTTGAAAAACGTTATAGTGCGCCTCTTTAATGAATTGTTCTCTCTCTTCACGAGTAGTTTTTCTGATGGGTTCAACCATCTTAATTTTCCAGGATTCTGCAAATGGGATTTCCATAATTTTATGTTTTAATTATTTATATTTTTAGATTGACTAATTTTCTGACATCTTTCACATGTTCCACAAGCTATTTCCCCTTTTTTTGTGTGAATTTCTTTTTGTAGCTTTCCTTTCTGATCATAAAACTTCCAAACTCCATCGCAAATTCCGTTATCATAATGCCCATGCATTAATAATTTTCCATTGGGATGATATACCTTGTAGTCTCCATCCTCTTTCCCATCGATATAAAAAGCTTTTGACTGAAGAGTTCCATCTTCAAAAAAAGCTTCCCACACTCCATCCCTTTTATTATTCTTGATTCCACCACCCATATAAACCTGGTTGTTTTCGTAATAGTACATCTCTCCCACTCTTTTTTCAATATCTTCTTGTGATGTCCCCTCCTCGAAAAAAGCAACTGCTTGTGGAGATTTATTGTCATAGGTAGCTATAACCTTTCCTCCCGGTGTTTTTTCATTAAATACTTTTTGCGGACTTTTCCCTCGATTACACGAAATAAAAAAGAAAATAAAAATTAAACCCCAGTAAAAAAAGCTGTTTGTATTTTTTATTGCCATAAAGTAGAACCAATTTCAAGAAATTAACTAACTGCATTTGAGAGCTTTAGACAAAGCACCCTAAAATATTGCAGAACTGCAAATATATAGAATTATTCTTTACCAGTAGTCAGTTTATGACATAATTATTAAAAAAGTTCTTAAAAATAGTTAACAACGAAAAAAACAATTAAAAATACTCCTCTTTTAAACTTTAATCATTTTTTTAAGATAAAAAACAGAAACCACAAAAAAACACTACTCAAAGTTGAATACAAAAATTTTGATTACTTTTGTCGGATAAATTTGATCAAAATGAAAGAAGAATTAAACTATCTCACAAGCTTTGAAGAACTACAAGACATTGTCAAAAAAATAGAAACTGCAGAGATCAATGTCGATGAACTTACCCCTATGCTGGAACGTGCTTCACTTTTAATCAAGATCTGTAAGGATACCCTAACGAAAACGGAAGCAGAAGTTAATAAATTAATAGAGGATATATAAATATGCATACGCTTAACAATGAGGCAATTGAGGAATATTGTGAAAATCATACTCAAGATGAAAGCGATTTATTGAAAAGTTTAGAACGAGAAACAAATCTTAAAGTCCTTCGTCCCAGAATGATTTCGGGCAAATTGCAAGGTCGGTTTCTCTCTTTTATTTCAAAATTAATCCAACCTCAATATGTCTTAGAGTTAGGTACTTACACCGGGTATTCTGCATTATGCTTAGCCGAAGGACTCACTGCCAATGGTGAACTTCACACCGTTGAAATTAATCCGGAACTGGAAGAATTGATCCTGAAATATATTGATCAATCTCCATACTCTTCTCAGATTTTCCTTCACCTGGGAGATGGGAATGATTGGATAAATAAATTGGATTATTGTTGGGACCTGGTATTTATCGATGCAGAAAAAAAAGATTATTCCCAATATTATGAAAATATCCTTCCAAAAATGAAAAAAGGCGGGATTATATTGGTTGATAATTTATTGTGGAGTGGAAAAGTAGTCGAAGAGGTGGCAAAAAATGACCACGAAACTCAAGCAATTCTGGCTTTCAATCAACATGTTCAACAAGATCCAAGGGTTACTAATCTGCTTCTTCCTTTTAGAGACGGGTTAATGTTAATTGAAAAATTGTGATGATGAGAATAGATATTTTGACCCTATTTCCTGAAATGTTTCATGGAGTTTTTGGTGAGTCAATCATTAAAAGAGGGATTGAAAAAAAATTAGTTGAAATTCACACGCATAACATCAGGGATTATAGCATAGACAAACACCGCAGAGTGGATGATTATCCTTTCGGAGGTGGTGCCGGCATGGTCATGATGATTGAACCGATTGCTAATGTTATCCAACATCTCCGATCCGAAAGAGAGTATGATGAAGTGATCTTTGTAACACCCGATGGAGTTCCTTTTAAGCAAAATAAAGCTAATGAACTTTCATTAAAAAAAAATATCATTATTTTGTGCGGGCATTATAAGGGAATTGATGAACGAATCAGAGATCTTTTCATCACTCAAGAGATTAGTATAGGTGATTTTATTCTTTCCGGTGGAGAAATTGCAGCCATGACTATTGTAGATGCTATCGTAAGAATTATTCCGGGAGTGATTGGCGATGAAAGTTCAGCCCTGACTGATTCTTTCCAAAACGGACTACTTTCCCCCCCAATATATACAAGACCGGCAAACTATCAAGGACTTGAAGTTCCTGAAATCCTGCTTTCCGGCCATGAAAAAAATATTGCTAATTGGCGTTTTGAGCAACAAATAAAAAAAACCCGGGAACGACGCCCGGATCTTTTAGATGGTATAGATATTTAATTATTTCTCAATTCTATTTGGTGACTGAGAAGTGATTGATATTAGGAACAATAAGAAGAGGCATAGGCGAAGTAGAAATCAGTCTTCGAGTTGATGTTCCCATCCAGAAATCAAAAAACTCTGCTTCTTCTTCTCTCATAATAATAACCAAATTTACATTAGCTTGTTTTGCATATTCCACTAAAGCCATGGTTGAATTTTCTGTAATAGTTACCGTTCGAACTTCATATCTTACATTCGCTTTCTGAGCCATGGAACGTGCATGCCCCAATTGAACATTAATAACATGTTTTGACTCTCTGGTAGGAGAAGTATAAGTTCCCAGTATAATCAATTTGGCATTAAACAATTCTGCAAATAGAACAGCATACTTCATTTTTTGTAAAGTTTCAAAACTTTCATCTATTGGGACCAAAATTTGAGTTAAGTCTCTTCCAATATTGATATTTTCTCTCACTGAAAGAACCGGAACTTTTGACTCCGACACAATTCTTAAAGTATTGGATCCCACTAGTTTTTCATCAAATCCTGAAGTTCCATGTGTTCCCACAACAATCAACGAATCTTGCAGATTATGAGCATATCGGAGAATTTCAACCGGTGGTTTCCCTTGTAAAATTACATTTTGAACCATACACATTGGAGCTTCACGAATAGCATCTTCTGTGAGTTGTTGTAACCCTTTTTCAATATTCTTTGCAATCGCTTGCTCTTCCTTTGAACCAAAAATAGAAGAGGATCTTTGCGGTTTAACATGAATTAGATGAAGAGTCCCTTCCGATTTAATAGCAACGGCAATCGCGTGTCTCAAGGCATTCTCTGAATTGGGAGAAAAGTCAATTCCAACAATTATATTTTTCATGGCAATTTATTTTATAAATGTCAATATTTTCTAACCCTCAAAAATACGAAAAAAAACAATAGCAACAGAAATAGTTTTCATTTTATCTACTTTTTTTCATTTATCCATTGTTCCATTTTTTGTATATCTTTGTCAGTTCTATTTTTTTATTTAAGTTAAAAAAATATTATTAACAATAATATTAAATTTATTGCCCTGTGAAAAAATATATCTTATTAATAATCACTAACATACTATTTTTTTCTCTCTATTCGCAAACTTCAATAAGAGATCAAAATTATGTGGATACCGCTACAACTATGGTGTGGACTAATGCCAATTTTTCTTATCAAATTCCTTTTGGAGATGGATATTTAGCACGAACCTTTGGAAATAATTTTAATGTTGGTACCGGTATTATCGTAAAACCTCGTTCAAATTGGACCATTGAAGGTTATTTTAATTACATGTTTGGAAGTGATGTTATATTGCCCGACACACTGGTATTAGGGAGTATGATAAACCATAATGGTGACCTTTTTGATGAAAATGGACTCAAAGCTACAATCTATCTGGAAGGAAGATATTGGAGTTTTGGTGTTGGTATTGGAAAAATTATTCCAATAAACAAATGGAAAAACTCTGGAATATGGATTAAAGGAGGTGTGGGATATCTGGGTCATAAAATCTTTATTACTGACCCTGATAATAGTGTTCCACAACTGGACCGTGAAACTTATCGCAAAGGATACGATCAAAGATCTTCCGGTGTTATGTTGTCCCAATTCATTGGATATGTCTACATGCATAAAAAAAGAGTTAAAAGTTTTTATATTGGAATTGAGTTGAATGAAATATGGAGCAAACCCGATCGTAACTACTCTTTTATGTTGGGCAATACACAAAATCTTCCTTTCCAATTTAGTGGATTGGTAGGGGTTAAAGCAGGATGGATTATTCCTCTTTATGAAAAGCAGAGGGTTGTTAAATTCTACACTAATTAAAAATGCGATTCTTTTATACTAGTGCTATCTATCTCTATTATTGGGTAATATCTATTGCCTCCCTTTTCAACCCTAAGGCCAAAGCATGGAAAGAGGGTAGAAAAGGTTGGGCTAACCGACTAAAGAAACAACTTAAAAATATCAACAACCCTGTTATCATTCATTGTGCTTCTTTGGGAGAGTACGAACAAGGTAGAATTTTAATTGAAAAAATTAAAAAAGAAGATCCAACAAGAGCTGTAGTGCTTACTTTTTTCTCTCCTTCAGGATACGAAGTTAGAAAAAATGATCCGATTGCTGATTTGGTAACCTACATCCCTCTGGATACTCCCAAACAAATGAAACTCTTTTTAGAAATCCTCTCCCCAAAATTAGTTATATTTGTTAAATATGAATATTGGTATAACTTAATGCATCAATTGGCAAAAAGAAAAATCCCTTTTTATTATATCTCAGCTATTTACAGACCTGAACAACCTTTTTTTAAATGGTACGGCTTTTGGTTTGTAAAACATCTTAGAAAATGTTCCCATTTTTTTGTTCAGGATCAACAGTCTAAACAGTTGCTTCTAAGTCTGAATATTTCTCAAATATCTGTTACCGGGGATACCCGTTTCGATCGGGTTTATCAGATTGCAGAATCAGGTGCACTTTTACCTTATATAGAGCAGTTTAAATCAACCTATCGATTAATGGTGGGTGGCAGCACATGGCCTCAAGATGAACAAATTCTCTATACCTGGTTCAAAAATTACAGAGATAACTACAAATTAGTTATTGCTCCCCACGAAGTAAATTCCGAAAGAATAGAAGCTATTGCAACTCTAATGAACGAATTTAAAGTAGTACGTTTTACAAAACTTCAAGAAACAGATCTGGAAAACGCAGAAGTGCTAATCATTGACACTATCGGACAACTGAATAAAATATATCGTTACGCTGATTTTGCCTTTATTGGCGGTGCTTTTGGAACCGGATTACACAATATTTTAGAAGCTGCTGTATTTGGAGTTCCGCTCTTTTTTGGGCCTAAATATCATAAATTTAAAGAAGCCCGGGACTTGATCGCCCTGCAGGGAGCTACTTCTATTTCAGATACAGAATCCTTCTTGGAACAGTTTCAATTTTTGGATCAAGATCCTGAAGAGTACAAAAAAAGAAACCGAATCTGTTCAGCCTATGTTACAGCATCAAAGGGCGCCGCAGATCAAATTTATCAATCTATCTTTGAAGGTTCAGAGTCGGTATCCTGAGTTAAAAGTTGAATCTCCTTGAGCAGTTTTTGATACCACTCAACACCATATTTCCTCACCAAAGGTTCCTCCAGAAAACGATAAACAGGGACTTTTAGTTCTTTGCCCAACGAACAAGCGGGCTCACACACATGCCAACGGTGATAATTCAGAGCATCATAACCGGGTAAACTTTTAATTCGGATCGGATAAAGATGACAAGAGATCGGTTTTCTGAAAGGCGTTTTATGTAATAGATATGCTTTTTCAATCGCACACTTGGCAACTCCGGCTTCATAATAAATATAAGCACAAGCCTCTCCCTTAATCAAGGGAGTAACTAAAGTGCCATCCGTATCATATTCATAAAAACCATTTTTTTCTACTGTTTTAATTCCACCCTCCGTCATGAAAGGTTTATAAATTGGATAAAGGTCTTCCAGTATCCCCAACTCCACCTCATCTAAAGGTGCACCCGCATCTCCTTCTACACAACAAATTCCCTGACATTGAGACAAATCGCAAACAAATTGAGAGTAAACAATATCATCTGAAACTAAAACACCATCAACGATTAACATAATTTAAAAATTTTTCGCAAAGGTAGTAAAAAATGGGAGAACATCCCCCCTATTATTTTTATTTCATAGTAACCCTGGGATCCAACCATCCATAAATGATATCGGTTATGATGTTGATCAGAACCAAAATCACAGAAACATAGAGCAGCGAACCCATTACAACCGGAAAATCATACTTGTCAAGCCCGTCAACAATCACTACCCCCATCCCTTTCCAGTCAAAAATATACTCCACAAACACTGCACCCGCGAGCAGCGAAGCAAGCCACCCGGAAATAGCTGTAACCACCGGATTTAATGCGTTTTTTAATGTATGTTTTATAATAATAGTTCGTTTAGCCAACCCTTTTGCTAATGCAGTTCGGATATAGTCCTGTGAAAGCACATCTAAAACGGAATTTTTGGTTAACTCCACCACTACAGCCAACGGTCTGATTCCCAATGTAATAGCAGGTAATATTAAATTTTTTAAGTCCACATAGATCCCGGTGCCGTAGTCATCCACAGAATACAAGCTTCCGAACATACTCAACCCGGTATAATCCGCCAGCACAAAAGCAAAGATCCAGGCGAACAGTATCGCCGCAAAAAAGGAGGGAAGGGAAATCCCCAAAACAGAAAAGAATAGCGCAATTTTATCAAACCAACTATCTTTGTACAAGGCACTTAACACACCTATTGTAATCCCGACAATCATCGCAAAAAAAATCGAAACCAATGCCAGTAAAGCGGTTTTGGGAAGTGCTTCAGCTAAAATATCGCTTACCAGCCGTTTACTTTGATAAGATCTTCGCAGATAAGGCTTCTTTAACACTAGAGAACTCTCTGGAAAAGAACAGATTTTTACATAACTATAATTGTCATCATTGAGATAAAAAAAAGAGTCCTGATCTTTGGTTTTATGCCAGGAAATAGGAGAAAGGTCGTTCAAATAAGCTAAAAACTGTACCGGCTTAGGCAAATCCAACCCCATCTCTTTTCTAATCGCCTCTTCCGTCTGGATATCACTCCGCTGTCCCATCATCATTCTTGCCGGATCAGATGGGAGAATGGCAAAGAGAAAGAACACCAGAGTGATCACACCCAGCATCACCAAAAAACCATACCCAATTTTAATCAATATGTAGCGTGTCACTATCTAAAGTTGTTTTAATGCATCCCGATATTGTTGAGCTATATCCTTCTTACCCAGATTTTCGTATGTTTTTGCCAACAAACGATAAATTTTTCTGTATGCATTTCGATCATCTATCCCTTGCGCCTTGTAAAGCGACAATAACTGTTGCATAGCCTGTTGATCAAACTGTTCCGATTTCATCAAAGCAATCATCGATTTTTCGGCAGCTCTCAGATCATTTTTTTGCACATAAATCTGAAACTGAAGATGGTACGCAGCGCTAAATTTCAGGTTATCCTTGATAATCTTTTTAGTCAGATCCAGTGCTTTATCAGGTTGATTTTTAGCCAAATAATAGTGTGCCAGGAAATAATTTCCAGGCTCATATTTGGGCAACATCGCTACTAACTTGTCAATATAAATTTTTGCAGAATCCAACTGTTGCAATTGAAAATAACTTTCTATCAGATTCACATGTGCTGCTTCATTGGTAGGATCCAATTCAATGGCACGGGTCAAATGAACCACTGCACTATCCCATTGTTGCTTTTGCTTATATTGATATCCGATAAAATCTGACTTATCCTGCCGTTTCAATACAATGGCAATAGGAACATCATCCACTTTAACGGTATACACAGTATTGGGTGGAGGAAAAATCGCACTGTTTGTTAACTGTTCCGGTGCCATCCCTGTAATTGTAAAAACTGCATAATCCCAATCTGAATTTCCTTTTTCATACCATCTCACAAACCCCGTAGAAAAACGTGTTGTATCTTTCCTAAAGTAGTGTGCCAATGAGACCGGGTGCCATGAAACCACTTTAATCTTTTCATTAGACCCTTCCGGTTGCTCGGCATTATCGAGCACCCATTCACAAATTTCACGACTGGAATGATAGTAATAATCCAACTCATAATTCCCGTACGCTTTATTAACTCCTCCGGCAAGTTCATTGAAATAAACATATTCATACGGGTGATTTTTTATGATGTGTTTTAATGGTGGAATTAATAAAATGGGGGGGAGCAAAAGCGTCGCTACGTGGAACACCCCTAACACTTTTCGGGCACTTTCTCCCTTTACGCTTCTTTTGAGATCCTCTACCCACTCTATCAGCTGATTGAAACCCATACCTGCTGCCACAACCATCGGCGGATAGGAGAAGAGAGCATGACGCCAGCCACCATACACATTGGCATTGGTATAAACAATCCAGAAAACGGGGAAAAAGAAGGAGAAGAATATCACAAAATTCCAGAACCAGTTCTTAAAATCCCTCTTTTGAAAAATAAAAAAGAGCACCAACCCAATAATCACCGCAACGGGGATAGTCATCAAAATATATTTTGGGGTATAGTAAGCGGGTAAATGATCTGACCATTGTAATGACCCCTCAAAAAGTTGTCTGATTCCTATAGAAAAGTGACTCTGCTCTTTAAAAATTTCGATCGTATGTTTAATTGGACTAACTAATACATAGGGCCATACTAACAACGCTAAACCGTACCCCAGAAGAGAGGCAAGCAACCCATAGAACACTATTTTCAAAAATATTTTACTCGTTCCGGTTTGGAAAATTCCTTTAAAAGAGTACGTTTTTATAAAATAGATAAAAGCAAATAAGCCAAGATAAGGAATCAGCAATAAACCTCCAATCCTGCTCGCTATTGCAAAACCAATACTGAGAACCAACAAGATCATAGATTTGACCCTCACTTTTGGCAAATCTTGAATAAACACAATAATGGCGTAAAGCCCAAACAACATACCGGCAGCAAAACCATTATCTTTGGTATTATTGAAAGTATGTCCTAACAATCGCGGTGACAGAAATAAAAGCAAAGCCACAATTAATGCAGTACGCCACTTCCCTGAAACACGCACTGCAATAAGTCCCCCAAATAATAGTAAAGTCCAACCAAAAATAACATTCGTAATATGTCGAACTGTAATCAGATCTTCAAACCCAAACCAACGGTGAATCACATAAGCAATATTATCTACCGCCTGACCATAGAGAGGAAGGTTCCATGACTCTTCCTCTATTACTGTCACAGCAGCAGTATCCTTCCCTCCTGTAGCATAAAAATCATATACAGCTTTTGCATGTTTGACGTGAAAATCCTCATCCCCACTATATCCGGCATCCAAGGTGAGTCGTATCATGACAACCAAAGTCACAGCAATAGTTACAAAGAAAGCAAATCGCCAATAATCTGATTTTATCCAGTTATTTATTGTATTCATAAAACGTATTTAAACATTATCACTCTGTTGTATTTCAAAATAAATATTAAGATTTTTCAAAAATTTTTTTTTGTCTTTTTAATGACTTATGATACTTTCTGAAAATCCTATATAAATCGATAGGAAAACGTGTAAAATCCTTCAACTTGATGCGGGAATCACCCTTTTCTATCCAGCTATCTAAAGGACATTCATAAATGGAATTTTTAACTTCAGGATAACCAACTATCAGTGCTAAGCGGGCAAAAACCTCCACATCAAAAAGCCATTTACTTATAAATTCATCTTTAAATAGCTGATAAACAACATCCTTTGATAACATCTTGGCACCACACTGCGTATCATAAGTGGGCAATAATAATGTTGCCGAAGCACAGGTTGCAAAAATACGACCAATAATATGTCGGCTCCAAGTTCTGTCAATATTTGCTCCAAGACGCCTAACTCGTGATCCGGTAACCAATTTTAACGATTCACGTCGCTCAAAAATATTCAAGAAAATAGGTAATTCATCCAAAGAAGTTGCTAAATCTGCATCAAAATAAGCAATATAATCAAAATCTATATTTTCTACAGCATGTAACATGCCAAAGCGCACGGCACTCGCTTTACCACTATTCGGCTGTTTGTCAATAACTAATACATTATCATATTCCTTCTGCCACTCTTGTAAAATTTCTAATGTTGCATCTTTACTCCCATCATTAACAAATAAAAAAGTTATAGAGGGATAGGAAATAAAACCATTAAAAAAATCCTGTTGAGGAAAGCGGTCAGCTTCATTGTAACAGGGTATTATAACTACTACTTTTGACATACGCTATAACAAAATAATCCGATTAAATTAATCCTAAAAAATTTTAAAGTTTTAAAATAAGCTATCTAAATTATTGTTTTCTAATAAAAAGTTTATAAAGCATAGAGAGATTTTTTTCACCTCATTACATTTATTTATCTGTAGTCTTATACGAAAACGATCAAACTACAACGAGCAAAGATACACTTTTTTTGCATGTCTATTTCCAATTTTTGCGGAAATTTTAACAAAAAAAAATATTCAATATTAATTTACCCCTATTCAACTTCAGATAACAACATTCCCCCCGCCTGATAAGGAGTAATTTGTCCCGATTGAATCAACGGAATCAGTGATTCTATCTTTTTTTGCACTTTAGGATTAGCATAAAAGCGATCTCTGATACTGTGCTCTACCCACTCATAGAAAAGTTTGATGTTCTGTTCATTGCGTTGGGTATAAAAAAACTGGTTCTCTTTGGTCAACTGAACAAATTGTTCGATCATATCCCACACCTTATCAATCCCTTCCATGGTAAAGGATGAACACACTTCCACGGGAACATCCCAGCCATTGCCCAACTTAGGAAATAATCTCAATGCAGATTGGTAGAGTGATTTCGCATGCTGCGCTTGCAAAATATTATCTCCATCCGCTTTGGTAATCGCCAATCCGTCCGCCATCTCCATAATTCCCCTCTTGATTCCCTGCAAATCATCCCCGGCACCTGACAACATCAGCAATAGAAAGAAATCCACCATCGACTTCACCACAGTTTCCGATTGCCCAACGCCTACCGTTTCAACAAAAATTACGTCAAAACCGGCAGCTTCACACAAGATGATGGTTTCCCGGGTTTTACGGGCAACACCACCCAAGGTAAGTCCGGAGGGTGAAGGACGAATATAAGCATGAGGATTAACCGACAAGGACTCCATCCGGGTTTTGTCTCCCAAAATACTCCCTTTTGAGCGTTCACTGCTCGGGTCAATCGCCAAAACAGCCAATTGATGCCCCTTTTCAGTAATGAGATTGCCTATCGCTTCAATAAAAGTACTTTTACCCGCTCCCGGCACCCCGGTAATGCCGATACGAACGGAGTTTCCGGCATAAGGAAGGGTTTTTTCCAGCAATTCCTGAGCTATTTTGATATGTTCCGGATGTACACTTTCAACCAATGTGATAGCCCGACTCAATATCATTCTATCCTTGTTGAGAATGCCATCCAAATATTGATCCACACTTAACAATGAGGGACGCACTATCCGTTTTTTCTTCAGATAAGGAGATACAGAAGAAGGCTGTTCAATTCCTTCCTGAACATTGAGTGCTGATCTTTTTTTCTTAGAATCCATTGTATATTAATAAGATAGCGTTTGTAAAAAGATATTTTTAGAATTCCACAAAAGTACACAATTATAGCCAAATATTCAAATTATTTGTATGACTTTATTCGTAACCATCTTTTACTGGGTAATTGATTCTATCCGGCGATATAACTTTCTGACATTTTAGTTTGTTATTCAACTTCGTTCTTCTTGTTACTATTCATGTCAATGAGTTCAAAGATTAACTCTGTCAATATCTTTACGTCACTTTCAATGGTTCCTTTCATATACCGTTCATAAACACTTTTGTTGTTTGCCGGGTTAAGATTTAATGTCAAGTCTTTTTCCAAAGCCAACAATCTTAAAAACTCTCTTTGTGATCGCCCATTGCCTTCTCTAAAGGGGTGTAAATAGTTAACATTATCCAAAATATCTGCCAATTTCTCAGCAAGTAGTATTTTATTATTTTTCGAAACTTTCTTAAACTCCGCAATTAATGTGTCGATATATCTAAAAGCATTATCAAAATGTGAAGTAGGAAAAAACTGTTTGCCGTTTTTACTTATTTCAACAATCCGTTTTTTACCTGCCCAAATGTAAATATCTTGAAACAATTGTTTATGAATTTTAAAAAGACTCTCGATTCCATTGATCTTTATAGGATGTTCATAAAGTTCTTGAAGTCGTTTTGATACAGCACCACTTTCAACAAAAAGTAGTACCTCGGGATCTGTAATGTTTAGTAAATTCCGTAAAACCCCAG
The DNA here is from genome assembly GCA_002427605.1 of Bacteroidales bacterium UBA5429. Classification (GTDB taxonomy): domain Bacteria; phylum Bacteroidota; class Bacteroidia; order Bacteroidales; family WCHB1-69; genus UBA5429. The sequence continues at coordinate 80,411 of DIRT01000008.1, read as the reverse complement.
TTTCAGGATCAGTATAGGTATGGTCAGGATCTATGTATTTGTATGAATTAGACATAGGCTTTTTGTTTGGCAAGTGCCACAAATTCTGTTAGTGATATTTTACCCGACATATAATCTCTAATGATTTCAATTCCTTTAGGAGTAGGTTTAAAACCTTCAAACATATTGCTCCCCAATGCATTTGCAGTACTTTCCAGGGTTTTTAAGTCTGAAAATTGAACTCCCATTATGGTCAGATTATTTTTGTCTATTTCAATTGTGCTAAACATATTTTTCAATTAAGTAGAATGCAAAGATACACAATTTATTGAATAAAAAGAATATATTACTCACAAAATCTAATTTCAAATTTTTCAATTTTAAATTTAAAATTCCGTATTTTTTAGGTTAAAGATCCTTAGCAACCAATCGAAATTCCACCATTCCGAAAACCAACTCGTAATTCGTGATTCGTAATTCGTAATTTTTCCATATCTTTGTTTGTTGTAATGAAACCTATTGAAATTTATGAAATACGCTGATTATAAGGGACTTAATCTTCCTAAGATTGAGGAAGAGATGTTGAAATATTGGGAAAAACATCAAATTTTCCAAAAAAGTTTGGAGTTACGTGAAGGGAATGAACAGTTTGTATTCTATGAAGGACCCCCTTCTGCGAATGGTGCTCCCGGTATTCACCACGTTATGGGTCGGGCTATTAAAGACCTCTTTTGCAGATATCAAACCCTCAAAGGAAAATATGTGGGTCGTAAAGGAGGATGGGATACTCACGGGTTACCCATTGAACTGGGTGTAGAACAAACTTTGGGAATTACCAAAGAGGATATTGGCACTAAAATCAGTGTTGAAGAGTACAACAAAGCTTGTCGGAAAGAGGTAATGAAATTTAAAGATCAGTGGGATGATATCACCATAAAAATGGGCTATTGGGTGGACCTGGATGATCCCTATATCACTTTCGACAACAAATATATTGAGTCTGTTTGGTACCTTTTATCAGAATTGTATAAAAAAGGGTTGCTTTATAAAGGCTACACCATTCAGCCCTATTCCCCCGCTGCCGGTACCGGTTTAAGCTCTCATGAGCTCAATCTGCCCGGTTGCTACAAGGATGTAAAAGATACTACTGTCGTTGCACAGTTTAAAATAAAAACGACTCAGAAGATCAAAGAGTGTCCCTGGGGATTCCCCGGTGAAGCCAATATTCCGGATAACCTCTACGTTTTGGCGTGGACGACTACGCCCTGGACATTACCATCCAACACGGCTTTGGCAGTAGGCGAAAAGATTGAATATCTTTTGGTTGATACTTTTAACCCCTACTCCGGAGATCCTATCAAGGTGATTTTGGCTAAAAACTTACTCCATGCTTATTTCCCTGATAAAAACAGCGAATTGTCAATGGAGGATTATAAGCCCGGAGATAAGAATATCCCCTACCGTGTATTGGCTGAAACGACAGGAAAAAAACTGGAAGGCTTAGAATATGAACAATTAATGCCTTATGTAAATCCCGGTGACAATGCTTTCAGAGTGATCATTGGTGATTACGTAACCACTAGCGATGGAACGGGAATCGTCCACATTGCGCCTACCTTTGGTGCAGACGATAAGCGGGTGGCTCAAGAGGCGGGGATCCCCCCCTTAATTTTAATTGATAAAGAAGGAAACAGCCATCCTATGGTGGATAAAACCGGGAAATATTTCGAAATCGATCAGTTGGACCCACAGTTTGTGAAAGATTGTGTCAATGTGGAACTCTATAAAACGGTAGCCGGAAGATATGTGAAGCCGGAGTATGAAAGAGGAGCTTCAAGTGAAGAGGAGTCTTTGGATCTCTATCTGGCTTTATGGTTGAAAATGGAGGGCAAAGCGTTCAAAATTGAAAAATATGTACACAATTATCCGCACTGCTGGAGAACCGATATGCCTATTTTATACTACCCTCTCGATTCCTGGTTTATCAAAACTACAGCTTATCGCGAAAGGATGATGGAATTGAATGCTACCATCAACTGGAAACCTGCTGCAACCGGATCCGGAAGATTTGGAAATTGGCTGGAAAACTTGGTGGATTGGAACTTGTCAAGATCACGTTTCTGGGGTATTCCACTTCCAATTTGGGTGACAGAAGATAAAAAAGAACAAATCTGTATCGGGTCCATCGAACAGTTATACCAAGAGATTGAAAAATCGGTAGCAGCCGGAATCATGAAAGAGAATCCTTATAAAGATTTCATCCCCAATGATTTCAGTAAGGAAAATTATGAAAAAATCGACCTGCATAAACCATATATCGATCAAATTTTCTTAGTTTCTCCCAGCGGACAAAAGATGACCCGGGAATCTGACCTCATCGACGTTTGGTTTGACTCCGGATCGATGCCTTATGCTCAATGGCACTATCCTTTTGAAAATCAGGAACTGTTTAAACAAAAATATCCTGCCGATTTTATTGCTGAAGGCGTGGACCAAACAAGAGGCTGGTTCTTTACACTGCACGCTATCGCTACAATGGTGTTTGATAGTGTTGCCTTTAAAACTGTGGTTTCCAATGGATTAGTTCTGGACAAAAACGGCAATAAAATGTCCAAACGTCTAGGAAACGGGGTAGATCCTTTTGAAACTATCCGCAAATATGGTGCTGATGCTACCCGTTGGTATATGATTACCAATGCGCAACCCTGGGATAACCTTAAGTTTGACGAAGAGGGAATCGTAGAGGTGCAACGTAAATTCTTTGGAACACTCTACAATACCTATAGTTTCTTTGCTCTGTATGCCAATATTGACCAGTTTAAGTATCAGGAAGCTGAAATCGCTATCGAAGATCGTCCAGATATAGATCGTTGGATTTTATCGGAACTCAACACTTTAGTAAAAAATTGTGATCATAATTACGGTGATTATGAGCCTACTAAAGCCGGAAGAGAGATCCAACAGTTTGTGGATGAGTACTTAAGCAACTGGTATGTACGTTTGTGTCGCCGCAGATTCTGGAAAGGTGAGTACACTGAAGATAAGATCTCCGCTTATCAAACTTTATACACCTGTTTGGTAACTATTGCGAAGTTGGCTTCTCCTATCGCTCCTTTCTTTATGGATCGATTATTCCAGGATTTGAATAATATTACCCAACTTGAAAAGATAGATTCTATCCACTTGTCCGATTTCCCAACAGTGAATGAAAAGCTGATCGACAAAGCACTGGAAGAGCGTATGCAGTTAGCACAGCAAATCTGTACTATGGTACTTTCTTTGCGCAAAAAGTCGAATATCAGAGTTCGTCAACCGCTTGGAAAAATCATGATCCCGGTTCTTGAATCCTCTAACTTCGTAGAACAAGTAGAAAAAGTAAAGGATCTGATTCTCCATGAAGTGAACGTGAAAGAGATTGAATTTATCACAGATACAGAGGGTGTATTGGTGAAGAAAATTAAGCCTAACTTCAAGACTTTAGGTCCAAGATATGGCAAGATTATGAAAGCCATTGCAGCTCAAATAGCACAATTCTCAGGTAAAGAGATTGCTCAAATTGAAAAAGAGGAAAGAATTGAGATTGTCGTTGAAGGAGAACCTGTTGAGATTTTACTCTCCGATGTTGAAATTATCGCTGAAGATATTCCGGGCTGGGTAGTGACTAATCAAGGTGCATTGACTGTCGCTTTGGATATTACCATCACTCAGGAATTGAAAGATGAAGGATACTCCAGAGAATTTGTCAACAGAATCCAAAACTACAGAAAAGATCAAAATATGGATGTGATAGATCAAATTTCAATTCAAATTGAGAATCACCCAACCATTACACCTGCTCTGCAAAAGTTTGAAGATCATATCAAAGCAGAAACTTTATGTACTTCTTTCCAAATTGTGGAATCGATTGATGACACTGAAGCTACTCTCTTCGAAATAGAGGAAGGTGCAGAGATTAAAGTGCTGATTACCAAGAACTAATTCACTCAGTGAACTTCTATTTACTTACAAAGTAACTCGAAATTTTAAACCATTAAACCGTTAAACTATGTCAGAATACAAAGATAACAGTATTATTACCCTTGAATGGGATGAGCATATCCGAATGCGACCCGGAATGTATATCGGGAAGTTGGGAGATGGCTCTTCTCATGATGATGGTATCTACGTTTTATTAAAAGAAGTGATGGACAACTCTATTGATGAGTTCATGCGCGGATATGGTAAAACGATAGAAGTAACCATTAAAGAACAAAAGGCAAGTATCCGCGATTATGGACGGGGAATCCCTTTAAAGAGCGTTGTTGACTGCGTTTCTAAAATCAATACCGGTGGAAAATTTGATGACAGTAGCGCCTATGATACTGCTATTGGAATGAATGGAGTGGGAGTCAAAGCAGTAAACGCCCTATCCATAAAGTTTGGCGTCCAAAGTTGGGTTGATGGGAAAACTAAAATTGCTGAATTTTCCGAAGGAAAGATGACCAGCGAAACCAAAATTGAAAAATCAAATGAACCCTCAGGAACATTAGTCTCTTTCATTCCTGACGATACTTTGTTCGAAAACTTTCACTGGTACAATGAATATATTGAACGGATGATGTGGAACTATGTGTATCTCAATAGAGGACTCACTATTCTGTTCAATGGAAAAAAGTTTTTCTCTAAAAATGGGTTATTGGATCTTTTGAACAATAATGTCGAAGGTGAATTATTATACCCCCCTATTCACTTAAAAGATGATCTGTTTGAGTTTGCATTGGCGCATACGAACAGAAGGTATGGAGAGGAGTATCACTCATTTGTAAACAGTCAAAACACAACACAAGGTGGAATGCACCAACAAGCTTTCAGGGAAGCGATTGTGAAAACTTTCAGGGATTTTTACAAAAAAGATTACGATCCCAGTGATATCAGAAACTCCATTGTGGCTGCTATCTCCATCAAGGTTAAAAATGCCATTTTTGAGTCTCAAACCAAAACCAAGCTGGGATCTCAGCACATGACTCCCGGTGGACAAACCATTCGTAATTATGTTAATGATGTAGTATCCAGATTGTTAGATAAGTATCTGCACATGAATCTTGAAGTGGCTGACATCATTCAAAAACGAATTGTGGAGTCTGAAAAGGAAAGAAAAGAGATTGCCAATATTAAAAAAGGTTCGAGAGAACTACAAAAAAAGGTGAGTCTTCACAACTCTAAATTGAGAGATTGCAGAATCCATTATAACTCAACAGACCCGCGCAGATTGGAATCCTCCATTTTTATTACTGAGGGAGATTCTGCTTCCGGATCGATCACCCAATCCCGGGATGCCAACACGCAAGCTGTATTTAGTCTGCGAGGAAAACCTCAAAACACCTTTAAAAAAAGCAAAAGAGTAATCTATGAAAATGAGGAGTTCAGCTTACTGCAAGCAGCACTGAATATTGAAGAGGGAATGGACGGATTACGCTACAATAATGTAATTATTGCTACTGATGCGGATGTGGACGGAATGCATATCCGTTTGTTGTTGCTCACTTTCTTCCTGAAGTATTTCCCTGATCTGATTAAGGGAGGACATGTGTATATCCTTCAAACTCCGCTCTTTAGAGTAAGAAACAAACAAAAAACGATGTATTGCTATTCTGAATTAGAAAAGGAAGAAGCAGTAGCAGAATTGGGTGGAAAACCTGAAATTACGAGATTTAAAGGGTTGGGTGAGATCTCACCTGCCGAATTTAAAACTTTTATAGGAAAAGGGATTAAGTTAGAACCGGTTGTGCTGGAAAAAGGAACCAATTTGGATCTTTTACTCGAGTTTTATATGGGTGACAATAATCCTGACAGACAACAATTTATCATCGAAAGATTACGTGAAGAGATCGATCCCATTACAGCTTAACCCACTAATATTTATTTGTTAATCAATTGGTATAAGAATATGAAAATTAAAGAGGTAATTCAACATATAGAACACAAATTCCCACTACATTGGCAAGAGGATTTTGACAACAGTGGTATCCAGTGTGGAGACAAAGAACGCACCGTAACCGGAGTTATGGTCTGTTTTGATATGAGTGAAAAGGTTCTGGATGAAGCGATTGCTAAAAATTGCAATATGGTGATTGCTCACCACCCCCTGATATATAGAGCTGATCTTAAAAGGATAGAACCCAATAACAGAATCGGAAAAATTTTGTTTAAAGCGATAGAAAATAAGCTATTCCTATACTCCATGCACACCAATATCGATAGTGGAATTGGAGGAGGAAATGATCTGTTTTCGGAAAAATTAGGCTTAACAGATGTTAAAGTGCTTTCTCCCAAAAAAGATATGTTTAAAAAATTGGTGGTTTATGTTCCCTTTGAACAAAGCAATCAACTCAAAGAGAAACTGTTCGAAGCGGGTGCCGGTCAGATCGGGAAATATGAGCAATGCAGCTATAATGTAGAGGGTTATGGAACATTTTTACCCTTGGAAGGCTCTCAACCTGCCATAGGCAATGTGGGTAAGATTGAGGAAGTGAAAGAGGAACGCGTAGAGATGATCTTCCCTGCTCACCTTCAAAGCCGGATTGTCAAAACAGTCTATACCAATCACCCATACGAAGAGCCTGCTTTTGATATTTTTAAATTAGAAAATGAAGACCGTTCTATAGGATTAGGAAGAATCGGTGTTTTACCTGAACCGATGGAAGTTGCTGATTTTCTGCAATTTGCAAAAGAGAGATTGCAATTGAAAGTGATAAAATATTCCGGCAAGATTGACCGGAAAATCCGTACAGTTGCTGTTTGTGGTGGCGGCGGATCATCCTATATTAAAGCAGCACTGCAAGCCAATGCTGATATTTATGTAACCGGTGACTTAAAATATCACGACTTTTTTATCCCGGAAAATAAAATGATTTTAGCCGATATTGGTCATTTTGAAGGTGAAAATTTTATACGTGAAATTATCTACAATGAAGTATCAAAAAATTTCACTAATTTTGCAAGTTATATCTCTGAACAAGAAAAGTTAGAGATTCACTTCATATAAAAATAAATTATAGCGCAATATGAGTAAGAAAGAATTCGACGAAGTAAATGATAATGAGAATGTTAACAAGGATATTAACATTGAAAACATTCAAGTAAATCCCGCAAAACAAAGTAGCTCTGCTGATATGATTGAGGAGAAAACAATTGCGAAAAAATTGATCTCTCTGTATCAAATCCAGCAAATTTGTTCTCAAATTGACAGAATTAGAGTGGTTAGAGGTGAACTTCCTAACGAAATCAGAGACCTTGAAGATGCTCATGAAGGAATGCAAACTCGTATTGAAAAATACAAAGAGGATATTGAAGCACTCCAGGATCAGATTAAAAGTGAAAAAATATCGATTGCTGAAAGTCAAGCTTTGATTAAAAGATATGAAGAGCAGCAAAACAATGTTAGAAACAACCGTGAGTATGATGCTTTAACCAAGGAGATCGATTATCAAAAGGATTTGATTCTCAATGCTGAAAGATATATTGGAAAACATACTGCCGGCATCGAGACCAAAGAGGAAGAGATTAAAGGGTTTGAAGAAAAATTACAAGAAATTTATGAGATTCTTTCCCAAAAGAAAGATGAGTTAACCGATATTATTGCCGATACTGAAAAAGAGGAAGCAGATCTGATTGAACAATATAACACGCTGAAAGAGAATGTGGATCAACGCTTATTGAGTGCTTTTGAAAGAATCAGAAAAGGTGCTCGCAATGGTTTGGCTATCGTTCAAATTGAAAGAGAAGCGTGTGGTGGTTGCTTTAGTGTGATTCCTCCTCAAAGACAATTGGATATTCGCTTACACAAAAAAATCATTGTTTGCGAATCTTGCGGTAGAATCTTTATTGACAAGCATTTAATCGAAGAAGAAGGATTAGCATAGATGCTGGAATTAACCTGGGTAACGGTCCTCATACTGATCATTTCAGGTGTGATTGTCGGTTTTATAAACACATTAGCGGGAGGTGGAACAGTAATTTCCATCTCCGTTTTTATGTTTTTAGGGCTTCCTCCTCTTGTTGCCAACGGCACAAACCGGGTTCCTATTGTATTTCAAAACCTCGCCTCCGCCTATCTTTACCATAAAAAGAAGATGGTCGATTGGAAAAAAGGATTTCAACTCTCCATTCCAATCATTTTTGGCAACATTGTTGGGGCTATTTTTGCCGACTTCCTTCCATCAAAATATTTCTCCTATATTTTTGCCGGTGTGGTAGTTCTGTTTGGATTATCCCTCTTGTTTGATCCGAAACGATGGCTCAAAGAAAATCCGACATTACAACATAAACCTACTCCCACAATCCATTATCTGATCTATTTTATAATCGGCTTTTATGCCGGTTTTGTACATGTTGGCGTAGGATATTTTTACATCGGCGCATTGGTGTTGTTGGGAGGATATGATCTCATGAAAGCCAATGTTATGAAAATATTGTTTGTCCTCTTCTCCGTGCCTTTCGGTTTATCCATTTATGCCATCCAGGGGAATGTCCATTGGGAGTACGGTTTAATTCACGCCATTGGCAATGTAATTGGAGCCTACATCGGAGTTCATTATGCCGTTAAAAAAGGCGGAACTTTTGTAAGATATATCATTTTGGCGTTAGTACTCATCGTGGTCTTACAAATGCTCGACGTCATCACAACCGAATCCATCGTAAAGCTACTCTCCTCAGGGAAATAATTCTAAATTCTACCTTCTAATTTCTAAATTTAAAATTCCGACTTTCGACTTCAAAAGATTTCTTACTTCTTACTTCTTATTTCTCATTTTACTTGTATCTTTGTTGCGTAAAATAGATGTTGGCAGCAACCGAAAAAAATCGCACTTCGATATGAAACTATTTGGAAAAAGACAATTGATATTATGTATTATAGCACTGACTGGAGGATTAATTCTAGGTGGATATGTAATGAAAATGAAATATGGCGAGATTAATTACTGGATAATTGGACTTACTGGATTAATTGGATTATTGATTTTCGTTTTGATAGGTAGATATGCAAATAAATAAAATACATTAAATAAACTAAGATTATGATTAAGATTTTACCTTACATTTCAGATTTCATTTTGATTTTTGGTGGATTATATGCAGCATTACTTGGATTTAAAGTTATAAATCCTAAAAAAGATGACCCAAAAATGATAAAATGGCATCAAAAGTTTGGCAAGTTTATGAAGATTGGTGGAATTGCTTTAATGATTTGGGGCGTTTTTAACTTGATTATTCCATCACTAAATCCTTACAATTTTGATAACAAAGATGAGAAAAAGGAATGGACAAGTGAGCAAAAGGAACAAATGATGCAACAAGTAATAAATAGTTCCAATTTATTAAAAAGTACAAATCCCGATACTGCAAGACTTGTTGCCAAATGTTTTGTAGATAAGTATACCGAGAAGTATACACTTGAGGAATCATGGAAACATGATAAAATGTCACAAGAACAAATGATGCCAATAATAATGCCTTTAATACAAGATTGTTTACATCAATATGGAATAAAAACAGTAAATTAACGGCAGCTGCCAACAACGGCTCATAAGCAATGGCGGGGTTTGTAGCGTGTTCAACGTCTCGTCTCGCAGCAAATTCGGCACGTGGGATACAGACGCAGCTCCGAAATCCGCCACTGCTCATAGCCGCGACCGTTAAGTACAAGTGAACGATGCAACAATGGAAATCATTTATTGCTATATATAGAAAACATTTTTATCGCAAAAGTGCTATTTATAAAAAACATTTTGTATTTTTGCATTTGATATACTCAATGGAATACAAAAGACATTTTTATGGACAGTTTAGTAAAAATTTATCTGCGGTTATTACAGGAAACAGATGCAAGTACTTTTCGCTATCTTTATCCGAATATTGACTGGAATGAGCGATGTATCGCTATTGTTGGTGCAAAAGGCGTTGGGAAAACTACCCTATTGTTGCAACATATAAAGACTACTTTTGCAAAGAAAGACGAAGCACTTTTCGCTAGTTTGGATAATACTTGGTTTGCTAATCACACTATACTCGAATTGGCTAATGAATTTTATATGAATGGTGGAACGCATCTGTTTTTAGATGAAATACACCATTATCCTAATTGGGCAAAAGAAATTAAAAACATTTACGATAGTTTTCCAAAATTAAAAATCGTATTTACAGGTTCTTCACTTTTGCAAATTTACAAATCAACGACGGACTTGTCAAGGAGGGTTGTTTATGAAAATTTAGAGGGCTTGTCTTTTCGGGAATTTTTGAAGTTTGAAAAAGTGGGTGATTTTTCAACGTTCTCATTAGAGGAAATTGTAGAAAACCACCAAAATATCGCATTTAAAATCACAGAAAACGTGAAAATAATGCCGTTATTCAAAAAATACCTAAAAAACGGCTATTATTTGTTTTATAAAGAGGGATTAAGAAAATACGAGCAGAAATTGCAAGAAGCGATAAACAACGTGATTGACGTAGATGTGCCGGCAATTGAGAATATTGAATTTGAAAGTCGATACAAATTGAAAAAACTAATGGCAATTCTCGCCACATTAGTTCCATACACACCCAATATCACAGATTTAGCAGTAGCAATAGACAGCAACAGAAACAATACGGTTAAATATTTATCCTTATTGGAAAATGCAAAGTTGCTGAACCTGATTTCTTATAAAAACAAACGAATTGGTGACCTGACGAAACCCGACAAAGTCTTAATGAACAATACTAATTTATCCTATATTTACGGCAATAACACAAATATTGGTAGTATAAGAGAAACGTTTTTTGTAAATCAGTTGAATGCAATTTCTGATGTAGTTCTTGCACCGAAAGGCGATTTTATGGTTGATAAATACACTTTTGAAGTTGGTGGTAAAAATAAGACTTTTGAGCAGATTAAAGATATTCCACACAGCTTTGTTGTGGCTGACGACATTGAAATCGGACACAAAAACAAAATTCCACTTTGGCTTTTTGGAATGTTATATTAACAATAACACCTGCACCTAACATAGGCTATATGCAATGGCGAGGAGGGTACGCTATATTAAAATTTTTAGTAAGTTTGCACCAAAGTACTTTGTGCAAACGGCGTGCGTAAATTTTGCCACTGCATATAGCCTCAACCGTTAGCGGTAATGCCAAGGTAGTGCAGTTTGAACCGACAGAAATAAGTAGATAATATGGAAAATTTAGAAAGTATCTCGAAAAGAAATATAGAAAAGGCATTTGAAATTATTGCCGAGTTGGAAATTCAAAAAACTTGGGAAAATCTAAATTCAACTTGCAATTTGGTCGGTTCTGTAAAGACAGGACTTTTAATGAATAAGTTAGACATTGATTTTCATACCTACTCGAATGATTTTTCTATTGAAAAAAGTTTCAGTGCAATTGCTCAAATCAGCCGAAATCCTAAAATAAAAAAAGTCACATACAGAAATCTGTTAGACGCAGATGATATGTGTTTGGAGTGGCACTTGTGGTATGAGGAAACGCAGGAACGCATTTGGACGATTGACATTATACACATTAAAAACGAATCGGCTTATGCTGGCGTAATTGAGCGTGTAACCGAAAAAATAAAATCAGTTTTGACCGAAAAGCAAAGACAAATAATTTTGAAAATAAAATGGGAAAGCGAGCAGAGGAGTGAGAAATATTCAGGAATAGACATTTATCAGGCTGTAATTGACGAGGGAATTGAAAATTTTGAAGACTTTAAAACTTGGAATAAGAACAAAAAAAACATTGCAATTTCGATATGGGAACCGAGTGTGGAAATGGGAAAAAGAGATTGACATAAATGCACAACCGCTAACATCGTGTCCGTTCACCAATTTCCCACAAAGAACAACATTCCAGAGTGGGGAAATGATATAACAAAAAAGGGACACCTTTTCTGCCCCCTAATTTTTTTTATTTCAAAAAGAAGAAGAAAAAATTAAAGGTCATGTTCTAAAATAAATAACACAAAAATGTTATTCGTAATTGAATAACTTTCGACATTTCATTCCGAAATCCGAAATCCGAAATAACGCCTACTTTTCCAAAAAGTAGTTCACCCCATTTTTGAAAATGGGTTGATTGTGATTGCCTTCGATATTCTTGAAGATATCCTTTCCGGCGCGTTCGCTGTGTCCCATTTTACCTAAAATGAGTCCGCAGGGTGAAACAATACCCTCAATGGCAAAGTGAGAACCATTGGGATTGAATGGGGTATCCATCGTGGGTTCTCCGAGATCATTACAATACTGGAATGCCACTTGTCCTTTGTCAAACCACTCTTGCGCTTGCTGATCTGAAACCACCAACTTGCCTTCCCCGTGAGAGAGTGCCACCTTGTGTATTTCTCCCGGTTTGAAAGAGGAGAGCCAGGGAGAGTTATGGGAAGTTACTACTGTTTGTGCAATGTGCGAAATATGTCGATTGATATCGTTTCTGTACAATGTGGGTGAATTTTCAGAAAGATCACCCAACTTGCCACCGGGCAATAATCCTGATTTTATCAGAGCCTGGAATCCGTTACAGATACCGATAATGAGATGTTTTTTGGCTAAATGTCGCTCAATCGCCGCTTTGATCTTCTCGTTATTCAAAACATTGGCGATAAACTTGCCACTGCCGTCCGGTTCATCTCCGGAACTAAATCCGCCACTCAACGTCAAAATATGGGACTGATCTATCGACAATGCCAATTGGTCGATCGACTCCTGAATATCTTTAGAGGTTAAGTTTTTGAAAATCAGGAGTTTGGTTTCTGCACCTGCCTGTTCAAATGCGCGTGCAGTATCATAATCGCAGTTGGTACCGGGAAAAACCGGAATCAATACCTTAACCTTCTCTGTTTTAGAAGGATAGGGTTGATAGGTAATCGGTTTGTGATACTCCTGCTTCACCAACACTTTACCGTGATCCATTGCGGGTACCGTTTCGGGATAGATTGACGCAAAGGTTTTCCTCCAGGCTTGCAATGCTTTTTTCTTATCGATCGGCTGCTGATTGATCCTCCATTGATGATCTACCCTTCCCAACAGCACCGCATCAGGAAAATCCAGGGTTTCTGTACTCTCCACAACAAAGCTTCCGTATCGATATCCGAAAAGATCCTCATCGGTTGTGATGTTAAACCCGAGATCATTTCCGAAACTCATTTTCGCTAAAGCTTCCACAATACCACCCATTTGAACGGCAAACGCCGACACGATCCTTTTCTGTATGACCTGCTCGTGCACAAAGCTAAACACTAACTTAGCCTGCTCTACGTTAACTACACCGTTTTGAACTACCTTCCCCCCTATTATATAAATTTTATTATTAATATCTTTAAATTGGGGAGAGATGATGTGAGCCGCATTACCAGTAGTAATTGCGAATGAGACCAAAGTGGGGGGTACATTCAAATCGTGGAACGTACCACTCATAGAGTCCTTACCTCCGATAGATGGAAGGTGAAACTGATTTTGAATCCGGATTGCACCCAACAGCGCTGCAAACGGCTTACCCCATTTCTCAGGCGTGTTCCCCAGCTTCTCAAAATACTCTTGAAAGGTGAATCGGATATTGGAATAATCGCCTCCAACAGCCACAATTTTAGCCATCGATTCGAGGATAGCCAGCTGGGCACCATGGAAAGGAGAGCGCTCAGAAATAAACGGATTGTACCCGTAACTCATGATGGAACAAGTAGAAGTAAGGCCGTTTCTCACCGGAATTTTTTGCACACTTGCCTGTGTTTCAGTGAGTTGATGTTTCCCTCCGAAAGGCATCAATACCGTAGAAGCACCGATGGTAGAGTCAAACATCTCAATCATTCCCTTTTGGGATGCCACATTCAGGTCGCCCAAACGCTCATATACTTGCTCTGCTAACGTATCCCCTTTCACGGGAAGAGGCTCCATAAAGTTCTCTTGAATTGGGTTCACGGTTACGTCAGCCTGCTGCCTAACGCCTGAACTATTGATAAAATCGCGGCATAAGTTCACGATAGGATACCCATTCCAGTTGATGAGCAGTCGGTTTGTGTCGGTTACTTTAGCAATCACTACAGCTTCGATATTCTCCTCCGCGCAGTAGGACATAAAGAGTTCCTGATCTTCGGGAGCCACCACAACGCTCATTCTCTCTTGCGACTCACTAATCGCTATTTCCGTACCATTCAATCCTTTGTATTTGGTTTTCACGGCATTCAGATCGATTTCCAATCCATCTGCCAACTCTCCAATCGCCACACTCACTCCGCCCGCTCCAAAATCGTTCGATTTTTTAATCAATTTCGTTACGTGAGGTTTTCTGAATAATCTCTGGATCTTTCGCTCTTCCGGAGCATTTCCTTTTTGCACTTCCGCAGCGCTTACTTCCAACGATTCGGTAGTGTGTTCCTTAGAGGATCCGGTTGCTCCACCGATTCCATCTCTTCCTGTTCTGCCCCCAAACATAATCACCACATCCCCGGGAGATGGCGTTTCACGACGTACATAATGAGCCGGAACCGCTCCCACTACAGCCCCAATCTCCATTCTTTTGGCTTTATACCCCTCGTGGTAGATCTCTCTGACGTGAGTAGCAGCCAGTCCAATCTGATTGCCGTAGGAAGAGTAGCCTTGGGCGGCAGTTTTAGAAATCACCTGTTGAGGCAGTTTCCCTTCAATGGTATTTTCTATCGGCTCGGTAATATCAGCTGCACCGGTTACTCGTAGAGCCTGATAAACGTAGCTTCTACCACTGAGCGGGTCTCTGATGGCACCGCCCACACAGGTGGATGCACCGCCAAAAGGTTCAATCTCTGTAGGGTGATTGTGGGTTTCATTCTTAAACATCAAGAGCCATTGCTCTGTTTTACCATCCACGTCCACATCGATATAAATACTGCAAGCGTTCACCTCTTCAGAAATCTCCATATCGTCCAAATTGCCGATTTTACGCTCATGCTTACCGCAAATGGTGGCCATATCCATCAGCGTCATCGGTTTTTTAGACTGATGTACATTTTCTCTTAACTCAAGATATTGATTGAAAGCATCTTGCAGTTGATCTTCAAATTGAGAAGGAGTAAAAGTGATATTTTTCAATTCCGTTTCAAAGGTAGTATGTCGACAGTGGTCACTCCAGTAAGTGTCTAATACTCTGATCTCTGTATCTGAAGGATCTCTACGTTCCTCTTCTTTAAAGTAACGTTGCACAAATAGGAGATCCTCAAAAGACATCGCCAATTGCAATGCATCTCTGAATTGAGCAACCTTTTCAGGAGAAAAGTTAATAAATCCGTGATGGATTGGAATCTCTTCCACATGAATATTTTCGGTGTGATCCAGGATATTCATGTTTTTCTCTTTGGCTTCTACCTCATTGATGCAATACTTTTTGATTCTGTTGAGTATCTCATCTGAAAGATTCTCCTCAAAAACCAATAATTTGGCACTTTTCACCAGCGCTTCATTGTCCGGATCTATCAATCCCAAACATTGCATCGCACTATCTGCCCGTTGGTCAAACTGTCCATCCTGAAGTTCAATCGCAAAGCAGCGATGATTTTGATGATCAAACTGATCAAAAAGGGTATCGGTCACCGGTTCGGAAAACACCTGTCTCTTTGATTTTTCCAACAGCTCCGAATCAATATTGAAAAGATCATAAATATTGATCAATCTCAATGATGAGAGATTCAAATGCAAATTGCGGTTTAACTCATGAAGGAGTTCCAGTGCTTCCACTCTAAAACCCTCTTTTTTCTCAACAAATAAACGTGTTTTCTGACAAATGGCCATATTATAAATTTATTTAATAGTTTAAACAACTTTTGCGATAATAAATCACTTTACAGAGTAAATTCAAGGATAGCGAATATCACTGCTATAATAAACGTAACTGTTACAATTCCTTTTCCTGTTAAATCATATTTTAATTTCAGGAGGTAATATCTCAAAATAAACAGATTGGGTAAAATACTTATAATAAGCAATTTTTGAATGGAGACCACCCCAATTTTTCCTGTTTTTTGTTCAATAAAAAAAAGAATCAGTCTTAACAAACCAAATAACAGGAGCGGAGCAACAGTTCCTAAAAATATCCCCATCCATACTGAATCTTTTCTCAATTTTTCTACTATTCTTCCCATTTTTTTAATGAATTAATATGTTGATGTGCTGTTAAATCGAATTGAACCGGCTGAACCGAAACATAATTATTTCGCAATGCCCATTCACAACTATCTTCACCATGATCGGTATCGACCAACTCTCCGACAAGCCAATAATAAGGTCTGCCGTAAGGATCAAATTGCTCCACCAAATCCTCATTCCAGTATCCTTTCGTTTGTCGGGTTACTTTAATCCCTGCTATTTTCTCTATCGGTTGTTTAGGAATATTGACATTGAGGCTGGTATGAGCGGGAATTCCATCCTTGAGTGCTTTTTCAATGATGTTTGATGCTATTTTTGTGGCAGCATCAAAATTAGCATTCGGTGAATAATCCAGTAATGAAAACCCTATAGCGGGAATATTCTCAAAACTGGCTTCAATGGCAGCTGCCATCGTCCCGGAATAAAGAAGACTTACTGAAGAGTTGGCTCCATGATTAATCCCTGAAAGCACCAGATCTATTTTTCTGTTTCGTAAGACTACTTTTTGTGCTAATTTGATACAATCTACCGGCGTTCCGTTGGTTTTATAAAAAGATATTCCATTCTCATTTTTATATTGTTCAATGCGCAGTGGGACAATCGTAGTTATGGCATGACTCATTCCCGATCGCGGTCCATCCGGTGAAATGACAACCACTTCTCCAAAAGAGGCTGCTGCTTCAATCAAAGCTGCCAATCCCTTGGCTTCGTGTCCATCATCATTGGTAACTAAAATTAATGGTTTATTGTTTTGCATACTATTTCTTGATTATTTTTTGGTTAAAAATTAGATTATTATTTTGTAAAATTTGTATAAAATAGAATCCGGTTGTCAATGATTCTACATTAATAGTTGTTCTTGTTTCTGAAATTGTTCCTCTTGATACTACTGCTCCAACTGAGTTGCAGATCACGTAGTTAAGATCTCCCTCCACTCGTTGTTCAGAGAGAACCAGATTCAATTGATCTGCCGTTGGATTAGGATAAATCAGCAGTTGATCGGCAGTCACCTCATCAATTGATGAAGTGCCACCAGCTATACTCACTTCATACACTCTTTGGTAACTGTACTGCCCTGACAAATAGGTAATTCTGACTAAATCAACACAAGGTTGATAGACTGATGGTTTAACCGACACTTCGATATGATTATTTTCCACTTGTAGTGGGAGTATTTCTCCAACAGGACTAAGAGTGCGATATACGCTCAAATGATTTCTCAAGCTTTCCAGTTTGAGTAATCCCGGTTCTGCCGGAGCATCTCCAAAGTTCTCAACCGGAACAACCAAATGGACTCTCTCTCCATAGTCAATAACTCCATTATTGTTTCCTCCGGAAGTGTGGTCATCAACCAGCAAATCTCCTGTAAATAGTGAAGGTGCTGCAACC
>DIRT01000008.1:59590-62768 GCA_002427605.1 Bacteroidales bacterium UBA5429 | reverse complement strand
AAGTGTCAGTCTAACATTGATTTGCGAAGATGCCTGAAGTCCAATATTAAAAAGACTCATCTTCATGGTATAGTTTCCTCCTGTTTTTAACTTCTCCACTTTATTCCCCTGATTATCAAAAAATTGATGATCAGTGTAAATAACTAAAGGTTCTTCTNNTGAAACTGATTGGAAATGATATATTCTGTCAATCCATTGATAGATTGAACTTGTAAATTACCGTTTTGTAGAGAAACAAAAGGATTGTTAAGTGTCAGTCTAACATTGATTTGAGAAGATGCCTGTAGTCCAATATTAAAAAGATTCATTGTCATGGTATAGTTCCCACCTGTTTTTAACTTCTCTACTTCATTTCCCTGATTATCAAAAAAATGATGATCTGTGTAAATAACTAAAGGTTCTTCTGAACTTAAAATAACAAACTGTCCTTGATAAGGAATATGGTTCATTTTTGTAATCACGACACGAACCGTATCATTGTTATTCAGAGAAGTGGGAAGAGTGATCGTAGCGGTTCCCCCTTGAATCGTTCCGGTTCCAATAACCTGATCTTGCAGAGAGAGTGCCACATAAGCACCCTCAACAGGAGAATTGACAACGATTTGTGTAGAAGTTAAAGGAAGAATTGATGGGTGTGTTGCAGTAATAGCTACAGCTTCATCTGTTCTAATCATAACACTGGGGTCACTAAAGAGAACCCACGTTCTGGCTGTTGAATAGTCTGAATGCATATCAAGCATATGCATAATTCCACCAAAAGCAATTGCACCAAAAGTTTTTCTGGTTTGATTGGGAGAAGTGTTTGTTATAATCTCATTCATTTTATCCTGGGCTGTCATCGGAGCATTCCAAGGTTGATTGATTGTTGACATCAAAGCTCCAACAGCACCGGTAGGCTTTCCATTTTTCGTTGCACGTAGCCAGGCTTCAGCAAAGCAAAGTCTGCTTACATAGTTCCCATTTTGACAAGCTACAGAAATAATAAATGGAAGTTTTTCACTATTCGATAATTGTGTAACATTATAATTAGAAAATCCCGATGTAATAAACATATCATAATCCCCGTGACCACAATAATTAATTAATCCAACCCCGGAATTGACTGCATTGGCAACCATCGAAGCAGTAGGATGTCCCGGTGCATCTAATCCTCCCTGACTTCCTTCAAAAAACTCATATCCATTATCATAGGTATAGCTATTCAACAGTTGGTTAATATTTCTAATATGCTCATGATCATACTCTCCATTATGTCCGGGACCCTCATAAGAAGCAATTCCCGCATAGGTTGAATGGTGAGATTGATCGAGTAATCCCTGATCATACCGAATAAACTTATCTACTTGAACATTCACTTGACTCACGTTTTCAGCTGAGATTTTCCCAAGTAAAATATCAGGATAGGAGTCACCCCCGGCAACCTCTACATAAAAGTTATCAGATGGTGAACCTCCAACGTAATAAACAGGAAATTGCTGATTATCTCCAACAATAATCACATACGCTAAATTATGGGTATTATAGAAGTTTTGAATGTATGATTTAATGGCAGTAGTACTATTCCCGGCAGTGGTCACAGAAACAATAGTCGTAGGAATACCCGTTTTAATTTTCCACTCTTTTAATGGTTGAAGTGCCGGAATAAAGTCTGCCGGTGCAATAATCAACATTTCGCCCTCTTCAGACAATGCAGTATAGCGATCCACAACAGCATTTTCGTAATTTAAGAAGTGATTCGCATAGATTTGATCAAAAACTCTGTTATTTTTAGGAGCACGAATCATGTTGGTTGCCGGTGAATCATAGGAGATTTTAACAACCAACGAATGATACGCTTTCAACTCCTGTTTCACAGGATTATAGTCAAATGGATAAACGATAACCGGTACGCCCATCAAATCTCTCAACTGATAAATCTCCCCAAAATGAACGGGTTCATTCTGCATAAATCTGTCCTTAAGGTATTGCTCTCCCTTCACAAATGGGATAGTTGAAGGATTTACATCACGGTATAAAACACCTTTTGATGGAGCCAATTTAAAATCGGATATCAATGAAAAATCGGATGATATTAACTCTATTATCGGTTGTACTCCTTCAGGGATGATCAGAGAAGTAGCACTTTTTAATAGTTCGGGAGCCCCCTTTTCTTGCACAGGATACGCTTGACTCATCAGCAACTGATACATCTCTTCCCCTTCTACTTGCACAGGAATTGTAGTATACTCAGGAAAGTCAACTCTTACAATAATCTCCTGATTGGTTTGCGAAATGAGTGTAAAGTGAACCCCTTTTGCATGTATGAGATAAGAAAACAAAAGTAAGAATAGCGTTAAAAAGATTGATTTAATTTTCATAATTTACAAATTGATTTTTAAAAAGTTTTCAATATCCCCTTGTAGGGAAAGTATGGTTTGAATTACTATTTTTATCATTTCCGGTGTTAAATCGTAATATACCGGCAAAGAAATTTCACGTGAATAGAGGTCATAGGAGACCGGAAAATCTTCTATACGATAACCTCTGCTTTTGTAGGCTGTCAACATGGGCAATGGAATAAAATGCACATTGACACCTACCCCTTGCTCTGCAAT
Organism: Bacteroidales bacterium UBA5429; assembly: GCA_002427605.1. Lineage (GTDB taxonomy): Bacteria > Bacteroidota > Bacteroidia > Bacteroidales > WCHB1-69 > UBA5429. The sequence continues at coordinate 60,174 of DIRT01000008.1, read as the reverse complement.
TTTTTTAATCAACAGGTCTCTTTGTTCTTCTGTTATTCCCTTGATTCTCAATGGATAAACATGATAGGAGGTTTTTTTATTTTCAGATTCATATTCCGGAACCTCAAAGATATCATACTGCGAAAAGGCTGCACTATAAGTGTCAAAAATCTCTTTTCTTTTCACCAGCATATCCTGTTCATAGCGTTCCAACTCTACTAAACCTATAGATGCCAAAACATCAGTCATATTACATTTGTGTCCCGGTTCTACTACATCATATCTCCAGTTTCCCGGTTTAGTTTTAGTTAGTGCATCTTTCGTCTGCCCGTGTAGAGATTTAATAACGAGTTTTGAATAGATTTCATCAACATCAAAAGGCTCAGGCAAAGCAATACAGATCGCTCCTCCTTCCGCAGTGGTCAGATTCTTCACTGCATGGAATGAAAAAACCGTCAAGTCACACAATGAACCTGTTTTCCTTTGCTTATACTCAGCTCCAATGGAGTGAGCCGCATCGGAGAGCACCAAAATACGTCCCAATTTTTCCTGTTCCAGAGTGCGTGCCTGAAACTTAGATTTCACTTCAGGATCATTCACAATCC
>DIRT01000008.1:56900-59318 GCA_002427605.1 Bacteroidales bacterium UBA5429 | reverse complement strand
TCAATATTAAAATCGTTCCGAACATCCACCATAACAGGCTTAGCACCACAATGTACAACCACATTAGCGGTAGCACAATAGGTATAAGCAGGAACAATAACCTCATCTCCTTCCTGAACACCATACCAGCGCAATGCCAATTCCAGTCCGGCAGACCCGGAATTTAAACAAACTACTCTGGGAACATCAACATATTCCGCAATTTTTTGCTCAAACTTTTTAGTTCTGGGACCCGTTGTAATCCACCCTGAACGAAGCGCTTCACTCACTTCTGCTACTATCTTATCATCAATACGGGGTGGTGAAAAAGGTATCTGCATAGTCATTATTAATTAAAAGATTGAACCTGTTTGAGTTTCTTTTTTTGTTGAGTAGTTTCACGTATTTTTCCGAAATTGGTGGAAATATTGATATAAATCGGGGCTGCACCAATAGCATAATGTGAACGTGCAAAACCCAACTGAATCGATTTGATATTCAATGAAAAACCATAAGAAAGTCCGGCAGCTGTTCGACGTACCGGTACCAACATCTCCTGGCTTCTGTTGTAATTAAATGAAGCGAATAACGAAAAAGAGGGTGATGGTAAAATTTCAACTCCAAAGGTAAAATGTCTGAAAAAGTTTTTTACTCCCTGTTCAAATAGAGAAGGATATTTAGGTTCACCAGTAATGGCATCCACTTGAATAAATGGATTATCTCTCCCCACATATCCCATTTCCCACTTATAAAGTGAGTGTAAGGATATATGAAAACGAGCAGGAAGGTGTTCCAGTTTCTTAGAGAAAGCCAACTGAATATCAAAGGGTAATCGTTCATATTTCCCCGGAGTATAGGTTACAATTTGAGAACCCATATTTTTGAAGAGTATAGATAAACCGAGCTGCTTTTCAGGATTAAAATAGGTTCCTGCCACATCCGCACCCAATCCAAACGAATTGTACTCAGCATAGTTGGAGTAGATCAATTTTAAATTAGCCCCTATTGAGAAATGTGGACTCAACTTCCTACCCCACCCCACAGTAGCAACATAGTCACCTGCGGAAAAAGTTCCTAAAACATTGCCCGCTTCATCTGTTTGATCAAAAGTTCCATACCCAATAAAACGCATTTCGTAAGCAAAGCTTCCCGCTTTTTTGAAAGTGTGCGAGTAGAGCGCAGAACCGTAGGTCGAATTACTAAAGTGGTCCACAAAGTGAGCTGAGAATGATTGGTGATATTGATCGGATATCATCGAGGGATTATAGGTCAATATTGATGGATCTTCTATTGGAGTAACAATCAATCCTCCACCCAAACCACTTATCCTGGCTGAATAGGTGAAGTCCAAAAAAGGATACACCCCCGTTCCTCCTATCTGAGATTTCCCGGATAAAAAGGTCAGTATCAATATTATAGTAATTACAATTCTCTGTTTCATAGTTTAGAGTCCAATCTGCAAAGGTATATAAAAATCGATCATTCTCATTCTCTAGAGTTCATTTTTGATTTCTATAAGAAACTTCTTAATTTCTTGTAAAGTATTAATCACTTCCATTTTAGAGAGTTGGTCCACCAGTTTATCTCCTTTTAACGCATCTTTTACACCTTGAAGTGTATATCCTTCCTCCCTTGTCAGGTGATAAATTGTACGAATAATCTCAATATCATTCTTACTGAAATAGCGATCCCCCTTCTTATTCCGATAAGGCTTGATAATATCAAACTCTTTTTCCCAATAGCGGAGCAAAGAAGGATTTACACCAAACATTTCAGCTGTTTCCCTAATACTCAAATAATCTTTTTCGTAGTTTTCCATAATTTACTCCTCTCTTTCTCTGGCTCTACGATTATCTTTTTCCTTAATAGCTTCCCTTTTATCGTACATTTTCTTTCCTCTTGCCAATGCAATATCCAACTTAGCATACCCTTCTTCATTGATAAAAAGTAATGTTGGAATAATGGTCATTCCTCTCTCTTTGAGTTTGACCAATAGTTTTTTCAACTCTTTTCTTTGCAATAGCAATTTACGTGATCTTTTAGCTTCATGATTATTATGCGTACCGTGGGTATATTCCGCAATATGCATATTGTGAACAAAAAGTTCATCTCCGATAAAAGCACAGTAAGAGTCTGTAATATTGGCTTTTCCAGCACGGATCGATTTAATCTCCGTACCGGTTAACACAATACCCGCCGTATATTTAGTAAGCAAAAAATATTCAAATTCTGCTTTTCTATTCTTAATACTAATTGTTGGACCCTCTCCCCGTTTTGCCATAATTGCTTTAAGTATGAATATAACCTGCAAAGATACACAATTTATATTATTTATTATGAACCTTTTTTTACCGGTTTTATTCTATATTTGAGGAAACTTTCTTCCATGTTCTCTACCAACTACGCCGTACTCAAATTACTTTTTTGGATCCTTTTAGG
>DIRT01000008.1:0-56590 GCA_002427605.1 Bacteroidales bacterium UBA5429 | reverse complement strand
TCTCGTTTTTTTTAACTCTTTTTATATCGGTTTTATCCTTACAACCTGTCAATGGAATCATCCTTTTTCCGATATTGATTCTCCCGAATGGAAAGAGCAACGTGAATACAAGGCCCAAATTGTTGATTTACCGCAAGTGAGGGAGCGCTCAGTCAAATTCATCGTTAAAACTTTGGATCAGTTGGTATTGCTCTATGTTGCCAAAGATTCCAACGCTTTACAACTCCAATATGGTGATCAAATACAATTTACAGGTCAGCTTCAACAGATCTCTCCGCCTCAAAATCCGATGGGTTTTGATTATCGAAAATATATGAAGCAAAGAGGAGTCGAACTCACCCTTTACTTACCGACAGGAAAGTGGGAGAAAATCAGAACTAATCAGGGTTCATGGATCAAAAGAGAATCGATTAAAACGCAGCAAAAACTGACTCAAATCTTACAAAACTCTTCCCTTTCAAAAGATCAATTCTCCATTGCGGCAGCCATTCTGTTAGGATTTGACGATACTATGGAACCGGAGCTCAAAACCAAGTACAGCAATGCCGGAGTAAGTCACATTTTGTGTGTTTCAGGATTGCATGTAGGCATTATATTCGCCATTGTAAACTACTTACTCTTTCCGTTGCAACACTCCAAACGGGGCAAACTGATCCGCACCATCATTCTATTTATTGTCATCTGGGTTTATGCTTCCATCACCGGTCTATCCCCTTCCGTGATGCGCTCTGCTACCATGTTTAGTTTTGTTCTACTGGGAAAGGTTACCGTTAGAAAAACCAATGTTTTCCAAAGTTTATACACTTCTCTTTTCTTTCTCCTAATCTCTAACCCTCTGTTAATCTTTGACTTAGGATTCCAGTTGAGTTACTTGGCCGTTTTCAGCATTGTGATATTTCAAAAACCGATTCACTCTATTTGGAGTCCCAAAACCTACCTGGGAAACTATTTCTGGGATTTGGCGACGGTATCTGTTGCTGCCCAAATTCTTACATCGCCCATCTCCATTTTCTACTTCCATCAGTTCCCCAACTACTTCCTATTGGGCAATTTGTCCGTCATTTTTCTCTCATTTTGTGTGATGGTCAACGGGATTATTGTATTGGCTTTCTCCTTTTTTCCGTGGTTGTTTCGCATCACATCGTTCTGTCTGGAATGGCTGATCAAAGCGATGAACTGGATCATCAGTCAAATTCAATCCCTTCCCGGTGCCGTATCTCACAATTTGCATCTCTCCCTAACGGAAACAATCCTGCTCTACATCCTCATTTTTTTGCTCTATTTTGCGATTCTAAAGCGTAAAAAAACTCTCCTTTTTGCCTTTCTCACTTGTTCATTAGTCACCATTTTTTTATTTAATTTTGATCTTTATGAAATAAAAAATAAAGGGGGGCAGATCATCCTTTTTTCAACATCCAAATCGAGTGCCCTACTCTTTCAAAACGGGCGTCATGGCATATTGCTGTCAGACTCGATCACGAATGAGCAATGTGCTGAATATCAGTACTCCATTAAAAACTATGCGATAGCGAACCACTTGCGGATGGAGTTTATCACAACGAAACAGAATCACACTGCCCCACGGTTTTTCAAAGAGGGACCTTTTATCTATGGAGGTGGAAAAACGATGTTGGTACTTACGGATTGGCTGCCCCCCATTAATTATAAATCCAAAATAAATTACATACTTATTCTTAATCCGGAACACCCTATCGAAAAGGTTCTGGATCAGGTCGATTTTGATTGTTTGCTGCTGGATCAGTCGATCTCAAAAAAGGATGAAAAACGGTGGATGAGGGCTTGTAAAAAGAGAAATTTGCCGGTTTATTCTGTCAGGGAAGAGGGTTATTTTTGTTCTTCTCTTGCAGAAAATAATTGAGTTTTCCCTCCGATTCGAGCACAAAATAGGTGTAAAATTCGAGCCAATCGCCGGTGTTAATATAGCGACTTGAGCCGATCATTTTGTCGATAACGCGGTGGCGATGCCCCATGATAAAGAGGTCGGCGTGATTGTTTTGAAGGTACTTTTCGATGAAAAGTTCAATATATTCGGTCTGATTTTGATTCCGACGTAAATCATTTTTTCTACTCTTCCGCGAAGCCGCCTCAGCCACGGCAAAAGCGAGTGAGGAAGGAAGCAACCCATACAAAAAAATGTTGATTTTTCGACTGAAAATCCATTGGATCAACTTGTACCGATATTGTCCCGGTCCCAAGCCGTCACCATGAGCCACAAAAACTGTTTTTCCGTTGATTTTGAAGAGTTGCGGATTTCTAAATATCTGAATACCAAACTGTTTCGTGAAATAACTTTTCACCCACATATCATGATTCCCGGTGAAATAGTAGATTTCAACTCCCGCATTTCTGAGCTCTTCCAACTTGGTTAACAAACGATGATAACCCTTGGGAATTACATACTTATACTCAAACCAGAAATCAAAAATATCACCCAACAAAAAGAGATGTTTCCCATCTGATTTCACCTGATCAAGCCACGCCAAAATATAGGATTCCCTTTGATCATCTGTCGGGTAATTCGTAATTCCCAGGTGAAAATCGGAAGCAAAATAGCATTTACCTTCAATGGTTTTCATAATCAGTAGGATTTAATCAATTTTTCAATATTTTGGATTCTTTTTTTCAACTCGCCGGCTTCAATAAAATCGAGATCTTTCACCGCTGAATCCATCTCTTTTAACAATTTTTTATACAGTTCTTTGAGTTCTTCCAGATTCATCATTTTCAATTCTCCCTCCTCTGCAACCATATTCTCTATAGGATCCCGATATTGGTACTCTTTTCTCTCTTTGGGAGTAAAATCGAGAGATTTGATCAAGGAAAAATCTTCATTTTTCTGAACTGTTTTGGGCGTAATATTGTGTTTTTTATTGTATGAAATCTGCTTTTCTCTTCTTCGATTGGTCTCATCTATAGTCGCTTGCATCGCTTTGGTGACCTTATTGGCATAAAATATCACCCTCCCTTCCACATGTCGTGCTGCCCTACCCGCTGTTTGAGTTAGAGATCTTTGATTTCTCAAAAATCCCTCTTTATCTGCATCCATAATCGCAACCAAAGCCACTTCAGGTAAGTCCAGCCCTTCCCTCAACAGGTTCACTCCCACCAGCACATCGATGGAACCGGCTCTCAAATCTTGCAGAATTTCAACACGTTCCAAAGTTTCAATATCCGAGTGGATATATTTTGTTTTGATTCCAATTCGAATCAAATAGGAACTCAACTCCTCCGCCATTTTCTTAGTCAGTGTCGTAACCAGTACTCTTTCTTTCTTGGATACTGCAACTTCGATCTCTTCCAGCAGGTCATCTACCTGATTATCAGCCGATCTCACTTCAATAGGAGGATCCAACAAACCGGTGGGTCGCACCACCTGTTCCACCACAATTCCTTCCGATTTACCCAATTCATAATCTGCCGGTGTCGCACTGACATAGATTGCCTGACCAATCAAGTTCTCAAATTCCTGAAATTTTAGCGGACGATTATCCAGCGCCGCCGGCAATCTAAAACCGTACTCTACCAGATTCATTTTCCTCGCTCTGTCTCCTCCGTACATCCCTCCCACTTGCGGAATAGTAGCGTGACTCTCATCTACCACTAAGATAAAATCATCCGGAAAAAAGTCGATAATGCAGAAAGGTCGCTCACCCGGTTTTCTATTATCAAAATAGCGGGAATAGTTCTCAATACCGGAACAGTAACCCAACTCTTTAATCATCTCCACATCATAGGTAACGCGATCCTCTAACCTTTTAGCTTCCAGATATTTGCCTATCGATTTAAAATACTCTATCTGCTCTCCCAAATCCAGCTGAATCTGTTGTACTGCACTATGAATCGACTCCTGAGAGGTTACAAAGAGGTTGGCAGGATAAATTTTAAGCTCTTCTACTTCTATAATTTTCGATCCCGTTTCAACTTCAATCTCCTCAATTTTTTCAATTTCATCGTCCCAAAAAACGATACGATATGCACTATTGGCGTAAGGTGGAAAAACATCAACCGTATCTCCTTTAACCCTAAAACGTGCCGGTTCCAGAGTCAATTCAGTCCTGGAATAGAGACTGTTCACCAATGCCAAAAGTAACCGATCCCTCCCGATAATCATGCCGGTATGCAAATTAATCACATTTTTGGCAAAATCTTCTGGATTACCAATACCATAAATACATGATACAGAGGCTACTACAATCACATCTCTTCTTCCTGAAAGTAAAGTGGAAGTAGTTTTTAAACGTAACTTTTCAATCTCTTCATTGATTGAAAGATCCTTCTCAATGTAGGTATTTGTAGTGGGTAAATAAGCTTCCGGTTGATAATAATCATAATAGGAAACAAAGTATTCCACCGCATTTTCAGGGAAAAAAGCCTTAAACTCCGAATACAACTGCGCTGCCAAAGTTTTATTGTGACTCAAAATCAGGGCAGGACGTTTCACTTCTTTCAGAACATTGGCAATCGTGAATGTTTTTCCGGAACCGGTAACACCCAACAGCGTCTGTGCTTCATCTCCACGCTCCAAACCGTCAATCAACTGCTTTATCGCACTCGGTTGATCTCCTGAAGGTTCAAATGAAGAGACTAATTGCAGATCCATTATTTTCTCCCGGGATAAACTTTTAATGCCTCTTCAAGACATTTCATTGCCTGTTTGAGGTCATCAACTTTAAGACAATAGCTAATTCTCACTTCATCAACTCCTTTGGTAGGCTCAGAATAGAATCCGGTAGCCGGAGCAAACATCACCGTTTTACCCTCGTAGTTGAACTCTTCCAACAACCACTGACAAAAACGGTCTGTATTGTCAATAGGTAAACGAGCTACAGTATAGAAAGCGCCTTTAGGATTGGGACAGAGACAACCGGGGATTTTATTGATTGCCTCCACCACACAATTGCGTCGGGCAACATAATCGCTAATCACCCTGTCAAAATAGGATTGAGGCGTATCACAGGCAGCTTCTCCCAATACTTGTCCATAAATCGAAGCACATACTCTGGCTTGTGCAAACATCATGGCAGCATGTATCACCTCTTTATTTCTGGAAATCAAAACACCGATTCTGGCTCCACATACACTGTAGCGCTTGGAAATAGAATCCAAAAGAACCACATGCTCTTCTAATCCTTCCAGTTCCATAACTGAAAAATGTCTGGTCCCATCGTAACAAAATTCTCTGTAAACCTCATCCGAAAAAAGGAATAAGTCATGTTTTATTACAATCTCTTTCAATTGTTCCAACTCTTCTTTAGTGTAAAGATATCCTGTAGGATTGCTGGGATTACAGATCATAATCGCCTTTGTTTTAGGCGTAATCAGCTTTTCAAACTCTTGGATTGGCGGAAGTGCAAATCCATTCTCAATAGAAGAAAAAATAGGTTTTATCTTCACACCGCAGCCGGTTACGAGTCCATTATAGTTTCCATAAAATGGCTCAGGCACAATCACCTCATCACCTTGATCTAAGCAGGAGCTGAAAGCAATTTGAATCGCTTCTGAACCGCCATTGGTCACGATAATGTCATCAGCCGTGATGTTAATTCCAACATTTTGATAATAGGTTGCCAATTTTTCTCTATAACTGAGTAATCCGGCTGATTGAGTATAGGCAATCACCTTACAATCAAAGTTTTGAACTGCTTTAAGTGCAACTTCAGGTGCTTCAATATCGGGTTGACCAATGTTCAAATGGAACACATGAATTCCTCGTTGTTTTGCATCATTTGCATAAGGATATAGTTTTTCAATAGAAGACTCCGGCATCGCTGCTCCTATTGTTGAGATTTTTGGCATAATTCGCTGATTTACAATTAAAAACTATTTGACAAAGAAATTAAACTCAAAGTTGCAAAGGTATAAAAATTTAAGGAGATGAATCGGTTTACCGATTTTATCCTATTTTTGTACCTTGATTTTGTACAGTAACCTTTCATTTCCACATTATTACCCAATGAATAAAGTAGTTTTCTTTGCCCATATCTTTCTATTGACTCTCTTTTCACAATCCCTTTTTGCATCTGATACAGACACTCTATATGCTCGTTATTGGGAGCTGTCAACTCTCAAATCTGATTCCAATAAAGTAAAATCTATTCTCAAATTACTCAATGAGGACGGATCTTTTAATGATATTGACTATAAAAGCAAAAATAACATCTCTAACCATTTATCCCGTTTACACACTCTCGCCGGGGCATATCAAACAGAAACGAGTATCTTTTATCAGGATTCAACACTGAAAAATCTAATTTACAGCTCATTATATTTCTGGGTCAAAACCGACCACAGACCAAGTAATTGGTGGTTCAGACATATTGGCTATCCCAAATCATTGGGAATGACTCTTTTTTTGATGAATCAACCACTCAGAAATGATAATCCCTCTCTTTTTGATGAAACGATAGCCTATCTGATGTGGGCATACAATAGGAATGATCACATGGAGGGTGCCAACGGGGCAGACAAGATTTTCGCCACACTCCCGGCTGCCATACTGACGAAAAATGAGGAGTTACTCTCACAACTTCAAAAACAAGTGCAAAACTTGATTACAGTTCAATCTGAAGGTGAAGGGATTGAAAGTGACTGGATGTATGCACAGCATAGTTTTAACGGTCGCCAATTGTACGGAAATTATCAACAGGAATACCTGAACTCTATTTTATCTTTTTTGGATATCTGCAGAGGAACCCAATATCAAGTTAGTTCAGAGGCTCTTTCTATCTTAGACTCTCTTTTCATTGAGGGGATTCAATGGTATGTCTACAATAAACGCCAGGATCCGGCCCAAACGGGACGCAGACCAAGCAGCAGATTAAATTCCAGAATAGTCCCCAATTTGGATCTGTTAATTGCTCAAAACTCTCCTGCTCATGATGAATTAATCCAAATCCGATATCAAATCACCAATTACCGGAATGCTGAGTTTCCACTAACCGGAAATCGATTATTCTGGCGTTTTGACTACATGATTCATCGAAGAGAGCACTTTTTTTCCAGTTCTCGTGTCACCTCAAAAAGAACGATGGGAATGGAGTCCGGGAATGGAGAAGGAGAAAATAATTATTACACTTCTGCCGGTCTCAACTTTCTGTTTCGTACAGGAAAAGAGTATGATTTCCCCTTTTTCAACATTATGAATCCCAGACAATGGCCCGGAACAACCGCTGAACAAGGTAATGCAAAGCTGCCCGGTGTAGATTGGGGAAAAAACAGTTCCAACAATCACACCTATGGCGGTGGTGTATCAGATCAACAATACGGAACAATCGGTTTTGTTTATCGAAAAAGAGGTCTCGAAGCCTATAAAAGTTGGTTCTTTTTCGATCGGGAAATTGTGGCTTTGGGATCGGGAATATCACACAAAAACGGGAAAAGTAATGTTTATACAACGCTGAATCAGACTATCCAGGAAACAACTATTCATTTTTCTTCTGATTTTTATAAGGATTCATTAAATAAGGGGGGAGGACAACTATTGCTCTGGGATCCTATCTGGGTAATTCAGGATAGCATCGCTTATCTGAACTTGCCTGGAGGAGGTAACTTCGTTATCAGCAGTGAGCTGGTCAATGATACCCCTTTGTTCAGTTTAGGAATAGATCATGGCATCAGTCCTACCAATGGCTCCTACGCCTACCTCATCTACCCCAATTGCACGGAAGAGATGATCAACGAGTATAAGAGTAACCTACCCATTCAAATTTTAAGCCATACTGATGATATTCATGCTGTATACCATCAAGAACTAAAAATCGCTCAAATCCATTTCTATCAGGCGGGAACCTTGCTACTCCCCGACTCCATAACACTCACTGTAGATGCACCCTGCGCTGTACTGATAAACATGCAAGATACGATATCAGTTACTGTCGGAGATCCATTGGGTGAACTATCCAATAAAAAAGAGATCTCCCTCTCTTTTAAATTTCCGGAAGGAGATCTCCTTGATAATCAGCCCTATTTCAACCTGCAGATAGAACTCCCACAAGGGAACAAAGCAGGAAGTTCAGTCACTCATAAAGTGATCAGAAGAAAGGACTAAACATTCCTTTTTACTTATCTTGTAAAGCAAATACTTGTTTCAACAAAGTTGATGTTCTGGCATTCACATCTGTACGGATGTTTTTCTCTTCAATGGCGATCATTTTGAACACCCCTTCCAATGCTTTGTTAGTAACATAATCGTTTAAATCGGGGTTTATTGGATTAACCAAAGGAATAGCATTGTACTTAGTAATGATCTCTTTCCAGATCGCATCTGCTCCAACTTTAGAGAAAGAATTTTTCACAACAGGGAAAAACTTTTGATACAACTGTTGTGATGTTGTTCTTTGAAGATACTGGGTTGCAGCATCTTGTGACCCCATCAATATGGCTTGAGCATCACTAAAAGTGAGTGTGGAAACAGCATTGACAAATATAGGTGTTGCTTCCTTCACGGCATCTGAAGCTGCTGTATTTAATGCTTTAATTCCTTGATCTGCCAAAGAACCCAATCCGATATTACGTAGTGCTTGTTCAACTACTTTTAATTCATCCGGAAGGGAAATTCTAACCAAACTATTGTTATAAAATCCGTCCGTTTGGGTTAATTGAGTCACCTGTTTAGCGATCCCGTTATTCAAAGCTTCTTTTAAACCGCCTGCAATATTAATTGAAGAACCACCGGTGTTACCGGAAACATAGTCTGATGCTACATTTGTTAAAACTTGTTGCATTTCCGCACAACCGGTCATTAAAAATATTGCCAAAATTACGTAAATCTTTTTCATAATAATTAGTATTAAATCAAACTACAAAAGTATAGAAAAAAAATGAATCGAAAAAAATCCGAAATTTCATCGTATCTTTGTCAGTTAAAAACAAAGCGATTTTAAGATGAATAACCACTACCAACTCATTGCTAATGAGTTAAAAATAAAATATGATCAAGTTAAGAACAGTCTGGATCTGTTAAATTCCGGCGCTACCGTTCCCTTTATTTCCCGTTATCGTAAAGAGGCAACCGGGAGTCTGGATGAAGTGATGATCACTCAAATCCGGGATCTTTATCAGAAATGGGTAGAGCTGGATAAAAGACGGGCAGCCATTATTGATTCCATCACTGAACAAGGTAAGATGACGCCACAATTGCAGACACAATTGGAAGCATCGACAACCTTATCGCAACTGGAAGATATTTACCTCCCCTACCGACCCAAACGCAAAACCAGAGCCACTGTCGCCATTGACAAAGGATTGGAACCGCTGGCTAAGCTGATTTTCAAACAACAATTCATAGATTTAAAGAAAGCAGCACAATCCTACATCAATCAATCCAAAGAGGTCAATAATGTCGAAGAAGCACTGCAAGGAGCACGTGATATTATCGCGGAATGGATCTCTGAAGATATTAAAGTCAGATCAACATTGCGTGAAAAATTTGTTAGAAATTCTACCATTTATTCCAGAGTAATCAAGGGAAAAGAGGATGCCGGTTCAAAATTTGAGATCTACTTTAAAAGTGAGGAACCGCTTTGGAAAGCACCTTCACATCGTGTACTGGCAATGCTCAGAGGAGAAGAGGAAGGATTTCTCAAAATCACCATCAAACCCCAGGATGAATTAGCATTAAATCTGATACGGAAATTCACGGTTAAGGGAAACAACAGCTGTAGCCAACAAGTCCTTTTAGCAGGTGAAGATTCATACAAACGATTGCTCCAACCTCAAATGGAGACTGAAATGAGGCGCTTCTACAAGGAAAAAGCAGACAAAGAGGCAATCCGGGTGTTTGGAACCAATCTCCGCCAACTGCTGATGAGTGCTCCTTTGGGACAAAAAACGACCTTAGCAATTGATCCCGGCTTTAGAACGGGCTGTAAAGTGGTAGTTTTGGATCGTCAGGGACAACTTTTGAATCATGACACTATCTTTCCACACCCCCCTCATAATGAATATCAAAAAAGTTCAGATCTCCTAAAAAAATGGGTTCATCAGTATCAGGTTGAAGCAATTGCGATTGGAAACGGAACTGCAGGCAGAGAAACTGAAAATTTTGTTCGCATGATTCCCTTTAATCACCCCGTTACCATCGTGATGGTTGACGAGAGTGGTGCTTCCATCTATTCTGCATCGGAAACAGCCAGAAAAGAGTTCCCGAATCTTGATTTAACTGTCAGAGGAGCAATCTCCATTGGCAGACGATTGATGGATCCGCTGGCTGAATTGGTTAAAATTGACCCAAAATCGTTGGGAGTGGGTCAATATCAACATGATGTCAATCAAACCTGGTTGCAAAACAGCTTGCAAGAGGTTGTTGAGAGTTGTGTGAACAATGTGGGTGTCGAAATCAACAGTTCCAGCACGGAATTGCTTTCCTACGTTTCAGGAATTGGTCCCAATCTGGCGAACAACATCATCGAATATCGCAATGAAAACGGTCCTTTCCAATCCCGTGATGACTTCCATAAAATCCCTCGTTTTGGTCCCAAAACTTTTGAACAGGCAGCCGGATTTTTAAGGATTCATGGTGCTGAAAATCCACTGGATTACAGTGCGGTTCACCCGGAATCTTACGAAGTAGTGGAAGCGATGGCATCTCATCTGAACAGTTCCGTTCAGGAGCTAATGGCACAGGAAACGCTGCAAAAACAGATCAAAATTGAGCAATTTGTTACTGATAAAGTGGGTATTCCGACACTAAAAGATATCATGAAGGAGCTTGCCAAACCGGGCAGAGACCCGCGGGAAGCATTTGAGCAATTTGAGTTTGACCCCAATATCAACTCGATTCAGGACTTGGTTATCGGTATGGTTCTTCCCGGAATCGTCACCAACATCACCAATTTCGGTTGCTTTGTGGATGTCGGCGTGCATCAGGATGGGCTGGTTCACGTCAGCCAAATGGCAAATCGCTACATTTCGGATCCCAATGACGTGGTGAAACTTCGTGACCAGGTCATGGTTAAGGTTGTTGATGTTGACCTTGATAGAAAACGGATCAGCTTGTCTATGAAAGATTTATCCTGATTTTCTTTTGGAAATAAAAAAAAGGGGGGAGGTCCTATTCAGTGTCGTTACTCAAAAGTGATCCACTACCTCGATCCATTTATACAGTTTGTCATTTTTCCTTACCACCTCACTCACCGGTATCGAGCAGAGATCTCCCTTCTGTACCATTTCGACAGGTTTCAAATCCAGTCTGATTTCAGATAGTTCTGCCTCATAAACTCCCGTTGTGGGACCAATAATCAAGATTTCATCTTGCAAACTGAGAGAATTGGTTTCAATCAATACCTCTGCAACTTGCAATTTAGTAAAATAATTCGTAATTTTTCCAACATACTGCTTCACACGAGTTGCCTGAGAACCATATCTTTCTGTCCACTCACCCATTGTTCTACCCAAATAGTATCCGTCCCAGAAATCACGGTTATAAACACTTCTTAAGCGTTTCATCCAATCTGCAATCTTCTCTTTTGTAAAGGTTTGATCAGCAATGGCTTGCAGTGCTTCTTTATAGCATTGTACCACCATTTTTACGTACTCCGGTGATCTTCCTCTCCCCTCAATTTTTAACACGGTCACACCGGCTAAAATTAACTTATCCAGGAATGGAATCGTGCAAAGATCCTTAGGCGACATGATATATTGGTTCTCTATGGCCAATTCTATTTCATTATCAAGATCTTGTACTCTGTAGCCCCTTCTGCAAGGTTGCAAGCAAGCTCCCCGATTGGCGGAATAGTTAAAATTGTCCAAACTAAGATAACATTTTCCTGAAACAGCCATACAAAGTGCACCATGAGCAAACATCTCCAACTGTACCAAATTCCCTGACGGACCACAAATTTGCTCCTCTTTAATTCTCTTTGATATCTCTGCAACTTGTCTTAATTCCGTTTCACGAGCCAGAACCATCACATCTGCATAGCGGGAAAAAAAGCGGACTGCTTCAATATTGGTGATATTACATTGCGTTGAAATATGAATCTCTAATCCAATCTTTTTAGCGTACTCTAAAACAGCAAAATCGGATGCAATAATAGCGGTTACTTTATATTCTTTGGCCAGATCCAACAACTCGTACATCTCCTCAATCTCATTGTTATACACAACAACATTGACAGTGAGGTAGGATTTTACATTATTTTCTTCACAGACCTGTACTATCTTTTGTAAATCTGAAGCATCAAAATTAACGGATGACCGAGATCTCATATTCAGAGCACCGATTCCGAAATAAACGGAATCCGCACCTGCATGAATAGCCGCCATAAGGGATTCGTACGATCCCACCGGCGCCATCACTTCAATTGGACTATTATTAATTGTGATCATAACAAGCTTTTATAGTTTGAGCTATACTTTCCTGATCAAAACCCAGTTCATGATGCAGGGAAGATAAATCTCCATGTTCAACAAAAGTATCGGGAATGGCAATGGAGAAAAGCCGGACATGAGAATTCTTTGCAGCAATCAGTTCTGAAACGGTAGAATTTAGTCCCCCCTTTTTTACTCCATCTTCAATAGTAATAATAGTTGAATAAGTCTGTAATAACTCATCGAAAAGGGTTTCATCAAATGGTTTTAAAAACCTCACATTGATTAAGGAGGGATTCATCCCCTCTTTTTTTAGTTCCTTAATCGCATTCATAGCAACTACACCCAATGGTCCTAAACTCAATATTGCTACTTTTTCTCCTTTATAAAGCCACTCTGCTTTTCCAATCTCCAACGTTTGAAGAGGCGTTCTCCACTCCTGTTGAGAGCCATGCCCTCGAGGATAACGGATAGCAAAAGGTCCATCCTGATATTGAGTAGCTGTAAACATCATATTTCTCAATTCTGTTTCATTGATTGGAGATGCAATTACCATGTTAGGAATAGGTCTCAAATAAGCTAAGTCGAAAGCACCATGGTGAGTTGCTCCATCCTCTCCAACAATCCCTGCCCGGTCAATACAGAAGATAACCGGCAATTTCTGCAATGCTACATCGTGAATTATTTGATCATATCCTCTTTGCAAGAAAGAGGAATAAATATTACAGAAAGGGATCATTCCGTTTCGTGCCATCCCCGCGGAAAAAGTCACTGCATGTTGTTCTGCAATGCCCACATCAAATACGCGATCCGGCATTTGATCTCTCATAATCGTCATGGAGCATCCGGTCAACATCGCCGGTGTAACTCCAACTACCTTCGGATTTTGTTCTGCTATCTCCAATAAGGTTTTTCCAAAAACATCCTGGAACTTAATTGGTTTTCCCTCCTCGTGTACCTCAATAATTTCACCTGTATGGGGATCAAAACATCCCGGAGCATGAAATTTTACCTGATTTTGTTCAGCAATAGGAAGTCCTTTCCCTTTTTTAGTGATAACATGGAAAATCTTAGGTCCTTTGAGTTGTTTTAGCTTTTGTAGTATATTGACCAACATTTGCACATCGTGCCCGTCAGTAGGTCCAAAATAACGAAATCCAAGGTGTTCAAACAGATTACTCTCTCTGGCAATATTCCCTTTTATAAGAGAAGCCAGGCTGCTGATTCCCCGGGTGATAAAATTAGGTTTATATCTTTTTAGCGTGAGCAGTTTCCAGAGTGTATTTTTAAACCTATTGTAGTGATGAGAAGTGGTAATATCAAGCAAATACCGATTCATCCCTCCGGTTCTTTCATCAATAGCAATATGGTTATCATTCAAAATCACCAACAGGTCTTCATCAGTTCCCCCAATATGATTCAATGCTTCAAAGGCAATTCCTCCACCCATTGCTCCATCTCCAATAAGGGCGACATGCGCTTTTTTATCGTTCCCTTGCATTCTGTCGGCAACGGTCATCCCAAGCAATGCAGAAAGTGATATGGAAGCATGTCCTGCCCCAAAAGCATCATATTCACTTTCAGTCATCTTAGGAAATCCGCTAATCCCTTTATATTTCCGATTAGTGTTGAACCTGTCTTTTCGTCCTGTCAAAATTTTATGAGCATACGCTTGATGTCCTACATCCCACACTATTTGATCATGAGGTGTATCAAAAACATAATGCATTGCTACAGTGAGCTCAACAACCCCCAAACTAGCCCCAAGATGTCCCGGATTTTTAGCTGTTTGTTCGATAATAAAATCCCTCAACTCCTGACAAAGTTGTGGAAGCTCCTCCTCTTTCAACTTTTTTAAATCAGCAGGATATTCAATAGTATCTAATAAACGTTTATTTTTTGTTGTTTCCATCAGACTATAACGAGTGGTAGAATTTAATTATTTCATGAGCAATAGTTACATCATGATGATGTGATTCTACGTATTTACGTGCATTTTTAGCCATATTTTTCATTTTCTCAGGAGATGACATACACTGTTTTATCGCCCCTACATATTGTTCAGGAGTATCGGCAATAAAAAGATCTTCTCCATCAACTACATCCAGTCCCTCAGCCCCTATTGAGGTGGATATAATCACTTTCCCCAACGCCATCCCCTCGATTATTTTGATTCTCACCCCACTCCCGGAAAGTAGAGGTACAATCATGATATCTTTAAATAGCATATATTCTTGTGCATCGGGGACCTCCCCATCAACATTAAAATGTGCTATTTCATATTGATTAAAATATTCCGGAATATCTCTTCCTGCAATATAAAACTCCAATTCCGGAAAATGAGTCAGTAAAACCGGCCAAACCCGATCTAAAAACCACTCAATTCCCTCAATATTGGGTGCCCAATTCATGCTTCCAATATGGAATAAATGCAAGTTTTTCTTTGGGGTATCTATTTCCAAAGGTGCATATTGATATTGATCCAAATCAACTCCAAAAGGTATTGTTATACCTGAAACTGAAGGATATTTTTTACGAAAATATTGATAATCAACATCCGAAATTGCCATAAATCCATCTACTTGATTTAAAATTGAAAGTTCATACTTTTTCAATAATCTTGTTGTCATGGATAGAGCTATTTTCTTTAAAATATTTTTTTCATTTTTGATCATCCTCTCCCAGATTTGATGTTCAATATTATGCAATCGAACCACAATCTTTGCCTTTGAATGAGCTCTTATAACCGGAATATAGGGAGTCAAATATATAGATTCCATCTGAATCACATCAAAACTATCCTCTTTTAATGTTTGAGTTAATTTTTCAGCAAATTGGTGAGTATCAAAACGGCTAATATGATACGATTTTCCGGAAATCAATGCCTTAATAGCGTCCCACTTTGAAATCGATGTATCGACAAAAACTGATTCAAATTGAGTTTGTTCCCGATATTGGTCAAAAAGATCACTCTCTATGACAGGATGTTTATGAGTAGCCATAGCTATCACCTTAACCTGATCCCCCAATCCAATCAACCCATGTGCAATGTTGTGCATTGCAATGGTTCCGCCATCAACAGCAGGGAAAGGAGGTTTATGACATAGTTGAAGTATCTTCATTTGCTTTTTTTGAGTTAAAATAACGTACTATTTTTAGGTTTGAAAGCCATTTAAACTGCTCTTCTATTGAGAAAATAGAAGAATCTATTGTTGCTTTATAGGATAAAAATATACAGATTGGTATCAACAGAAGAGTAGAAAACCACATTCCTAAAGGAACCGGTATCAGATCTCCTTTGGACACTTTCTCCCCAATTATAGAGATTATAAAGTAAAAAATAAAGAAAAGTATAGTTACTACCAAGGGAATTGCAATACCGCCTTTTCTAATAATTGAACCTAATGGAGCTCCAATAAAAAAGAAAAGCAAACATGCAACTGATAATGTAAACTTTCTATGAACCTCTATTTGATGCATCCAGAGGGAGTACATATTCCAATGCAAATCATCAAAGGAGTACTGAATTGTACTATAAAAGTTCATGGAAGCCATTTGAGCAAAATTTATTATTTCTTTCTTTTTTTCAAGATCCATCTCTTCATACTTCAAATCTGATGGAAGAGCATGAGCAACAAGAGGGGTCGTATCGGGTTTAATGATATTGTTAAAAAAATAAAGACTTCCAAAGAAGTTTCTTGCAGGAGCATCTTCCAATTCATCAATACGCATTTTTAACGTATCAATTTTCAAATTCAACTCTTTCAATGGCAATGTTTGATTTGTTGACTGATAGAAATTATCATCTGATTTTTGAAATTGAAATGATGAGATATCAAATCGTTTATACTGTTCTTTAAAGACTGCTCTCAATAATGGATATTGAGATTTAGCAACATCTTTACTATTTGCATTTCTACTTTCATCCCAATAAAAACCATCATATAATCTAAATAACATATATTTTTTATCATCTGTCATTTTCATGGTTCCCTTTTTGGCGTAGGTTATCGTTGTATTCCCCTGCCCTTTGGAATGATCATAAATTAAGATCTCTTCAATGGTTACATTATCACTTTTCTTATTTCCAATTCGAATCACATAATTATCAAATCCGTCATAAAAGACACCCTCTTCGATAACCAGAGCCGGTTTTTGGTCTTTTATATCAAGCATCAGATGTTTACTCTTTTCATATGCTTTGGGAGTTACATAGTTGGCAAATAAAAAAGTACCGCATCCAATTACTATTGCCAAAATTAAAAGTGGTGTAAACAGTCTACTGATTGGAATACCTGCAGATTTTATAGCCACTATTTCATAGCGCTCACCTAAATTCCCAAATGTCATTAGTGAGGAGAGTAAAATCGCTAATGGAGCAGCCGTTGCAACAAATGTTGCTGAAGCATAAAAAAGAAGTTCCAGGATTACAGATATTTCCAAGCCTTTCCCAACCAAATCATCAACATACTTCCACAAATACTGCATCAGCAGTATAAAAAGGGCAAAAAAGAAAGTGATTACAAATGGTTTTACAAAACTTTTAATAATATATCTGTAGATAATTTTCACTGTATATAGAATTAAAAATCACCTAAGGTTTCCGGAAGTTGTTGTAAAGCTATTTTTGTTTGTTCATCATTAGGAGCAACTCCGTGCCATTTACTTGTTCCCATCATAAAATCGACACCCATACCCATCTCTGTATCCATCAATATCACGATTGGTTTTCCCTTCCCTGTCCGGGATTTAGCTTCATCAAGCAAATTCACAACTTCTTCCATTTTATTACCATTACCTTTCAATACTTCCCAGCCAAAAGAGATCCATTTCTTTTCCAGATCGCCCAATGAAATTACATCATCAAGTCTACCATCAATCTGTACTTTATTATAATCGACAATAGCAATCAGATTATCAATTTTGTGTGCTGGGGCAAACATGATTGCTTCCCAATTTTGACCCTCTTGCAGTTCTCCATCACCGGTCATAACATACACCAATGATTTATCTTGATTATATTTTTTAGCATAAGCAGCACCCATAGCAACTGATAAACCTTGTCCCAATGAACCTGAAGCTACCCTTATCCCGGGAAGCCCGGATACTGGAGAGGGGTGTCCTTGCAATCGGGTACCCAATTGTCTAAAAGTAGCCAATTCTGAAATAGGGAAATATCCTCTCCTGGCCATAACTGAATATAATACAGGAGTAATATGCCCATTAGATAAGAAAAAGAGATCCTCCCCTTTTGTTTCTTGCGTAGGCTTATTAATATCAATATTCATTGCATGAAAATACAGGGCTGTTATTATATCAGCACATCCTAATGATCCTCCCGGGTGTCCCGATTTTGCCATATTAACCAATCTAACAATATCTCTTCTCACCTGTGCTGAGATCGACTCTAAATTTTGTATTTTTTCTTTATTGTTCATCGTTAATTTTCTATTTCGTTTTGATATTTTAACAACATATAGAAGCCTATTAATGTTAAAAGCTCAATAGGTTCGTACAGTGGTGCATCTTTTGATATTTCAATATCAGCTTTCACTATTCCTGAAATAATGGGTCTAATAGTTACCAATATTTGATTTTTCTCATTAAACCAACACCATTGATTTTTGTAAAGGTTATTCAGTTTAAAAGTATAGGATATTCCATCCAGATTAATTACTGTTCCCCCCTTAATATTTAAATATGCAATTGCAAGATTTGAATCCTGTTTCTTTAGTCTCAACGTCAGATAGGGATTAAAAAAACCGGCTCTTTTGATAGTATAAGCGTCCTTAGCTGTTTCTATAATACCCAATGTTTGTTTATCACTCACTTCTTCAAGTGTTCCAAAAAGATCCTCATCATTTTTTAAGTGATAGAGTTTCCTTGAAAAATCGGGTTTTTCGATTGTGAATTTTAAAAACTGAACATTGCTAAAGGTTTTCATACACAATTATTTATTTGAGTTTATCTGCTATTTCTTTTGCAATTTGACTCATTTTTTCATGAGATAATTCTACTCTTTGTTTCTTAAAATCGATATCACCCACATCATTGATTGGTATTAAATGAATATGAGTATGTGGAACTTCCAACCCCACAACTGCAATACCGATTCTTGCACAGGGTACAACTGCTTCAATAGCTTTTGCTATTTTTTTTGCATAAACCATAAGATCGGCCAACATTTGATCCTCGAGATCAAAAATGTAATCTACAGGTTTTTTGGGGACTACCAAGGTATGCCCTACAGCTACCGGAGAAATATCTAAAAATGCATAAAATTGGTCATTTTCTGCAATTTTATAAGAGGGAATATCTCCGTTGATTATTTTTGTAAATAAAGTTTCTGTCATAATTATCTACTAATTTCTAAAATTTCTAATTCTATTTTACCTGCCGGGACATCAATAGATACAACTTCTCCTTGTTCTTTTCCTAATAATCCTTTTGCAATAGGAGAGGTTACTGAAATTTTTCCCCCTTTTAAATCAGATTCGGACTCCGGAACCAGAGTGTAGGTCATTACTTGCCCATTCTTAACATTTTTAAGTTTCACAATAGAATAGAGTAAAATTTTTGAAGTATCTATTTTAGATTCATCGAGAATTCGGGCATTTGCAATCAAGTTTTTTAATTTAGTTATTTTTAATTCTAAAAGTCCTTGAGCTTCCTTAGCAGCATCATATTCTGCATTTTCGGAAAGATCGCCTTTATCACGAGCTTCTGCGATAGAGGCCGCAATAAGAGGTCTCTGAACTGCTTCCAGTTCATTAAGCTCCTGTTTTAATGCCTCCAAATGCTCAGCAGAGTAGTAAGTTATTTGATTCATCTTGTTTATCTTCTTTAATAAATAGATAAAAGAGGCTGTTAAGCCTCCTTTGTAGTAAAAATTATATATTAAATTAGAGTGTTATAAAGCGAGTTTTAAACCAATATAGTGGTTTCCACCCCATCTATTGGTAAATCTATATCCGTAGTCAATATAAAGAATAGATCCTTTATCCTTATCTTTTGACATAGGAATACCAAAGGTTACTCCAACAGAAGGTCCGGTATAGAAAGTTTTAGCAGTTTCTAAATTAAACTGACCGGGTTCATAGCTGTAACCTGCACGAAACATAGCAAATCTTTTAAATGCATATTCAACACCTACTGAAAAAATATCATTGGAATATGCATTTGCAATGAATGCCCCTGCAAGTGTGATTCTATGGATAGCGTCATTACCTGTTAAGCCTAAATCTCTTCGATCATCTTTACTAAGTCCGGCATACTCCTCATCGAAGAAAAGGAAATCATAAGAAGTACCGAGAACTAAACATGCTGGCAAAACAGCCTCTGCAGATCTTGTTTCAAGAGTAAGCTCAACATCTGAGTGTACAGGATTTGCTCTTAGAGAAATACCATCCCCTTGATAATAGGTTGGTAACCCTAAGTTTTTCAATGTTACACCAATTCTAAAATTTTCATATATCCCGGTAACATACTGAATCCCTGCATCAATTGCAACTCCGGTTGAAACCAAGTCAGAAATAGACTCATTTACTATCTTAAATCCAACCCCTCCTTTAACATATTTATTAAATGAATACGCATAATGGAGTCCGATGTAATTTAGTTTTGGAGAGAAAATTGCTGAAGTTCCATCAGGTTGTTCAACTGTAGTCACAGGAATATCTCCAAAATTCATATTAAAAACAGAAATACCAAGAACACCAAGTGAACTTTTAGTACCTGTTTCTTTACTGGTTCTGGAAAGAGCTTGAATCAACCCAAACGCATTGATTGATATACCTGCACCTGAACCGGCTAAATATTGAGTTCTGGTAATCCCCACTTCAGTCTTATTAAGAGTAGCGATACCTGCCACATTTGTAAAGATAGACTCTAAGCCTCTAACTTCTGCAACACTTGCACCACCCCAACCATTTGTTCGAGCCCAAGGATCAATTAACAAGTGTTGTGCACCGGCCTGACCTGAACGGTCACTATTTCCCGCTAAAGATTGATATGATGATAATATCAATGTAAGGGAAAAAATGATTGTTACTATTTTAACTATATTCTTCATATATTTCATTATTTACGTTATAAAATTAACAATTAGAATGCATTTAAGTCAGTTGGGCGCATAGCACAGAAGAATTTAAGCGTTCTTTCTCCGATTCCCGGAGCCTTAACATGGATAATATAAACTCCTCCGGCAATTGGAATAGCAGCATCGTTCTTCAAATCCCAAGTTACAAAAGTTGATCCGGAATCTCCTTTTGAAATCTTCTTAACCAATGTACCACTTACTGTAAAGATAGAGATGTCACACACTTCAGGAAGATTTGTAATCTTAACATAAGTTTCAATTGCTGATGACTCATATGCTGAGAATCCGTAATATGGATTTGGCACAATATTGATCTTTTCAAGAACAGCATCATGAACGCTTACTTCTTTCATAGAAGGTGCAATATTCTTAGTAGTAAATGAATAGAGTGGATATCCTTTATTTGGAAGTGATTCTGCAAGTGCCTCGTCATTAATCCATCTGGAGTTGAATCTCCAATATGGTCTGGAAACACGAAGCTTAACTTTTACATCATTAGATAACCAGTTCACTTCCTGATAAGGTGCAGGCATTGGAATGCTTGTCCACATCACATTACTAAACAACTGCATCTTAAGCTGTTTTCTTCTTTCCAACAATTGACCAGAACTAGCAGCATCTAATTCAAGCACTTGAGAAAATTTAGCATTTGCCCATCTACACTCATCATATGCTCCACACTCAAACCATGGATAATATAAGCCCTCAGCGTCTTGGAAATATCCACCATGATTGACTCCATTGCTAGAAATAGGAGGGAATCCTTCATCATTCCAATTTCTTGTTCTATTGGGGAATCTATAGATCGATGTTGCTGTATTACCGGTACTATTCATAACATATATATAATGTTTCCCTCCCCATACCAATTTTGCGTCATAATCAGGATTGGTTCCACCATATAAATCATATAACTCTTTGTACCTGTTATAGGTTGCCTCATTAATTGGATTACCCTCAGGATCAATAGCCCATATACTGCAAGGATTGAAAATCATATCAGCTCCGTTGTAGTCTGGTAAAGAAGAGTCCTCACTAAACATAATATTCAAACGCTCACCAGTTTCCACATTGATAGCATATCCTGGGAACCAACCAAATCCATACCCAGTGCCATCTGGATTTCCATCTTTATCAACGGATGGAGATTTACGTGGTTCATGTTTAAGAGCATTACCTACTGATAGATTTCTATCATCACATGCTTCCAGTACAAGACAACGAGTCCATTTGGATTTATCCGGAGTTAATACCACATCCACTGAATAGAGATTGGTCATTGAAAAATTATATCCTGGAACATTAGGTAAAGCAGTAAGAAGTGGGAAGTCAAAGTAGGCTGGCTTTGGCTCAACAATTTCATAATAGCTATTATTTATAAGATCAAATTTAGTATCTGGGAAAACATATTTAGCTTGAGGCCCGCCATTGTATGGTGATGAAAGAATATATGGAGCCCAGGTTTTTCCAATCATATTTTCAAATTGTTCTTTAGGGTCTTTCCAAGCACGGGTTTTTCTTCCGCTTTCAGCAATATCAACCGGATAATGCATATCCTCAGTTCTCCATTTTGCATATACAACCTCTGCTCCATATTGAGCACTATCATCAGACCATGGTCCCACTGCCTGAACCCCACTGCGAATCCAATTAGAAACATTGGATCCATCGGTATCTCTTACACCTGATAACCATGGTTTAGAAGGATCTTGATATTCAATGGATGAACCCACATGATCAACTTGTCCATAAATAAATTTATGTCTATAATTATATCCTACTGGGGAAGCTAAAATCCACTCATAGATCTCGTCTTGATGAACTTTAAAATCATAATTTTCAATATTAATCGATAAACCAAGAGGTAAGAAAAGTTGTTCATTAGTAATAGATATAGATTTATGAGAAGGAATTGCCCTCATTGCAGTACCATCGGGATTCTTATACCCTAATTTTATAATCTCTTCATCTGTAACATTATCGGCAAATTCAAGAACCCAAGTAGTATTATCAGTTACATCAATAGCATCGGGATCAGGTTCAATAAATCTAATCATATAATCAAGAGGTTGAACTTTTAGTGGGTCAATCACTTTAATTGAAAGAGGTCCATGATCATTTTTATATGTAACATTGTCAACAGTCCAATTTCCATGATCACCTCCAGCCATAATTCTATCAACAGTTTCGTCAGTTAGATCAACAAAATTACCGCCATTACCTTGACCTTGAATACGTGTAATCATAGGTACTGTTCCATAAGCTGCATTAAGAACAGTTCCTTCGTTGTGTGATGTTGATGGGTGTGGTATCGCTGCAACAGATTTAATCGGTTTACCACCGGCAGCTTTTCTACCAGATAGATAAACTGTCTTCTGTCCGTAAAGCCCGTCAGGAATATCAGGATTAATAGAGAAAGGAGCAAATTCATTATATGCGTACGCTATGGCAATAAAGTAATAAGTTTTATAATTAACTAATTTTTTAGACCCAACAGCGAAAGCATCTTCTGTAATTCTAAACGAGTGGGAAATTCCCTCATTTTTTCCGTTCACTTTTTCAACAGGAACTGAAGTTCCAAGAGCATCATTATATTCCCAATTAATTAATTGTCCAATTGGACTACCATTAGGTCTGAAGTTTTTGATATCACACTGAGCAACTAATCTTGATTTTTCAGCATCATAAATTTCCGATACACTCACATCCTTGTCTTTCAATTGGAATATCATATAACCTTCAAATCTGTATTTATTATCAGCTAAACTATCAGTTCCTGGTATATGATCCGGAATTTGTGCATCAACTTCCTCATACTGTTCTAAGTAGTTATTGCTGATTGGATCATCATTGGTTATATACAGAATTAATTCATTATCTAATTCTCTAATTGTCAATTGCGGAGCATCAGGACCATCCAACACTTTAAAACAGTTTTCAAATAGCGCCTGACACTTATCGTCAGCAATTTTCAGTAATTCCACTGATGCCCATGCACCTCCCTGAGCAGCTCTTGCCCAAGGTATACCCACAGTAATATAGTTTACACTACCGGCTCTCAAAGTAAAAGGTCCGGCAGATTGCATAAATCTTCTATCAAAAGGAGCATTTCCAACATTAGCCTCAGTCCATGTTCCATCGCCTCCGGCAACTGGAGGAGGTTGAATTCCTTTTGTTCCCCAATTACAAGGGTCTGAACTTCCTGGGAACATAAAGTCACACTCTATACCACCAGTATTGTGGGCATTACCTCCCCACTGCATTTTTGTACCATCTTTCCAGATACCTTGTAAGAAGTTATAATATTCAAAAGCTACATCGGGGTCACCTCTTGGAGTATTATTATTGTCGTGGTATACGAATCTTCTCATACCATAACGCTCATTGTCAACAATAGAATCACCAAAGTTTACTCCATTGATAGCCATTTGGTCATTGTAATAACCTGTAATCTCTTCGCTATTTACAAATTTTTCACAATATCCTGTATAACCTATTGAATCTCTGTGGAATTTTGGATTATCTCTATCATCCGGATCAATGTATGGTCCTTGGAAAAAGTCAACCCCAACTGCTGGTGGTTGTGCACCATAATGTTGTGGCAAACCTTGTCCGTCTACCTCACGTCCATTATAACAATATCCTAATCCTCTTAAAACGTCACAACCAACATAGTCATCATCAGCCCAACCCAAATCAGGGTCAACCCATTGAGAGAAGAAGGTATTTGTCAAAGTATAAGTAGATCTGTTAATAATCTCATAAGAGTAGAAAGTCATGTTGTTCAATTCGTCATTGGTTGCAAATGCAAAAGCCTGACCTCTGATTTCCAATCCAATTGGATCTCCTTTAGACTCAGTATGAGGACCACCCTTATCATTAAAGATCCAGAATAAAGTTTCATCCCCTTTCAAAACGTGGTCAGCATAAACCATTTGATTATCATAACCATAATTATCTCTAATCCATGTTCTTTCCGGAGTCCAGGGAAGAAGATCCTGAGCTGCTAATGCAATATTTTGGGGTGTCCAGGGACACAAATCATTAGCTAAGTCATAGTAAGGATAATCTCCAGCATTATAGTCATAAACTCCATCCTCATTAACATCTCTAAAAGGTGCGAGATAATATGACTGTCCATTTTCTCCGTGTGCCGGCCACTGTGTAATACTTGCAGGTGGTGTATATGTAGGGTCACCTGAAAGGTGTGCAGCAATATGAGCTTCTACTTCAGCACGTGTAATTTTAAAGTGTTTATCATATTTACTACATGTTTGCTGATTAATTGACGCTCCCTCAACAGTAAGAGGACCTGTCCAATAGTCATCTCCATTTTGACGGAATCTTACCGCAGCCAACTTCAACTGACCGCTGACATCACGTCCTCCAATCCACAAAGCAGCAGCAAACATTGAGGTCTTACCACTTCCTCTAGGAACTTCATACTGTGCGATCTCTTTAAACCACATTGTACCATTTGTCTCAATATAAGCTCTAACATTATTAATTGTTAGCTGATTTGAGTTTGTTGCTGGTAAACAGGTTGCCGATTCTTTCTGAACCGGAGCTTGAATAACGCCAACATACTTCTTTGCAGATAGCGGTAGTGCCGCCATTACAACAAATAGTATCGTTAATCCAAAAAATTTTCTTCTAATATTCATAGTATTATAATTTTTCATTGAAACCATAGTGATTAAAATCCGAATATAACTCCCAAACTTACAGTGGTTGGCGCGCTGTAATTATAAGGATTACGCATAGCCATATTGTAATAATTAATAAATGAGGGAACATAAATTTGAGCATTAATATATTGTTGGAATTGTTCTGCTGATAAACAACCATCATCTTCCGGATTTCCGGTATAAGTATACACACTAACAACATTTTTAAAGTTGAAGATGTTTGCAATATCAACATAAACTGTTAAGTAAGCTGGTTTTGCTTTTTTAGCATTATCCTCTTTCTTTCCAAACTCTAGCATAAATGTTTTGTCCATACGAACATCACATTGGAAAATCCATGGTCTATTAGATCCATTAATTGATCCGGAAAGTTGTGATTTTCCACCTAAACCATAGTAAGAATATGGGGTATTAGATCTACTATATGGCATACCTGATGCAGCAGAGAATAGAAGAGTAACCCCAGTATTTTCGAGCAATCTTGTTTCAACCATTCTACTTTCATCTTTCTTAGATTGTCTCTTCCAAGTTGGTCCATTGTATTCACTACCCATACCAAAACGGTAGTCGAGTGAAACATTAAATCTGTGTCGCTGGTCAAAACTCAAGTTAGTTAAGGTTCTTAAGTTAGGTTGACCTGATGCAATGATCGCTAAGTTCGATCCAGCAGAAGATCCGGTTCCTTTAGCAAATTGAAGAGTATAGTTAGCTCTCAAAGTAATATTTTTATCTGCTCTTAAATTATATCCAAGGGTAAATCCTTGAACTGTACCAAAGTCAATATTATCAAATGAATAATATGTACTTGGATATGCACCGGTAAAACGATAAGATTGAATTTGATCTCTCTTTTCTGAATAATATCCCGCAATACTGATAGCAGAATTGTCTGTTAACAATTGTCTGAAACCAATTTCATAGTCAATACTTCTTTGTGGTTTAAGATTTGGATTATTTACTGAGTTGTCTGGATTAGATCCAAATTTTTCAATAAACAAATAGCTAACAGGGTTAAGTTGTAAATTAGTTGGACGGTATGCAATTACGTTATAGTGTGCGTAAAACTGAGAACTTTCTCCAACTGGGAATGAGAATGAAAGACGAGGCATGAACGACCACTGAGGTGAATAATCTGCAAAAGCCTTACCACTAACCTTTGAAATTGCAGTCTCATCCAAAGCCTCTTTTAATACTGGTCCTCCGGTTGCTCCCAACATAGTTGTTGGATCCAATACCTCTTGTCCATTTGCATCATACCAATCACGTCCATTTCTATATCCAATAATTGATTGTGTAGTACCATCAGGGGTTTTTCCTTTGTCATTAATATAAACCACCCAATCATCACCTGCATTAGCAATAAAACGCTCATCATAAAATCCAAAATTACCTGCCTTTAAAGAACCCACTGTATGAGCTTCTCTAAATAGGAATGGGTCTTTAAGTACTTGTTGATTGGCATCAAAACGGTCAATACGTAAACCAACATTAAAAACAAGTGTTTGAATAGCAAATTTATCTTGAATGTAAAATGCCATATATATAGGTTCATAAGCTCCAATTTCATAATTGAAAACTTTATCCCCGTTAGCATTTAACTCGCCATCAAAGAAATTAGAAATATTTGTTTTTCTATTAGTTAATTTTGATCCGGTATAATCATAACCATAATAACCTACCATTGGTCCACTTAATCCAATAAGTAACTCATCTGGTGAGAACATTCCAATATCAAAAGTGCTTGGATCATAGCTATCGATATCCAGCCAATCTGTTCCATTAGGATCTAACCCCAATTTAATTCTTAAATTTCTATCAAAAGCTGACTGGTCTGCCAAGTTAATCAATGGATTATAATCAATGGTATCACTTAAATCGATATCAAAATAATCATATCCTCTTGAAACGGGATTTGCCACATCAAGCTGAGAAATATGGAAGTTTTGTTTTTGTCTCATCAAAGTCCAAAGTGCATAAGGTGCTACACTCCAGGATCTATTGGTTAATTTTTCCAACTCAAATCCCATTTTTAACTCATGGTCATTTAAGTTCAGTGCAAGACTAGCTTTTGCACCAATTGTTCCATTTCTTGTTTTTCCATATTCTGAAACTACTGTACCGGGTACAGGATAAAGTCCATAAACTGCTGATGGAGAATCTCCATTTCTCAATGCACCAAAAGAAGAATAAAGGTTTAGGTCATAAGGTATAGAATATCCATAATAATCAGAGAAAAATTCTGGAGAATATCTATCTACGAAATTTTGTGTAAAATAAACCAAATCTGGATTAGAAGATCCGGATCCATCAAAAGTAATAATGGAGTCATATATTGTTTTTAACACATACACATCTTTATAAGGCATTCCATTAATCACAATATCTTCCAATTCATAAATTCTTGCACGTTGTTTGGTAAATTTACCAATATGTCCATAGTTAAAAAAATTTTTACCATGTCTTGCATCTTTTGATTCATCCTGATATAATGTATAACTCACATTAATGTCATACATAATATTTTTAAGGATGTCATTTTCTTTAACTTCAGTTTTTACACGGTGTGTTAAACGTGCATTCAATCTCAAGGTTGAACTTTGACCTATTCCGTTGTTTGCATTATTAAAAACTGCATTATAGAGTCCCCAACTCATTCCTTTACCATATTGATAAGATCCTGAAAGGGTTATTTTAATATTATTTTTAGAATTATTAAGTGAATCTTTTGGACCAGTAAGAATATCAACCTTTCCTTGTGTTACAAATCCATAACTATGAGCATTTTGCCTTGCTCTTTGTTTGTAAAAATTCTCACCTGTCAAGTACTCTCCGACGGAATAGTTAGCTCCTAATTGCAGGTTATCATATCTCAAGGGATTCAACTTGAGTGACTCGATAGCCTCATCAGTAGCTCTCCAGGTTCCGGTTCTTGCAGGAGAACCATCCATATTATACCATCCCTCTGCTGTTAACATAAAACCAGCTTTTGAAGGAAGGTTAGGATTTTTATTTTTAACAAGAGGTCCCAAAAGTGAAAATGCACCTAAGAAATTATTGTATCCATCTACTGAACCTCTTAATTCAGCGCTTCCACTAAAATCTTTAGGAGCACCTTTTGTAGTAATAATGGTAAATGTTGTACCGTCACCATACTCTGCCGGAATACCTCCCTGGATTAATTCAACACCTTCTACACCTCCCATAGCAACAGCGCCTCCACCTCTCACACGCATACCATCCACAATAGTTTGTTGCCCATCTGGTCTATTTCCTCTAAAGGTTGTTTCACCTGCAGCGTCTTTGGAAACCCCTTCAAAAGAACCAATAGCACTTCCAATTCCACGTCCCGGTTGTCTTTCCAAATCCTCTTTGGTCACTTTTCCTCCAGATTGAGCTTTCCCTTGGTCTAGAATAGGTTCTTTGCCTTTTACAACAAACTCTTTAAGCTGATTTATACATTCAAACTCAACGTTTTTGAAGGTTACATTAGATCCGTCTACTGAAATGTTGGGATATCTGGAAGTGGCTTTACACATTCCCGTCCCTCCAACAACTAAATCATATGTACCGGCAAAAATCCCAAAAAATTGATATTCCCCCTTTTCGTTCGTTGTAATAGCTGCTCCGGGAACTGCTACTCCATCCGAAGTTTCAAGACGAACCAAAACATGCTGGCGTGGAGTCCCATTACTGGCATCAGTAACTACACCTTTAACAATACTTTGTGCCACCAAAATATTCGCAGCAAAGAGAATAAAACTAAGTGTAAAAAGTAATTTTTTAATCATAACTTAAATTATATTTGAACAATTTTTTCTGTTAATTTTTTCAGGCGGTAAAGTTATAAAAAAAATCGATTGCCCCTCATCTTTTTGTAAATTAAATTTTTTAATTCATTTAGGATCAATCAATTATATTTATTTTTAAGGATTTCACTATAGATAAATCCTTTCTTGACATCATCTATCTCCATTGAAATGTCGATTGTTCTATAATCTTCATTTTCAACTCTTTGCAATTCAATTAGGGGATTAATTTGGGGATTATAATCTGTTTCCAAACTTTCCAGGGTTTGATACCTGGATTGCCCAAAATCGCTGTTTCTGGGATGATTTTTGGCATTTTTTGTCTTTTTGTATTCATTTTGTAACTCAGAAAAAGAGGGCTCTTCAACCTCTTCAGATTCATCAAAAGTATCCACTTCAGGAATCTGCATTGTCTGCTTTTTAGACTTGGCTTTTTTGATCGAAGAAATCAAATAAAGCACTATCATTCCAATTAGAATTATAAGTTGTTTTCTGTCCATAATCAGCTTGATTTTTTTTCAAATTGTACTTCATCATAAATTCTCGAAACCACCCTTTTTGTATAAAGAGGAAATTCCGCATCCATGATCCAAAAATAGTAAGAGGGTTCTCTTAAAAAAACATCTTTGACTCTTTTTCCTTTATGCTTTCCAAAATTAAATACCTCTTCATCCTTGTCATTAAAAATAATATGTCCCACTAAATCCACAGAACGAGAATCCAAAGATAATTGAGATAAAACATCAACATCATTTTCGATTTGAATACTTCGTCCTGTTTTGGTATTCTCATAAACCTGACCTTGATATTTTTTAATTTGCCCTTTCAAAACTTTGTAGGTTGCTTGAGTATCTTCCATTGCATTATGAGGATTCAAAATCTCCTCTTCACAATAAAATCTACAGGCAGCAATCAATGTCCTGGGTTCCATTTTATGGAAAATGTTTTGTACATCTATGATTTTTCTGTTTCTTAGGTCAAAATCTACACCAACTCTTAAAAACTCCTCTACCAATAAAGGCAGATCAAACCTATTTGAGTTGAACCCTGCTAAATCACTATCTGCAATAAAGTTTTTAATCTCTTCCGCAAGCTCTTTAAATGTCGGTTTGTCTTTTAAATCCTCATCTGATATTTTGTGAACCTCATATGCTTCTTTAGTCACAGGTATCTCCGGATTAATTCTCGTTTCATATTTTTGTTCAGTACCATCAGGCATCACTTTAATCATGGCAATCTCCACAATGCGATCTTTCCCAACATTCAAACCTGTTGTTTCCAAATCAAAAAAAAGTAGTGGTTTTTGTAAATTTAGTTGCATTCTATCTGGTCTTAATATTTTATAAACTTTTGTACACTCTTTCTGCCATTCCGCGTCACCAATTTAACTATATAGGGACCACTTGCCAAATTTTCTATAGAAATTGCCTTAACGCTATGATTTACCTCCCCCCTTTTTATTTCTTTTCCCATCATATCGTAAATAAAAAAATAGGGGGGATACAATTCATCGCACTCATCACTATCTATCTCTATATAAATATATTGTATTGCGGGATTGGGATATAGTTTAAAGGGAATCTCTGTCTGGTAGTCAGTTACTCCCGAAGTATATAGTTTTCCAACAAGCGGTCTGATCATGGGAGCCCCTTTGAGTATCGGTTCTGCCCAATAATTGGCAGTTTTATAGTAAAAGTAGGGTCTGGCATCACTATTTTGATCAAAACCTATATTAATTTGTGTGTTATGATCTTGCATAATACCAACAAAGAAGGAACCTGTCAAAGGAACAGGTCGTTCCAGAACATAAGTCACAAAATCCAAAAACTGATCTGCATATTGAGGTAATTGTGCCGGGAATGAATCGATGACAGCTCCCGGTTTTTGATTATCTCCCATTGCCCATACCATAATACTGAATGGCACAACACTTTCATCATTAAAAGTTCTGTTAAACCAAATATCAACCGCTTTCAATGTGTCGGGATGTTGAAGATCAAATTTGATAGCCACGTATGATTTAGGCTGGGGATTTGTATTATACAAAGAGTATCCCGCTTCAGCGGTGCCGTCATCATAAGCGAAAAAGTTCAAAAATCGCTGCTGAAATACAATGGTATCATTAAACAGATTAATATCTCCACTATATCCATCAATCTTTTGAATATGGGTTATGGTATATAAAGCACTGTCCTGACCATCATAAGTGATAGAAAATTCTACATTTGGATTGGCGTGGAATGAGTATTGTTGAAACCCATTATTATAGTATGGATAGATGTTTTCGTTGTTACAAGTATAAGTATAAATAGCATTTGTATGATTTTTCACTACATGATACTTGTAGCTTGCATTTCTGGTTGTGTTGGAAAGATTGGACATTACATTTGTAAACTTATCTTTCAACAAACCACTATGGTAGTGACTCCACGGAACATACTGATATGGGGTTAGAACAGCTGTTGCTCCTTTCACAAAAGCTATATCGTTTGGATAAATATCCTGATGTGTCCTATTCACATCAAGCCTGATATAATCAATATGCCATTGGTCTACATTGCTGGACCAGCCAACAATACCTTGATCTTCCAGACTGGCTACATTTCTGAATCTGAACTGAAAACTATCTTTCAGAAAAACAGGATCTGTTATTGGAATCAACACTTGTTTAAAATAGGTTAAGTGTAGCGGGTCGTTATTAATCCATTGATCTAATGATACACCGGGTGTACTCCACACATTGGTCCAGGTTGTAACACCATCCTGAGTATATCCAAAATCCAGGTAGAGGTAATCTGATGACTCCGGTTGATTTCCAATTCTTTCCCATTGAACTATTGGATATGATGCACTTCCACCTCCAGGTTGGTAATAAAAAGAAAAATAGAGAGAATCCTGGATTCTAATTGCTTTATATGGAGCAAAAAGAGTATCTAAGCGAATAAAATTTGAGGTCAAAGTATCAGCAAAGAAACCGGTACTGTTAGCATGAGCATATATTTCCCCGTACTGATTCAATGCATCTAATGTCACCACACCAACAGAAGGGGGATTAATAGGGTACGTATTATTGACAAAAGCTTGCTGATCCAGAAATTTTGCCGGATCGGGATATCCGATATAAGAGGAAAAATCCTCAATAAATGGCAAGCGTAGCGGTGGTGTATTCTCTTTTAAGTTACTATGTTGTAACTTTTTTGCTTCTTTTGCAATGACCGGATTAGATGGTAGTCCGGTTATTACTTCTTGAGCCCCTAAATTAGAAAGCAAAGAAAATAGAGCTGCCAATAAGAATAAACGAATATTTTGAGGTTGAAACATAGCTTTATTATTTAGGGTTCCATTTCTATTTGCGTTAAAGAATCCAACATCATAGATTCAATATCCCTTCCTACCACCAACGTTATAGATTCTCCCATAGAGATCTCTGTATCCGATGAAATTGAACGACCTTTGTACAATTGCTCCAGCACAACATTTTCATAAGGACTGGCTTTATAGATTACGGAACCTAATTCAAGTCCTTTGGCTTTAAGCATGATTTCCGCTTGTCTTAAGGATACGTCTACTAATTGTGGCATTTTAATTTTAGGGGGGAGATCAGATGCAATCGTTAAGTACACTTTTCTGCCCTTCTTCACCATTTCATGGGGGTGCGGATCCTGTTTTAATACCGAGCCGGGTGGCATCTTTTTATCAAAGATAGATTCTGTAACCTCAATTATAAAATCATCTGACAGAGAATCTGAAACCAATTGATTTGCATCCTTTCCAATAAAGTTAGGCATCTCAATCTCTTTCCCATGATCTGTATATATATCCAGTAAGAAGAGTGTTGTTATGGCAATAACAAGAGTAATCCCTATAGCTAGTAGGATATGAAATCCCAATCTATGGGGACGGAAGAAATCTTTAATTTTTTCCTTTCTGCTGTTTTTCATCCTCCTGACAATTTTCTGACCTGTAAATTTAGATTAATCTACTGAATATAGTTATCAAGAGCAAAATTATAAAAAAAATCATAACAAAACTTACAAATTAAAAGATTGTTTGATAATATCCATATAATCTAACTTTTCCCATGGAAAAAAGGTTACTTTTTTGTACCATTTTGTTTCCCCTGCTACTGTTTTAGAATATGTTTCTTGATCTTGATAAAATACCTCGATCTCTTTTTCATACACATCTCTACCAAAATGTCCGTAAGATGCTGTTGCTTCATAGATTGGATTTTTCAATTTGAATCTATTCACAATAGCATAAGGGCTCATTTCATAAATCTCTTCAATTTTTCTGGAAATTTCGCCATCAGTTAAGTCTACTTTCGCACTATTGTAAGTATTAACGTAAAATCCAACCGGTTTAGCTACCCCGATAGCATAGGCAACCTGAATCAGTACTTCATCACAGAGTCCTGCTGCAACCATATTTTTTGCAATATGTCTTGCGGCATACGCTGCAGAGCGGTCCACTTTCGAAGAATCTTTTCCGGAAAATGCTCCACCACCATGAGCACCTCTACCGCCATAAGTATCAACAATAATTTTTCTTCCTGTTAATCCGGTATCCCCATGAGGTCCTCCAATAACAAATTTTCCGGTAGGATTCACATGAAGGTTGTACTCTTCTCCAAACAGTTGCTGAATTTGAGGTGAACATAATTTTTTCACCCTGGGAATTAAAATATTCTTGACATCATTTTTAATAATCCCCAACATTTTTTGATCATCTTCCTCAAAGTCATCATGTTGAGTTGAGATCACAATAGTATCGATTTTTTCCGGTTTCCCGTTATCATCATACCAAACCGTTACCTGTGATTTTGAATCGGGTCTAAGATAGGTCATCTCTTTACCCTCTCTTCTAATTGCAGCTAATTCTTGTAGGAAAATATGCGATAATTCTGAAGTGATGGGCATAAAATTCTCCATTTCACGACAAGCATATCCAAACATCATACCTTGATCTCCGGCACCTTGTTCCTCTTTAACTTCACGCTCAACTCCCTGATTGATATCAGAAGATTGACTATGAACCGTAGATATTACTCCACAAGAGTTGGCATCAAATTTGTATTCACTCTTATTGTATCCTATTCTGTTGATTACTCCACGTACAATAGAGTCCGGATTTATAATCCCTTTTGATTTTACTTCACCGGCACATACAACTAATCCGGTTGTTACCAATGTTTCCAGAGCAACTTTTGATTCGGGATCTTGTTTTAGTAAGGAATCCAAAAGTGCATCAGATATTTGGTCACTCACTTTGTCTGGATGACCTTCAGAAACTGATTCTGATGTAAATAAATAACCCATTTTTATAAGTATTTAAAATATTATTAATAGTATTAATATTGAAAAAATGGGGGAAAAGCATGTTTTAGCATTTTTTTTATGTGGTTGCAAGCAATACAAATCTCTCCACATTTTTTCAATCGGCAAAGATATAAAATAAAACCAAATGTTACAATTATATTAACAAATTATTTATCTTACTAATAATCAATATCTTGGATGATATAGTGCAATGGTTGACTGAATATATTCACTGTCTAAATGGGTATAAATTTCAGTTGTTGTGATACTTTCGTGTCCCAACATGATTTGTACCGCGCGGAGATCTGCTCCCCCTTCAATGAGATGTGTCGCAAAAGAGTGTCGCAAGGTATGCGGACTAACATTCTTATCTATTTGAGCAGCCTTTGCACAATCTTTAACAATCAGATAGATCATTTCTCTGGTCAAATGTGTCCCTCTGCGATTTAAAAAAAGGTAATCCTCCATCCCTTTTTTGGGTTTTTGTTGTTTTCTATATCCCTCTATATAGTGTAGTACCGCACTTTTTGCTTTATCTCCAATGGGGACTAACCGTTCCTTATCACCTTTACCAATCACACGAATATAATATTCCTTCAGATACAATTGTGATAATTGTAAAAAAACCACTTCAGAAACTCTCAAACCGCATCCGTACATAATCTCAATTATCGCTTTATTTCTATGCCCTTCCGGAAGTGACAGGTCAATACTATTGATCATAGATTCAATCTCTTCCAGATTTAAAACATCGGGTAGCTTTCTACCTATCTTAGGAAGTTCAACCAATGCAACCGGATTCTGATCCAGTTTTTTCTCGAGAAGCAAAAACTGATAAAAGGCATTTAATCCTGATAAAAAACGTGCTTGTGACACTGGTTGGATCCCCTCATTGTAAAGCGTTTCAATATAGGCACGCACATCATTCAACTCCACATCTAGAAGCAATTGATCAATTGTATTGTCATCTTCTGCGATTATTTGTTTTGCGCTTTTTAGATATTCCACAAATCGTGAAACATCATGAATATAGGCTTCTACTGATTTTACCGATAGATTTTTTTCAAGTCGAATATGTTGTTGGAAGCGTTGGATTAAATTCATGGGGTGTTTTTGTGCAAAAATATCATTTTTTTCACAAAATTACAATCTTTTTACCATTCTCTAAAATTGTGGTAACAAAATTAAAATTAATTTATTATTTTTGCATGTTAAACCTTTATTTATTATAAATCAATAGATCTTAAAATAATGGCTAAAATAATTGAACAGGAAGAACAAGGTGGTATCAACATGATTGCTTCCGGGACAACACTAAATGGTGATATCTCAACATCCGGAGATTGTCGTATTGATGGAACACTCAAGGGTACTATGACCTCCAATGCTAAAGTTGTTGTTGGAGCCAATGGTTCAATAGAGGGAAAAATCAAATGTCGATCGATAGAAATTGAGGGATTTGTTAAAGCAGATATTGAAACAACTGAGTTACTTTGTCTCAAAGCAAGCGCCAACCTGGTCGGAAATATTAATGTTGGAAAGATCTCTATTGAGGCCGGAGCCTCCTTTGTTGGTAATTGTACAATGAATAACTCACGACCTGAATAAGAGTTTTGTGAAGGAAAAGAAGAAGAAACCATTTTTCGCCGGATATGCACGCTATTCGAGTGCCGCTATTCAGATGGGCTTGATTATTTTTATCGGTGTTTGGGGCGGAATTAAATTAGATAAGCTATGGGGCACCTCTCCCCTATTTACTGTTATTGGTTCTCTACTTTTTATCGCATTAGGCACATACATAGCAATTAAAGATGTTCTTCCAAAAAAATAGAGTATTATGTCAACTATTCCAATGAGCAAATATGCTTACCGGACTATAATTTTTTCTGTTGTTGTAGCCGGAATCGGACTTCTGTTCCAATATTTTTTTCCAAAATATGCATCCCCCGCTATTCCATTCATCGTTTTATTTTTCTTCTTCCTGTCACTTTTTACCATGTATATTATTCTGAGAAAAGGGAAAATAAAAGAGGGAAAGACAGCCAGCAGCAACATGATTTCCAGATACATGTTATCCCGAATGATTAAGTTTATCTCCTGTTTAGTGTTTATTGCTATCTACATTATTTTTAATAAGGAGGATGGATGGAGGTTTGGAATCGCTTTTGTTATCCTCTATTTTACTTTTTCAATATTTGAAGTCATTTTAATGAAAAAGGAACAAAAAAATAATTAATCCCGTATCAGAGTTACTGTTCCATGCAGTTTTTTTTCTTTCATTCCATATAAGGTTTGTACGTATATCGTGCAGGAATAATAGAAAGTTCCATTTGAAACCGGCTCCCCGGAAAGATAATCTCTACCATCCCAGTTGATATCTGGATCTTGCGTATAAAATACTTTTCTCCCCCATCTGTTATAAATATAAAGTTCAATTTCTTCAACATTGGAGTAAGGAAAAGGCGTCAACAGATCATTGATTCCATCATTATTGGGAGTAAACACATTGGGGAGTTCATAAAACATACAATCTTCTACATCAAAACATGTTTCCTCACTAAAGGGGGTCATATTCCCGACAGTATCTACCAAAGCTAAGCGATAGCATCCGGTGATATGGGGAGGGTCCTCAATTTTGTAAATACATGGTGCCGGATAACAAGGTGATCCATCGGATACAACAGAATCAAGGAGGTAGTATTCCGACAAATAGTCCTGACGATAATAGATATAATATTTGAACACATCCTGATAGGCAGAGTCATGTTCAAATCTCCATTCAACTGTTACATCGAAACAATCTGTTGTGATGCTGATTATGGGCATTTCAGGTGGTTGATCATCAATCGGTTTTTCAAAAACAATCTGAGATCGATTGTATAAAGGATAGAGCGTATCCGGTATAAAATAAGCTCCGATAGCCCGAACTAGATAGCCATATTCCACCTCATTGGAAAGATTTTTATCCAAATATTCTCTGTTTTCCGTTGTTGCGATGGAGTCCATTTGATCTGTTTCAGGATTATAGCGATAGATCGTATAGGACAGATCTTGCCAGGGTACCTGGGCTGTCCAACTGAGTTTGATTGACCTATCTGTAGGCAGAGCAGAAAGGAAGTGCGATGATGCCGGATCCGAGGTTTCAATGAGCTGGGAGTCCATTGTTTCCTCCCCCCAAAATTCTATTTTATAAAAATATTTATAATCTTGAGTATTCAAACCCACATCCAGAACTTCATGGTCACCATAAAATGGAACCGCTGTTACCAGTTGATAACCTCCTGATTCAAGGGTAGATCGATACAATCTATAACTGCTAAGAGAAAGAACAATGGTACTATCAATCTCAGGAGGATCAACCCAACGAACAATGATTTCTCCATCTGCACGGTCTGTTTTTTCCACATCCACATGCGTAATCATCGGTGCATCATTCACAATGTAAGTACAAGCTTCATCGGAAACGTAACTTTCTGCGCCATCCGGGTAGTAAGCCACAATACGATAACAATACTCATTCCCATGGAGTATTGGAAACTGAATTCCATCATCTAAAAAAGTGGTGTCATTGAGATCATTTGTAGCTCCGATCAACGTATAACCTGCTTCAGGAGGGAGACCGGTTTGACAGTTTTCCGGTTCAAAAGGAAAGCTATTTATTCTTCTATATATTTGATATCCAGACGTATTAGAACATACTGACGGACTCCATTCCAATTGGATCTGATTCCCTATAGGAGTTGCTGTCAAATTTTCCGGTTTAGGTGCAACAACCGTGATGTAAATCGATTTAAAAGAAACTAGTGGAATGATCGGTCCATTATCCCTTGCTTTCAGTAATACTGTTTGTTTATTTTTCTTGATGTGGGAACAATTTGTTTGCCATTTTAAAAAAGAAAATAAAGGGGGGGGACCACTCCCACTTTCGATTGTTGCCGGCGACGATGGATAGAGCAGAGGTGCCCCGGTAGCTGTCAACGTCACTTGGGACGAGTTTGCGTCGGTAACCATAATTTCCAGCTCCAGCAAATCTCCGGCAGTAACACAGGTATCGATAATAGATACGATTTCCGGAGGTTCATTATTACATGCAGCTATCGTTACTTGCATATCCCGAACCATCGATCCGATCCAGACTCCATTTCTATATTCATCAATTTTTATTGCAATATTGTATTCACCCACTAAGATTGGAGAATCCCAGGTCAATTCGCCGGTAATCGAATCTATGGAAAAAAAGTTCGATGCCGCGGGTATGGTGTAACCCGGAATAACCTGTCCGTGAAATCCACGACAATCTACAATTTTATACGATAAACTATCTCCATCCACATCGTAGGCTCCCGGATTGTGATAGAATGGAACGTGAATACAACCATTATCGATAGGTGGATTGAGCAAAACCGGTGAGTTATTGGGTCCCAAAAAAGGATTGATCACGATCCAGGTATCAACAAAAAAGGGAATATATACAGAATTTGGAATATTGATAACACCTGCGTTACGATTGGGGTCTTCAAAAGTGATCCGGTAATTCCCCATTGATGCGTAAGTATGATTCGTGATATAGGTATTTCTACTGATATCATTTCCCAGATTGACTTTAGAAGTTCTATCTACGATAGATCTCGTACCATCACCCCAATAAATTTCAATTTGGGGTCTGTCTGCCGGACTTGGAGTATAAGTATAGGTAATAATGGTAAACTCGTAAGTTAAACCATTTAAATGTCGGTAGGATATCTCACCTGCTCGATTGTGAGTTGCCCATGAGTACAAGGAGCTCATTAGTAATAATAGAAGAAATATCCTGGTTTTCATTTGTTCGCTATTCTAACAGAAACGCAAAAATATAAAAATTTGATGTACTTTTGCACCAGCAAAATAATTAGATTAACTTATTATCCATAATTTTATGAACTTAATAGATCAAATTAAAGAGAATGCCAAAAAGGCACAAAAAACGATTGTTCTGCCTGAAGCAGAGGAAGAAAGAACACTAAAAGCTGCTAATATTATTCTTCAAGAAGAATATGCTCAATTGGTTCTTTTAGGAAATCAAGCCAAAATTGAAAAACAAGCTGCTGAGTGGGGATTAAAAGAGATTCAAAAAGCAAGAATCATTGATCCTATCAATAATCCTCAAAAAGAGTTTTACGCTGAGATGTTATGTGAAATCCGTAAAAGCAAAGGAATGCAGATGGATGAAGCGATGCGCTTGGTTGAAAATCCTCTCTACTTAGCTACATTATTGATTAAAAATAAAGAGGTTGACGGAGAGGTTGCCGGAGCTCAAAATGCAACTGGTGATGTATTACGTCCCGC
This sequence comes from Bacteroidales bacterium UBA5429, assembly GCA_002427605.1. Taxonomy (GTDB): domain Bacteria; phylum Bacteroidota; class Bacteroidia; order Bacteroidales; family WCHB1-69; genus UBA5429. Next base: position 17,025 of record DIRT01000008.1, on the reverse strand, counting down.
TTTCCAAATTGTTAAAACTCTTCCTGGAGTATCTGTTGTTTCAGGTGCTTTTATCATGATTTTTCCTGATAAGCAATGGGGAGATAATGGAGTGATGGTTTTTGCTGATTGCGCTGCTACTCCTAATCCAAATGAAAAAGAATTAGCTGAAATTGCTGTTGTTTCAGCTCAAACTGCCAAATCTATCGCTAAATTGGATCCTCGTGTTGCCATGCTCAGTTTTTCAACTAAAGGCTCGGCAAAACATGAGATGGTAGATAAAGTTGTTAATGCAACACGCATCGCTAAAGAGATGGCTCCTGAATTAAAAATTGATGGAGAACTTCAGGCCGATGCTGCCATTGTTCCCAGCGTTGGGGCTTCTAAAGCACCGGGTAGTGAGATTGCAGGAAAAGCCAACGTATTGGTATTCCCTACTTTAGAAGTTGGAAATATCGCTTACAAGTTAGTACAACGTATGGCTAATGCGGAAGCTGTAGGTCCAATCATGCAAGGAATGGCTGCTCCTATCAACGACTTATCCAGAGGATGCTCTATTGATGATATTGTTAGCTTAGTAGCTATTACTGCTTGTCAGGCTACAGTTTAACAACTCCTTTTGGGGTAAGTTGATATTGTTCTCTACTTTCACTACAGATTGCCAGGTTTTTTTCGTCAAACTGTAAAGGAATACCATATTCACTCACCCAACCTTTTTGTCTGGCAGGATTTCCTACCATCAATGCATAATCAGGAACATCTTGAGTGACAACGCTTCCGGCTCCTATCAGTGCATATCTTCCAATGGTATGTCCACATATTATAGTTGCGTTAGCTCCAATAGTAGCCCCTTTGCATACTTTGGTTGTTTCGTATTGATCTCTCCGGACAACAGCACTCCTGGGATAGCTGATATTTGTAAAAACCATAGATGGACCTAAAAATACATCATCTTCACAAATAACTCCGGAATAAACAGATACATTATTCTGAACCTTTACATTATTCCCTATGATAACATGGGGAGCTATAAACACATTTTGACCGATATTACACCGTTCCCCGATCACGGAATCAGTCATAACGTGGCAAAAATGCCAAATTTTAGTTTCCTTTCCAATTTGTACCCCTTCATCTATGTATGAAGATTCATGAACAAAGTAATCCATAACTTTAATATTTTGAGCAAAATTAATAAAAAAAAAGATTCCAAAAAATATCACTATCTTTGTAAAGTTACTTTCTTAATTATAACAAATTAATACTCAATGAAATATGGAAAAAAGAATTGTACGACCAACGTGGATGGACACCATGAGATTGGTTAAAAGTGAGGATTTAAATCACCATGGAACTCTTTTTGAGGGGTGATCAGCTGAATGGTTTGTTGAATCCGGTTTTGTTTCAGCAGCTGCACTATTGGATCCCAGAAGAATAGTATGTTTAAAAATTCATGGTATGAATTTTTTGAAACCGGTGAAGCCGGGTCAAATTGTTAAGTTTTCTTCCAAAATAGTTCATGCCGGAAGAACCAGTTTAGTTGCTTATATTAAAGTGACAACCGGTGTTGAAAACATTTCTGTTGTTAATGGTTTTATCACCTTTATTCACGTTGATGAAGAGACTGAATCTCTCCCACACGGTATCGTTATTGAACCCGTAACAGAGGAGGATCATTTACTCAACGAACAAGCGGCTATTTTAAAAAGAAAATAACTTTTTTGAAAAACTATCTATAAGGTTTATCAATAGTGCCTATTGAAATTAATTGGTTTTTCAACCTGTAAGGTTGAGACTATTTCCATTATTTTTGCCTTGTAAAAATGAATCAGAATTATTAAACAATTAAAGAATAATATTATGGCTAAGACTAAACTTCAAGGCAATCCGGTACATACCAATGGTGAATTACCTCAAGTAGGGACAAAAGCTCCTGACTTCAAACTAGTAACTTCCGATTTGAAAGAAATTACTTTAAATGATTTTGCAGGGGAAAAGTTGATTATCAACATATTCCCGAGTATTGACACTGGTGTTTGTGCTGCATCAGTGCGAAATTTTAATAAAATTGCGAGTGAAAAAGGAATTAAGGTTCTTTGTGTTTCTAAAGATTTACCTTTCGCTGCGGCTCGTTTTTGTGGAGCAGAGGGACTCAATAATGTGATTACCGCTTCTGATTTTCGTTACAACAATTTTGCAACTGACTACGGTGTTCTACTAGTTGATTCTCCTTTGCAAGGATTATGTGCAAGAGCGGTTGTTGCCGTTGACGAAAAAGGCGTTGTGACTTACACTGAATTGGTTGATGAAATCACTACTGAGCCCAATTATAACGTGCCTTTTTAAAAATTTTTCAACTTTAAAATTAATAGTGTCAGTTTGTATTAATTTTTTTTGTATCTTTGCACCCCAAAAAAATAAAGTATTAATTTAACAAGAAAGAGGTATTTTTTATGATTGTTGTTCCCGTAAAAGAAGGCGAATCGATCGACAGAGCGCTTAAAAGACTAAAAAGAAAATTTGAAAAGACTGGTGTTGTCAGAGAATTGCGTACAAGACAAAAATTCACTAAACCCAGTGTTATCAAAAGGGAGCAAAAGCGTAAAGCAATCTATGTTCAGCGCATGTTATCAGAACAAGCTGATCAATAGTATAACCAAACTTGGGAAAACGGGCAATGCTATTGCCCGTTTTTTTTTACCTTTACAGATTAATATTTCTTATGAATCCCATAGATCCTTTTTTGAAATATTTACAATTTGAGAAAAGAGCCTCCAGACATACACAGATCTCTTATCGAACCGATTTAATACAGTTTTTTGATTTTTTAAAAGAACGTTTTGAATTGACAGATATTCAAGAGATTGAGTTGGATCATATCCGCAATTGGTTCTTTTTTCTTATTGAGGTAGAGAAATTGAGTATCAAAACAATTCATCGGAAAATTAGTTCTTTGAAAGCTTTTTTTAAATTTAATATAAAAGAGGGGGTGCTGACCCACAATCCCGCCCTGCAAATTGCTTCTCCACAAATTCCAAAACGTGTCCCCTACTATTTAGAAGAGGATGAAATGGAAAAACTATTCACGGAAATTGAGTTTGAAGAGAGCTATGAAGGTTCCCGGGATCGAGCCATCATGGAACTTTTTTATGCCACCGGAATGCGGGTTTCAGAGTTGATATCGATTCAATTTGAAGATATAGACTTTTATCAAAACAGAGTTAAAATATTAGGAAAAAGAAATAAAGAAAGGTGGGTTCCCTTTGGGAAACAGGCTCGTGAAGCTTTAAAAAATTATTTTTCATATTTTGACACAAAATGGGCTGAAAAATCAAAAAAAAATTATATATTTGTTTCGTCAAATTACAATAAATTGAGTCAAAAATCAGTTTACAATATAGTAAGGAGATATCTAGATATGGTAACTACTATAGACAAAAGAAGTCCTCATATAATTCGACATACATTTGCAACCCATTTATTAAACAGAGGTGCTGATATCAACGCTATTAAGGAAATATTAGGTCACTCCAGTTTGGCCGCGACGCAAATTTATACCCATACTTCCATTGAAAAACTTAAATCTATTTATAAACAAGCTCATCCAAGAGCATAAAAAGGAGGTTTTATGAACATAAACATTACCGCTTTACATTTCAAAGTTGATCAAAAATTAGAAAAATTTATCAGTGAAAAAGTAGAAAAATTGAGTCAAGTTTATGATTCTATTATCGGTGCTGATGTCACTTTGAAACTTGAAAACACAGATAAACCTGAAAGTAAAACTGTAGAAATACGCATTAAAATTAGAGGAAATGACGCTCTTGCAGGCAAAACAGCTAAAACTTTTGAAGAAGCTTGCGATGAAACAGTAGCTGCTCTAAGAAGACAATTAAAAAAAGTTAAAGAAAAAGAAAGAGGCTTGTAAAAGATGCCCTTAATATTAAAAGAACAGATTGGTGCTTCCGTTTCTATTTGCATATGGCAAATAAATGAAACGGAAGCATTCTTTTTAGATCAACTTCAATTAAAAGAAGCTGATTTAAATTCCATTTTGCAACTCAAACTCCCCTCTAGGCGATTAGAAAAATTAGCTTGCAGAGTTGCTTTATCCCAATGCATTAACAATTCCGAAGTAAATATCAGTTACAACTCTTTTGGAGCTCCACAAATTGAGAAGGGCTTTATCTCATTTTCGCATGCTAAAGAGATTGTAGCTGTTGCATATTCCCCAAATCATCCTATTGGAATTGACATTGAAAAAGTGGACTCCAAAATACTCAAACTAAAGCATAAATTTGTGGGTTCTGAAGAGGTCAACTACTTTGATATGGAGGATCCTGAACAAATAACCCAAATTTGGTGCGCCAAAGAAGCACTTTTTAAATGGTATGAAAAGGGAGAGGTGGACTTCAGAAAAGATCTCCACATTGCACCTGATTTTCAAACTGCAACAATTCTTAAAGGGGAGAATAAAATGAACTTAACCTTGAAAAGAATAAAAATAGACCCCTACATCTGTGTAGTGGTTTACTAAAAAACAAATCCGATTTTAAACTGAAACATTCTGGATCTTGCCATATCCTCTTCCTGAGGTGCAACAATCATTTCATTCAGTCCATACCTATACTGCAAACCATAAATCATTCTGGAAACCCTCATCTCAAAATCAAGAATCCATCCTACTTCATAAGGATAGTACTGTTTTACAATAGGGTCAAAGTTCTTCTCTCTAAGGTGAAAAAAATGGGAATAATATCCTCCGGCACCCATACTCATCTCTATCCAATTTTCATAAGTTGACTTTAAAAGCAATACAACAGGAAACGTAACCTCATGGGTTTGAATAATTCCTTCTTTGCGATATCTGTTCGTATAGCTGTAGGCTGCCTCCCCCTTTAATGCAAAACTGTTACTTAAAGAAACTTTCCCATACAAGCCCAATTGGAGAGCAGTTCCTTTTTTTCCATCTACGGTTCCATAACGGTAGTTGTAACGCATATTTCCTATCCCGGCAGTTAACCCAAAATAACTTTTTTTATCGTGAAAACTGGTTTTTTTCAGACCATCGGAGGGTTTTAAATGAGTGTCATTAGCAAATAAAGGTACCAATTCGGTAAAATAATCAACAATTATCGAAAGACCATCATAATCGATTAGATGGGCATCATCTTCCGGCTTATGATAGGGTGATTTCAAACCTGTTGTAACATAGAAAGCCGGAATCTGTTCTGCCAGGAAAGAATCATGATCTGATCCTGTCAGAATAGAATGATCCTTTTTTTTTAAGACCAAACGGTAAGATTCGGGAAAAGAGACTGCATTAAAATAAGTTAAGTAATTCTGAACTGTTCCCACACCTGCAATTTTGAGTTTCCCGGATTGTTTCAAATAACCCACCATGTCAAAATTGATCATCAACACCATCTTGTGAACAGGTTTTACTGCTTTCACATAATTAATAAAAAATTTAGAACCTTGCAAACCAATTTCTTCAGCATCAAAAGCAACAAACACTAAAGTGCGTTTTGTTAACTCTTTTTGTTGAACTAAATTTCGGGCTAACTCAATCAAAGCCGCTGTTCCGGAAGCATTGTCGTCAGCACCATTATAAACAATCTCTTCCTCTTTTTTTAACTTAGTCCCCAAATGATCATAATGGGCTCCAATTACGATAAGTTCTCTTTTCAATATAGAATCACTTCCTTCCCAAACTCCAATTACATTTTGGTAGGGACCATCACTGGATAAAGTAATAATGGGAAAATCAAACTTATCCAATATCGTTTCTAAACCGATTGTCGAAAATTGATTACTGATATATTCCGCAACTTTCTGAGCTTCTTTGGATCCGGCTTTTCTCCCTTTTAAGGAGTCTGCTGCCATATAATAAACATGTTTCTCCAATCTTTCTTTTTGTGTTGTTTGTCCGTACGATAAAGTACTGAACTGTAAAACAATCAGAAAAAGAAAAAGAGAATAGAAATACTTTTTCATGTTAAAATAGTTTAGATTTATAAAAATCCCAACTCCAACTTGGCGGCTTCACTCATCTTATCCATATCCCAAGGGGGTTCAAAAGTAATTTTAACATCTACTTTTCCAACACCGGGAACCCTCTTTACTGCTTGTTCAATTTTAAAGGGAATCGACTCTGCTTCAGGACAGTTAGGAGCTGTCAATGTCATCACAATGTCAACATCATGATTGGGTTGAATTTGGATATCATAAATTAGACCCAACTCCCACACATTAACCGGAATTTCCGGATCAAACACTGTGGATAATTGTTTAATTATTTGCTCTCTCATTAATGTAATGCTTTTTCTCTCAATGAGTTAAACCCCTCTCCAAAAACTTCTGAAGCATCTAATATAGAAATAAAAGCTTTGGGATCAGCTTCATGAATATGGTGTAACAAAGAGGGCAACTCTTTTGAACTCATGGTTGTAAAAATAATTTTCTTTTCCGCTTGGTTATACATTCCCTCTCCTTGAAGAAATGTTCCGCCTCTTTCTAAGTTGTTGATAATAAAGTCTTTGATTTTATCATAATGATCAGATACAACAATAACTGCTTTCCTTCTTGAAATACCTGAAATCACTTTATCCACAGTAAAGCCAACCACGTAAATCACAAACCAAGAATACAAAGGTATACTCCAATCTTTAAAAACCGCCAACGCTGCCAATACAATCACTGAATCCACAATAATAATCATGGTTCCCATAGGAATGTACTTGAAGTACTTTTTAAATACCATGGCTATAATATCTGTTCCTCCGGAAGTAGCTCTGGCTTTAAACACAAATCCTAATCCCACACCCACAAATACGCCTCCAAAAAGAGAAAGAATAAAATTTGCCGCAGGATCGGGAATCAGAACATTATTTTCCATTATTGCAATCAATGGATCATAGCCATAAGCAAACTCCAATAGCGTTATAAAACCGGAGAGCGAAATTATTCCCACAATTGTTTTAACTCCAAATTTTGGACCTAAAATCCAGGTTCCTAACAATAAAAGGGGAATATCCAATGCAATCCCGGACAATCCGATAGGAAAATCGAAAATGTGGTGCAAAATAATCGCTATCCCATAAACTCCTCCCGGAGCTAATTTCAGTGGTGATATAAACACCACCAACCCTACAGCCATCAAAAAAGATCCCAAAATAATACTGAAATACTCTTTGATTAAATCTTTTGTTTTTTTACCTTTTATTAATTTTACCCAGTTCATCTCTAAAAAAATAAAATAATCGGCAAAGATATGAAATAAAAAGTTGGAAATGAATTACACTCTTGTTAAGAATAAAAAACAATTTCCATTAATATAACTATTTTCATTAATTTTGCCAAAAATATTTTTAATATATTATGGGTTTATTATTATTTTACCTGTTTTTAGCGTTAACCGTTTCCTTTATTTGTTCACTTTTTGAAGCCGTACTCCTTTCCACTCCCATTTCATACATTAATATGCTTGAAAATGAGGGAGTTAAAAGAGCTGCCACAATAAAGAATTTTAAAGAAAATATTGACAGACCTCTTGCGGCTATCTTAACTCTCAACACCATTGCCCACACTGTAGGTGCTGCCGGAGTGGGTGCTCAAGCGGTTCTTATTTTTAAAAACGTTTCTTTTGGGGTTATTTCAGCTGTTCTTACAATTCTTATTCTAGTGCTTTCTGAAATTATTCCTAAAGTTCTTGGGGCTCATCTATGGAAAAGTTTAATTGTTCGAATTACTCCATGGCTCAAATTTATGATTATCATCTTCTACCCTTTTGTAATCATATCTGAATATTTGTCCAAATTAGTCGGACAAAAGGATTTTGACAACAGCGTAAGCCGCGAAGAAGTTTTTGCTATGGCTGATATGGCTACTGAAAAAGGAGAGTTTGATGCATCTGAAAATATTATCATCCAAAATCTTCAAAAATTAGACACCATTAAAGTGGAAGATATTATGACTCCGCAAATTGTAGTATTGATCGCTCCGGAAGAGATGACCGTTGAAGAGTTTTATAAAAATAAAGATTATTTACACTATGCCCGTATTCCGGTGTATGTCGGTGGAAATGAGGATCATATTACCGGATATGTACTTCGCCAAAAGATTTTGGAACAAATGGCCAATGATAATTTCCATGCTAAGCTTTCTGAGTTTAAAAGAGATGTGATTGTTGCAGACGAGGAAGAGTCCATCATGAGATTATGGGAACGATTATTACAAGAAAGAGAACATATTGCGATTGTTACCGATGAATATGGAAGCTTTAACGGAATCGTGACATTAGAGGATATTATTGAGTCCATATTAGGAATGGAAATTGTTGACGAAACAGACCAATTTACTGATATGCAGCAATATGCACGTCAAAAATGGAATGAACGAAGAGAAAAATACAAACACCTTATTCCCCTTTCGGAAGAACATCACCCTTCGGAAGAGAATAAAGATTCATAACACACTCTTTACAGTCAAATTCTACTCTTAGATTTATTGCACCCTGTTTCAAGTAAAAAGGTTCTTGAAATGAAGTTTTCTTTTTGTCTGGGAAATACTTCGGACAGAATCCCAACGCATATTTAATACAATGTTTGCACTGCATCACTAACGGATCACCTTCCGGGATCTGTTGCTCAAAAGCGGGATCAATCTTTTCTGCCCCTTCAGAAAAATAAATCTTCCTGGCTCCACTATTCGCTACATTGAAAAGATAGCTCAACTCTTTCGGAACCTTAACTCCGTAATCCTTTTTCTTCCGTGGTCTCGGATTGGGAATTAATTCCCGCTGCGTTCTCACCTCTTCCAATCCTTCCAACATCTCTCTTTTCATTGTAGAAATCTGCGAAGAAGGAATAAAAAATGGAGTATCCCACTCTATATCAATCTCTTGAATATAAAAATAGGTATTCCCGATACGACTTAGTTGTTTGATTGTATTTTCCCTAGCCATCTCCTGATTTCGAGCTATCTCTTTTTCGATATGATACTCTTTAACAAACTGATTCCCCATCTCGTCTTTGAAAGAAAGCATCAGTCCGTTTGTGGTTTCTTTCCCCTGAATGGAGAGTGCCAATTTTCTCTCAGCCGTTTTGCCGGACAGCTGCTTTTCAAAGTCGTGATCTTCATTTCTGTACAATACTTGTCCCTTTTCAAGAATGGGCATTGTAGCCGGAAAAACCTTATTCCCCTCTACCCTATTCACTTTGAAACCTACTAATTGTTCTTGACTATCAAAGGTAATCATGCCGTCTCCATTGTTCAATGGTTTGCCTTCGTATGTGAAATAATAATCAAAAACCTGTGTCACTTTTCCGATTAACTCTCCTGTAGATTTGGGAGTATTCAACGTTGTATGTACAGGAATTCTACCTTTTAGAAAATATTCGGTTTTATCACGGTGAAAAGTTTTGGTAGGATCAGGAGTAAAAAAGAAGGTAGTAGTTCCGAAAGAAGCGCGTTGATAATCAGGCGTTTCATTCAAAATAGCATCCAGTTTCTGACGATAATAGGATGTAATATTTTTGAGATAAGAGAGTTCTTTCAATCTCCCCTCAATTTTAAAAGAGGTAATCCCGGCATCCATCATCTCTTTCAGTACATGAGAGCGATCCATATCTTTCAAAGAGAGCAAATGACGATCCTGAACGATAACTTTCCCGGATTGATCGACCAAAGTGTAGGGCAAACGACAAAGTTGAGAGCAGTTTCCCCGATTGGCACTTCGCCCTGTATAGGCGCGACTCAAATAACAGCGCCCGCTGTAACTTACACACAATGCGCCATGTATAAACGCTTCCAGTTCAATCGAACTATTTTGTCTGATCTGTGCAATCTCTTCCAAAGAAAGCTCACGTGCCAAAATAGCTCTTTCAAAACCCCATTGTTCCAGCAACAAAATCCTTTGTAACGATCTGTTATCCATTTGAGTACTAGCATGAAGCGGTATAGGCGGAAGATCCAGTGACAGAATTCCGACATCCTGAATGATCAGTGCATCCACTCCGATATTGTAAAACTGATTGATCAGCCGGGCACTCTGTTCCAGCTCCCGATCATCCAAAATCGTGTTTAAAGCCACAAATACCTTTGCCCCGTAACGATGGGCATAACGTACCAACTCTTCAATCTCCGCAATGGAACTATTGGCAGCTACCCGTGCACTGAATTGAGGTGCTCCAATATAGACCGCATCCGCTCCATGGTTGATTGCTTCCTGACCATAAATTCCATTTTTTGCCGGTGCTAACAGTTCAATCTTTGACATCTTTTTTGAATTGAGGCAACAAAAGTACAACAAATTAGATTAAATCAATAAAAATCGTACATTTGCTTTTTAATTAATTTATGAAAAGATACGGTTTACTTTTAGTTCTGCTTTTTAATTTTTCTCTTTTTTCTCAATCTCTTTTATTTAATAGGGGGGAATCAGAGCATAGCATCGTTGTACCATCTCATCCCTCTGATATTGAGCAACATGCCGCTCAAGAAATGCAGCGATTACTGATTGCCATTTCCGGCGCCGAGCTCCCCATCCTCCGGGAAGGAGAACAAACCGTAGAGAAAGGAGTCTACATCGGGAATACTGAATATGCAGCTCAAACAATAAAAAATCAAGATCAAATCCGGGATGACGGATTTATCAAATATTGTGACCGTGAAAACTTAATCTTATACGGAACTTACAAAAAGGCAGCTTTGTACGCCGTTTACGATTTTCTCGAAGAACAGTTGGGTACTCGTCTCTATACTCCTGATGCTCTGGATGTTGTCCAACAGGGATTTTATGTTTTACCACAACTCAACCAATTGAAAAATCCCAGTTTTAAGTACAGAGAAGTGTTGTACTACTACCCGAATCACTCCGATTTTTACCTGGATTGGCACCGACTTCACAATCGTGAAGATTTATATAAAGAGTGGGGTATGTTTGTCCACACATTTCAATATCTGATTCCCGTTGAGCAATATTTCGAAACTCATCCCGAATGGTTTTCGGAAATTCATGGCAGACGGATTAAAGATGGACAACTTTGTTTATCCAATCCGGAACTGCTGGAACAGTTGTGTAAAAACTTGCAAGTGATGATGGATGAAAAGCCGGATGCGCTCTATTGGTCTGTTTCCAACAATGACAACATGAACAATTGCACCTGTTCTCAATGTCGGAGATTAGACTCGCTCTATGGTGCTCCTTCCGGAACATTGCTCTATTTTATCAATCAGGTGGCAGCCCGTTTCCCGGACAAAATCATCTCTACTTTGGCTTACCAATACACCCGAAAACCTCCTTACAGACTTATTCAACCTTCTGATAACGTGAATATTATGTTTTGCTCTATCGAGTGTGGAAGAGAAAGAGGCATTGAACTCAATCCGCGGGAGCAATCCTTTGTAAGCGACATGACCGGATGGAAAAACCTGACGGACAATATTTTCCTTTGGGATTACGTGGTTCAATTCCGAAACATGATGAACCCTTTCCCCAATTTGCTTGTTTTACAGCCCAACCTGGAGTGGTTTTCCCGCTCCGGTGTAAAAATGATGTTTGAGCAAGGAACCGGACCCAACAACAAAACCTCCTGGATGGAGCTCAGAACTTACCTCATAGCAAAACTGATGTGGGACGTCCACAGCAGTCCCGAGGAGATTATGAACGAATTTATTGAGGGATACTATGAGCGAGCATATCCCCCCATTTATTCTTATTTTAAAAAAAACAAACAAGCCGTTATTGACGGGGATCAAAGACTGGATATCTACGGTTATCCCATTGATGGAGTTAATACTTATCTGACACCCGAACTGATAAAAGAGTATGATTCACTTTTCGTACAAGCGTATCAATTAGCTCACAGACAAGATGTTAAGGATAGAATCAGGTATTTGGAACTCTCTCATGATTTTGCCAAAATAGAACTTTCCATGAGTGAAGTATCGGAAGAACTCTCTCTTTTTCATTTTGAAAATGGCGTTAAAAAAGTCAAACCGGAGATGATCGATCTGATCAACCGATTTGTGGCAGATTGTGAAAAAATGGGAATAAAAAACCTGGAGGAAAACGGTTATACTCCTGAACAGTGGAGGGAAAACGTGTTCCATTTTATTGAAAAGTCAAGTGTGAACAATTTGGCTGTTGGGAAAAAAATCAAGCTCAAAACAAAATTCAGTGACGCTTATAACCGGGGTGGAGCAGAAGCTTTGATTGACGGTGTTTTCGGAATACTCAATTATCACCAAAATTGGCTGGGTTTCCTGGGACAAGATTTTGAAGCAGTGGTGGATTTGGAAGAGATCACACCCATTGAGCAAATCAGTATCGATTTCTACTTCTACCCTCTTTCCTGGATTTTTGTGCCTGAAGAGGTTACATTCTACGTTTCAAAAAATGGACGCAGATGGGAAAAAATTTTTTCCGAAACTTATCAAAATCCTGAAGTTTTAGCAAAAGCTCATATTCAAAAGTTTGTCAAAACAGATCTCGCCAAGGAGGCAAGATATATCAAAATAAAAGCCAAAGCGATTAAGAAAAATCCGGAATGGCATCGTGGTTTTGGAGAGCCTTGCTGGATTTTTACTGATGAAATTGTGATTCAATAAATTTTAAATCAACCTGTTCCGAAAAATTAAAATATGAATAGTGAGTATTCTTAAATAGATCTATCATAATTTTTGTATCTTTGCAACCCTAAAAAATAGGATTCACTAATGGATGATTTGTTAGAAAAATTAGAAGCAATTTACCAAAATTGGTTAGTTATAGCGGATGAAATCACACAACCCGATGTGATTTCCGACATGAAACGCTATATCAAACTAAACAAAGATTATAAAGACTTAATTCCTGTTGTTGACGCTTACAAAGAGTACAAAAATATTGTTGATAATATAGCCAATACCAAAGAGATTATCTCCACAGAAAAAGATGAGGATTTTCGCGAGTTAGCCAAGTCTGAATTGGACGTTTTTCTGGAACAAAAAGAGAGTTTGGAAGAAAAAATCCGTATTTTACTACTTCCATCGGATCCTCAGGATTCCAAAAATGCTCAGGTAGAAATTCGTGCCGGAACCGGTGGTGACGAAGCGAGCATCTTTGCCGGCGATCTTTTCAGAATGTATCAACATTTTGCCGATAAAAAAGGATGGAAAATTGAAGTACTCTCCATGACTGAAGGAACTGTAGGCGGTTTTAAGGAGATCGTTTTTGAAGTTTCCGGAGAACAGGTGTACGGATTGTTGAAATATGAATCCGGAGTGCATCGTGTTCAACGTGTACCTCAAACGGAATCTCAGGGAAGAGTACATACTTCAGCCGCATCCGTTGTGGTGTTGCCTGAAGCTGATGAGTTTGATATCGAGTTGAAACAGAGTGATATCCGTAAAGATACCTATTGTTCATCCGGACCGGGCGGACAGTCGGTGAATACAACCTACTCTGCCATCAGATTGACACACATTCCTACCGGGATTGTCGTGGCTATTCAGGACGAAAAATCGCAGATCAAGAACCTTGAAAAAGCGATGAAAGTACTTCGGAACCGACTTTTTGAAAGAGAGTACCAGAAATATCTGGATGAGATTTCATCCAAGAGAAAAACCATGGTCTCTACGGGCGACCGATCTGCTAAAATTAGAACCTACAACTATCCTCAAAACAGGGTAACCGATCACCGGATCAACCTGACGATGTACAATCTGATCGGATTTATGGATGGTGATATTGAAGAGACCATCGAAGCACTGCAAGTTGCTGAAAATGCTGAAAAATTAAAAGAAGCTGTAGAAATTTAAGATCATATTTTAACATTATTAACCAAAAAACAGATAACTATGACAGTAGAAATTAATGGCGCAAATTTTGAAGAGATCACCAAATCGGATAAATTGATCGTGATCGATTTTTGGGCTCAATGGTGTGGTCCTTGCAGAGCATTAACTCCCATCATTGAAGAAGTAGCGAAAGAGTACGAAGGCAGAGCCATCATCGGAAAATGTGATACCGATGCAAATAATGATATCGCCATTCAATTTGGCGTGAGAAATATCCCTATGATCATCTTCTTGAAAAATGGAGATGTGAAGGATGTTCACGTTGGATTGATTAAAAAACCTGAATTGGTTAAAAAAATTGAATCCTTCTTATAAATCTTTATTTTTTTAAAGTTTTATTTTCTGAAACCATCCGAAAAGGTTATGGGTTTTTTGGTTATAACCCCTATTTCCATTGGGAGTGCTAAAACTGTTTCCGTGAAAGTCGGTTAATCTGCTCTTTTTCTTATGAATCGACGAATTCTTAAATTAGCTATTCCCAACATTATCAGCAATGTGAGTGTCCCTTTGCTCAGCATGGTCGATTTAGCTATTGCGGGACACATGGGTTCACTTTCATTTATTGGAGCAATCGGAGTTGCGGGGGTAATCTTCAACTTTATCTACTGGAACTTCGGATTTCTCAGAATGGGAACCACCGGTTTCACTGCTCAAGCTTTGGGAGCCAGAGATTTGGAAGAGGTGATTACCATTATGATGCGAGGTATCCTGATTGCATTGACTATCTCCCTGATATTGATTATTTTACAGTCACCGATTCTCAAATTTGCCCTGATTTTTATCAAAGTTTCCCCCGAAACACAGCAACCTATCATCGATTATTTCTACATCCGAATCTGGGCTGCACCCTGTACCCTACTCTTGTACGTTGCCAAAGGATGGTTTATCGGGATGCAAAACTCCCGTTTCCCTATGGTTATCGCCATCACAGTCAATGTTTTGAACATTATTTTCAGTCTGATATGTGTATATACATTCAAAATGGGATTCAAAGGAATTGCTGTTGGAACCGTTATTGCCGAATATATCGGATTGCTGCTGGCTGCAACACTGTGGCTCATTTACTACGGAAAATTGAGAAAATATTACAATCGTAAATCCCTATTCCAATTGCATCTGTGGGTCAACTTCTTCAAGGTAAACTCCGACATCTTTTTGAGAACTTTCTGTCTGATTATTGTGTTCACCAGCTTTACGAGTTTCTCTGCCCGATTTGGTGATACCGTATTGGCTGTCAACACGTTATTGATGCAGCTATTCACCCTTTTCTCCTATATTATGGATGGATTTGCTTATGCTGCGGAGTCGCTCACCGGTATATTTGTGGGAGCCAAAAACAAAGGAAGTTTAAAATTAGCGATTCGTTATATTTTTCGATGGGGTTGGATTTTAACCGCTTTTTTTACTTTGATATATTCTATTTGGGGGGAGGACATTCTGAGTCTCTTCACCAATGAACAGACAGTTTTGGAAGCCTCCCGTACTTACTTCTGGTGGGTCTTGCTGATTCCCATTTCGGGGTTTGCAGCCTTTTTGTGGGATGGGATCTATGTTGGTGCAACAGCCTCCAAGGCAATGCGTAATGCCATTTTTATCGCCACCGCTGCCTACTTCCTTTTCTATTACGGTTTCAGTCAGTTTATGGGCAACAACGCCCTTTGGGTTTCACTCCTTTTATTCCTGTTACTCAGAGGATTAGGAATGAGATTCTTTGCACCCAAAGCGATATACAACTTCTGAGAAGGTAGAAGGTAGAAGGTAGAAGGTAGAATGATTTCGGATTTCGGATTTCGGAATGAAATAAATTTAGAATTTAAAAGGTAGAATTTAGAATTTCTTCAAAAAAACCCCGAAGGGGTGACATTATTATAGCAAAATATTGACCCAAATAACCCTGTAAACCCCGAAGGGGTGACATTATTGTAAAATAAAAATGTGAGGTGGATTTTTTATTTTATCGTAAAATTTTAATTCGGTGGCTGATTTCCGCATTTTTTGACCTCCCCCTGCCCCCTCCGAAGGAAGGGGTGCTCTTTGGGAGATTTTTCAAAAGAGAGTAGATCGTTCCTCTCCTTTGGAGGGGCTAGGGGAGGTCGATTCGTAATTCATAATTGATCTTGCATATCTAAAAAGGTTAATATTCCAGAGTGGGGAAATGAAATTACCGTAAAGATATAACCTTCCTGCCCCCCAATTATTTTAAATACCAAATAAGAAATAAGAAGTAAGAAATAAAAGGTAAGAGATTGAGAATCAAGCGGATTCGTAATTGAATTCCTTTCGACTTTCGCCCTTCGACTTTCGACTTTTTTATTATCTTTGCCAAGTGATCCTCAAAAGTCAAAATAAATATTTTTAATATCATGATGAAGCAATTGAAAATATTATTTTTTTGCATGGGAATTTTACTAAATGGTTTCACGTTATATTCCCAAACAGGAGATAATGATAAACTTGTATTAAAACTTCCTGAATACGAAATCAAGAATCCTGTAATATATAGTTTGTTGGATAGTTTGGATATGCTTTCTGAAGAGTGTATTTTTTGTCTTCTGAATAAACCCTATTTCTACCGATTTTTTATTACATATGAAACAGATACAACCATCAGAATTTTCGCTGATATTGAACAATATGATCTTACAATTTGGGAAATTCTCAAGAAAGAAAACTATACAGGTTTTCTTTATCATAATAACATTTTGGCTATAATTTCTTTAAATTGCTCAATAGATGATCTCTTCGTAACTAAAAGTGATTCTATGCGAGATTTTTATTATCAAAAAAACATTCCAATAACTCAAAAAGAGTGGCCGATTGAATCGGCAAGTTTGCGTTATCAATATTCAGAAGGAGAGTTGAATAAAAATGGAGTTAGGAGAGAATGTAGTAAAAAAGCCCATTTTTTTCAAAAAATTCAGGAAGGCGACACATGGGAATTGTTACTCAATGAATGTAAATGTACCGAAGAAATATTGGATTATATGGATGGAAAGTATGTAGGAGAGTTACCTAAAGTTGGAGAATATCTTATTGTTGAATATAATCTTACTGATAATAAGGAAGTTACAATGAATAGAATCTCTTATGAAACGGTGTACCCTGTCAAAAAACCTTTCTTTTACTATTATAACCGAATAACTCCTATTTACCAGAATGGCTTTTATATTGGAATTCTGTTTTAGAATCACTGCCGTCCGATAA
>DIRT01000041.1 GCA_002427605.1 Bacteroidales bacterium UBA5429 | reverse complement strand
ACACACTTTTAGGGATACTACCTTTTAATCCCTAAAGATGTTTTACTCAATCCCTATTACATCATTTGCGATTGATGATAAAAAAAACGCTCCTCTAGAAACCTAAAGAAGCGTTTTTTTGTTGTGGCGGGAACGAGAGTTGAACTCGTGACCTCCGGGTTATGAATCCGACGCTCTAACCAACTGAGCTACCCCGCCTGAAAAACAAGGGTGCAAAAATACAAATAATTTTTAATATTAGTAACAGAAAATAGTTATTTTTTCACCTCTTTATAACAAGCAGATTATCAGCAATTTCATTTTATTTTTACTACTCATAAACCATTCTGCTGAGTATAAAAAAAGTTCTTTCACCTCTTCTTCGGTCCATTTTATCGCGTAAAAATTGAGTTCCGGAAAGCAAAAAGGTGTTACCGTACCAGGACTCCATCTCCATTTTACTATTGGCATCAAGAACAAAGCCTTTTCGAAAAGGAACCCATGTTTCAGTCAACAACGGCTCTAATACATACTGATTATACACCAGTGTAGAGGTAAATTTATTCCCATACAGATAATAAATATACCCATTATTATCTTCGTCAATATATAATTTTACTTTACTCTCCAGGGTTTGGGTCAGCATATTGGTCAAAGGTAGCAAATGATCCCACAACAGGTGCCCATCAGCGTCAAAAGTAGTCACATACGCATTCAAAAAACGAAACCCGACAAACATTTGAACCGGCGTAGTCATATAGTAGCCGCCAGGCATGTATGTGTTTTGGTAATGAGTTTGATATTCCGGATAAAAAAGCTCCGTTACCAACCCATATTGCTCCTCATTATGAAACAAATCACTCACCACCAGCTGTAAATTCAGATTCACATTTTTCAATTTGACAGAATCAACCTGCAAAGATCTATAATTGTAAAAGTTGGGATATCCCATACTTCCATCTTTATAAACCAAAGTGTAAACACCTGTGTGATAGGGTGATTCCTTTTGATTCACCTCTTGATAGTAAGTCCCGATAATCAAATAGGTTTGGGGTGCCGTTTTAATCATTCTGGCAGATTGGTACCGATACTCTTCAAACTGTGGAAAAGGTTCAGTTTTTTTGATATTCCCATAAGCATCAAATAGTTGCATTTGATACTGCCATCTATTTGTTTTTTGTTTTTTAAAATAAAGGGGGGAGCAAAGA
The DNA here is from genome assembly GCA_002427605.1 of Bacteroidales bacterium UBA5429. Taxonomy (GTDB): domain Bacteria; phylum Bacteroidota; class Bacteroidia; order Bacteroidales; family WCHB1-69; genus UBA5429. The sequence continues at coordinate 12,223 of DIRT01000041.1, read as the reverse complement.
TAGAGCTCTGCCGTTGTTTCATCGGTGTAAAGGAACTCCGGTTGCTCTTCTCCCAATTCTACAGTTTGAGAAACCTCTCCGGTATGGATACTTTCAAAGCGAAAAGCATACTCTTTTTGATCAGTTCCAAAAAGTATCAACTGATTCCCGAGTACCGAAATTTGGTAAATCTCTTGCAATAACGGTGTCACTTCTCTGAAAATCGGATATGCATCCTGAATCGATTCCTGATCGTAACCACCCTGCATCAGCACCCACTTTTGATTAGAGCGCTTTTGGTTGTTCCCAAACAGAATATAGAAACGATCTGCTGTTATGTGTGACAACTTCGGCACCATCTGAAGCGCCAAACTAAAGTTTAACGTTCTGATTTTAACCAGATTGGTATCATAAAAGGTCAGATCCCATAAGGTAGAATCCTTGATTGGCGATTTAATTTGTTTAACCAACAAAACACCTCTCTCTCCCAATGGAAGTGAATAGTGAAACTTTTCGGTTTTAGTAATCGGAAATTCTAATTTTACGGGAGCTTGAGGTGATTGAGCAGAAAGAAAAACAGGTAGCCGGAGGCACACTGCTAACAGCATGCCCCACACTACAACTATTTTCCATCTGTTCTTACATACCTCCATCGCAAACGATCACTTGTCCGGTCACATAACTAGATAGATCGGATGCCAAATAGAGTGCTGTATTTGCAATATCCTGAGGTGTTCCCGCTCTTCTCAACGAAATCGTTTTGAAATAAGCATCTTTAACCTCTTGAGATAAAACCTGAGTCATCTCAGTTTCGATAAATCCGGGAGCAATCACATTACATCTGATGTTGCGGCTTCCCAACTCACGAGCTACTGATTTACTTAATCCAATTACTGCCGCCTTTGAAGCTGAGTAGTTCACTTGTCCGGCATTACCTGTAATTCCAACAACAGAACCCATATTAATGATAGAACCAAAACGTTGTTTCAACATTATCGGTTGGATTGCCTTAGTGTGATTGAATATCGATTTTACATTCACATTCATCACCATGTCCCAATCTTCCTCTTTCATTCTCATTAACAAGGTATCTCTTGTGATTCCGGCGTTATTAACCAAAATGTCAATTCTTCCAAAACGTTCTACCGCCTTGTTGATGGCTTCCTCTGTTTGATCCAGTTTAGAAACATCATATGCTAAGAAAAGAGCTTCTACTCCCATTGCTTCAACATCTTTCACCAGTTGAAGAATTTCTTCATTTTCTCTCAAGTCGGTAATAATAACATTAGCACCTTGCTCAGCAAAAGTAAGCACGATCTGTTTTCCAATTCCTCTACCGCTTCCTGTAACCATAGCGGTTTTACCTAATAATAATTTACTCATAATTCAAAATTTAGTTATTATTCATTTATCTTAACGTAATAATTGGTCAAAAATTATCATATACTCTGTAGATGCGGTTCCAATCCAGGATCCAAAACAGGGATCTCCTGTCAAACTTCTGATGTTGGAGTGAATCAACGGTGGGTTTCCGAGTGGGTTATCTCCAAAATAGAGCGGAACCATCATGCTGTTTAAAAATTGAAATGATGCTGCATCAATCGCTGATGCCTTTACATAAATGGTATCTCCGTACTGACAATAGGGTCGGAAGTATTGTAAGTAATCCTGTTCCTGAATATGGGTTGGCATAAACCAACGCGTAGCCCCAAAGCGATAAAGATTGAGATTCATATCAGCAGTCGGGAAGGTGATATCATCAATAGCCACCGGGAGGCAAGTGAGCCAGGTTCGGTCGCAGTATAGTTCATTGGCAAATTTTAGTCTGAAGAAAGAGTAGTTTCTCACTGCAGGATCATCTTTCCATGCAACATAAACCCTTCCTATGGAGTCCATTTCGATTCCCTCCAAAGGATCAATTCGCACTGTATCCAACTGTCGGGGTTCCAATATCGAAGTCGTGGCAACAAACTTTTTTCCTTTCCATTCGATTTGCAATTCGTACTCTGTATTAGGTTCTCCTTTAAGAACAGACCCTTGATAAAACCAATGCAAGGGAGCTTGAGAGCTTTGAACGAGCTGTAGCGTATCGGCTTGCCACCCCCCTTTTTTTATTATTACCAAAGCATCCTGAATAATAACCTGCTCGAGCAGATTATTTAACTGAATTTCAGATAGATAAGGCAGTGTCTTATAGAGACTCACTTCAGCGTACTCACCCAGCTCAATAAACCCCTCCACTACAACTCCCTCTTTGTATTCTGGCAAAGTAACATCGATCTCTGTTTCACATGCATGGAAAAGAGGCAGTAGTAAGAAAATCAATAACTTAAGTCTATTTTTCATGGTTTAATTTTAAAGTTCCAGGTTATTGATGGGATCATCGGGAAAAGGCTCACTTTATAAGCCTTTGTTGCAATCTGTTGGTCGGTGGTCATAGAAGGGTCAAAGTAAATATAGAAAGGATTTTTGCGATTATAAAGATTATAGATAGAAAAATTGATTCCGGACTCATATTTTCTTCTTTTCAGAAACTGCCAGTTAACGGAGATATCCAAACGATGATAAGGCGGCATTCGGTAGGCATTGCGATCACTATACTCCGTAATCAGCGTTCCATTGTAGAAATAGTAGCTCACCGGAATTGTCATGCTGTTCCCGGAAGCATAAATCCACACTAAAGAAAGCGTTAGAATGCGTGGAAGCACTTCATAGTTCAGGTTGAGCGAAACATCATGTCTGCGGTCATACTTGGCATAAAACCACTCTCCGTTATTCAGGTCATCAAACTGTCGCTTGGTATAGGAAAGTGTATAGCCAATAAATCCGTGCAATTTCCCTGTCGTTTTAGCAACATAAAACTCCACTCCATACGATTTTCCCCTTCCAAAAGTATAGAATTGATCCTGATTTTGCATCATATCAGCTACATCCATTCCCTCCTTATACTCAGCCAGATTGCTCATCAACTTGTAATATCCGTCGATATAGGTTTCGATGGTGTTATCTTTGAAATTCTTAAACAATCCCAACGAAAAGTGGTGTCCTTTTTGAGGTTTAATAAATTCCGTTGCCGGCACCCAAACATCGGTTGGCAGCGTAATGGAAGCCATTGAAATCTGATGTAAGGGTTGATAATTGAGTGTATAAGAGAGCTTAATTGAAGTGGATTTGTTGATCATAAAACGGGAAGCTATTCTGGGTTCCCAGTAGTTGTAAAGGGAAATAGGTTCTCCTAATTTATAAACTAAGGAATCGGTCAATTTTTGCTCATCATCGAAAATATAGCGGGTAAATGGACCCACATGTTGAAAAAGCGTATATCTCAATCCGCCATTCAGTGTCAACCAATCTGTTGCTTTCCACTCCTCCTGAACATAGAAAGCAAGCTCATTGGCGTAGAAAGGAGGTGAGTCGGGTATTTTAATTCTATTTTCCATTTGATCGGCCTCAAACAAAGTAGGTCTGAAAGCGTGAAAGGTATACTGCACTCCTCCTTTCAAGGAATGATCCGAGTTAGGCAAAAAGGAGAGTTCACTTTTGAGCGTATAATCTCTTACTCCGGAATTAACTCCAAAATGGGATTCTCCCTGATCCAGTGAAATTCCAAAATCATAATCACTTAATATCAATGAAGTGTTCAAAAAGAGTTGGGGGGAGATAATCCAGTTCCATCGGGTAGAGAGTGCACCATTACTCCATCTGAAGATCGCACCCATTTCTTGCCTTTTAGACTTAAAACCATAAGAATCATTACCATAATAACCTCCCACATAGATCCTATGTTTCTCATTGATAATCCAATTCATTTTTCCATTCAGGTCATAAAAGTAGAACTTCACTCCTTTCATTGGAGAATCTTTTGGTAAAAAGGGTTGAATCAAGACATCTATATAAGTTCTTCTGGCATTTACAATAAAAGAGGCTTTATTCTTTTTAATTGGTCCTTGTACTGTCAGTCTGGAGAAAATCAATCCTATTCCACCATCAATCTCATACTGTTTCAGATTTCCTTCTTTTTGTTTCACATCCAGAATAGAGGAGAGTCTTCCTCCATATTGAGCGGGAATTCCTGACTTATGAATCTCCACTCCTTTCACTGCATCTGCATTAAAGATAGAGAAAAACCCAAAAAGGTGCCCGGCATTATAGATAGGAGCATCATCCAGGAGAATCAGGTTTTGGTCTGCATTGCCTCCTCTCACGTAGAAACCGGTATTACCCTCCGATCCGGATTGAATTCCCGGTAGCAGCTGGATCGACTTCAGGATATCCACCTCTCCCATCAACGCCGGCAAAGTTTTGATAGCTTCGATCTTCATTTCCATTTTCCCCACCTGCGCACTCTGAACATTTTGATCCGGTCTTTTAGCCGTTACCTCCACCTCTTTGCCTTTGATTGATGTGAGTGCCATCTCCACATTCAATTTCATATTGCGATCCAGGTAGATCAGTGTATCAAACTCAGCATAACCCATATAGGAGACAGTTAAAATGTACCATTTTTTATCAACAGTTAAGGAATAGAAGCCGGCAGTATTGGAAACCACACCACTTTTCAGGTAAGGTGCAGCAGTATCCTTTGCCACTATAACAGCGCTTATAATAGATTCTCCACTGGATTGGTCTGTTATCATCCCCGAAATGGTATATTTCTGAGCAAAAGCAGCAGCCAAAGCGAAGAAAAGCATGTAAGTACCTAAAAATGTGCGCTTTATAACAAACTTCATTCAAAATATATTAAGGGGCAAATATACTAAAAAATGTTAAAATAATTAAAATTTATATTTGTTTTGAATAGTCGTGATAAGCTCCAAAAAATAGTGTAATTTTGCATAAAAATTTTTTATGAAAAGACAGATTCCTAACATCCTGACCTGTTTCAACTTACTTACAGGAACCGTTGCCATACTGCTGGCATTACGGGATCAGACTGAGATTGCGTCACTTTTATTAATTGTGGCTGCCATTTTTGACTTCCTGGATGGATTTAGTGCGCGCTTACTCAACGCCCACTCTGTGATTGGTCCTGATCTGGATTCATTGGCTGACCTGGTCTCTTTTGGAGTAGCTCCTGCCATGATCATCTTCGTTTGGAGTGAGTCTTGTTTTCTCAATTTACCTCCCTATTTACAAACCGACTGGATCTATTTCCTTCGGTATATCATTTTTCTGACACCTGTACTTTCCGCAGTTCGTTTAGCTAAATTCAATCACGACGAACGTCAAAAAGAGGCTTTTATCGGATTGGCAACGCCGGCTAATGCTTTCTTTTTGGGATTTATTCCGTACGCAGCAGATGAGTTAAGCCTTCTGGGAAATTATTGGGTTGTATTGGGTCTTGCTTTACTGTTCTCACTCCTACTGGTAGCCAATATCCGAATGTTCTCCCTGAAATTCAATAATTTCAAATTTAAAGACAACGTGGTCCGCTACATCTTTTTATTTCTCAGTCTCATCTTGTTGATCCTTTTCCAATTAGGGTCTTTCCCGGTGATTATATTAATGTATATTCTGATATCCTTAGGTATCAGGGTATTTCAACCCAATACATAAACCACTATGAAGTACGAATCAATAGCTCTGTTTTGTGGATCATCTGAAGGAAAGGAGCCCATTTATGTACAGACTGCTCAAGAGTTTGGCCGTGTGTGTGCTCAAAAAGGAATTACGCTATACTATGGCGGTGCCGCTTTAGGCTTGATGAAAGCTGCTGCCGATGCTTCACGCGAAGCGGGCGGTCGTGTGGTGGGCATCACCCCCCATTTTTTTTCTAATCAAAGTGTCGTAGATCAAACTGTCCAGGATATGCGTGTTGTAAAATCTATGAGCGAACGCAAACAGGAGTTTGAAAAATTAGCCGATGCTTTTGTGATTTTACCCGGAGGATACGGCACCCTGGATGAACTATTTGAAGTACTGACTGATGCACAGTTGGGATTACATCATAAACCCATTGTAGTTCTGAATATCGGAGGATATTACAACCATCTGATTCAGTTACTAAATCATTTTAATCAGGAGGGATTTTTGAGAGATTTTCATCATCAATTGGTCACCTTTGTTGATCATGTTGACGAGATATTTACTCAGTTGGAACAATATCAAAACAGCAATGACCCGCACTGGTTAAAAAAGATCAAAAACGAATAGTACTGCATTATGAAACATTTCTATATTCTCATACTATTATCGCTGATTTCACTTTTTTCATTTGCTCAAAAAGATACCGTACCAAGAGAAATAATGGATGAGTTTGTCGTTACGGGTGAAGCAGTTCCCTCCTCTGTTTTTTCAATCCAACCTTTGCAGTATGTCCCCAAAAAGAGAATGGAGATCATCTCCTCTTTTCAGCTCAGCGAAATTGTCAAACATTTGGCCGGTACCGTAGTAAAAGATTATGGCGGTATCGGGGGAATGAAAACCGTTTCAGTGCGCGGAATGGGAACTCAGCACACCGGAGTGGTTTACAATGGTGTGATCTGGTCAGATATTCAGAGCGGACAGGTTGATATCGGCAAATTTGACATGGAGTTCATCAGGTCAATTGCATTGACCAACGGTTTATATGATCAGATCCTGGCACCGGCACGAATTCACTCTTACGCTGCTGTGCTCAACATTTATCCCGTACTGCATCAATTCAGTAAAGATTGCAACAGTGCCTATCGCTTTGGTTTGAACACCGGTTCATTTTACTTCTTTAATCCTACGCTACAGTGGTCGCAAAAGATTGCACCCTCCAAAACCAAAAAATGGAATGGTAGCGCTGCAATTACTGCATCCTTGATTAGTCTAAGGGGAGATTATCCCTTTCAATTAAAATATGGCAACATCGGAGATTCAACCTCGATCGAAAGGAGAAACAACAGCGACCTTTTTTCTTTCCAGACTGAAGGCTCCATGCAGTGGAACAAAAAGGACAACAGCGCTTCTTTTTCTGTTCATCTTTTTCATTATCAGTCTGAAAGAGGGATTCCGGGTGCAGTAATCTTGTACAATCCTACTGCAGATGAACGTTTATGGGATGCTACCCAGTTTCTTCAAGCGCAATACACCCGTTTCTTTAAATCAGGATGGGCATACCGCTCCATATTGAAAGCCAACCATGCCTATACCCGCTACTTAGATCCCACTTTTCTAAGCAGTGAGGGGAAGATGGATCACCGATACTCCCAAAATGAGTTCTATATGTCTCAGATAGGCTCATATAAAAGCCGTACCTGGGAAGTGACTGTAGCACAAGACCTGTTTTATAACAATCTGTTTGCCAATACATTTAATTTTTCCAATCCGATCCGTCTCAACAGCTTAAGTTCGGTCAATGCCAGCTACAGTTACAGACAGTTTCATTTCAACGGAACCTTACTTTATACCTACGTTTATAACCATACTAAAAGGGAGGAAGATCACCCTTCCTACAAAAAACTCTCACCTGCACTGGGAATATCCTGGCAACCATGGAGACAACAAAATTTTCACTTGCGTACATTTTACAAAAACATCTACCGACTTCCAACCTTCAATGACCTCTATTACAGAGAGTTTGGCAATCTTAATTTGGATCCTGAGAATACCCATCAATGGAATGTCGGCGTAACTTATTATACCCCTTACTATCAAGACAGAGGCTCTTTCCACATCACTTTGGATGCCTATTACAACATCATTGAAGATAAGATTGTTGCCATTCCAACGCGCAATCTTTTTGTGTGGAGTATGCAAAATTATGGCATAGTCCATGCCAAGGGTTTCGATTTAACACTACAAAATCAATTTCAGTTTAAAAACAAGTCAACGCTTTATCTTTCAGGATCTTATACTCTCCAAAGTGCAATCGACCTGACTGATCCTGAGAGTAAAACTTACGGACACCAATTGCCTTACACGCCCATTCATTACGGCAGCGTTTCGCTTTCGTATATCTGCAAGATCGGGCAGTTCAGCTACAACATAGTGATCTCCGGGGATCGTTACAGCTCTGCTCAAAACATCCCACTAAATCACTTAAAAGGCTATCAGGAACAGAGTATCAGTTATGGAAAAGAGTTCCCCTTGAAACTCAAATCCCGCTCCCCCCTTATAGGGTTTAAAATAGAAATGATTAATGTCCTCGGTACTCAATATGAGATTATCCGAAACTATCCCATGCCGGGCAGAAGTTTTCGAGGTAAAATCACTTTTCGGAGTGAATAAAAAAAATCGTATATTTGTCGTTTGTTTAAATATGGACAGTTATGTTATTCCAAGATCTATTGTGTGATGAGGCTTTAAAGCAGCAATTGATTGGTATGGTTCAAGAAAAGCGGATCAGTCATGCGCAACTTTTCCTTTCTTCTCCCGGAGCACATGCTTTTGCTGTAGCAATCGCTTATGCTCAATACCTCTCCTGTGAAAACCCTTCAGAATCGGACTCCTGCGGTGAATGTTCTTCCTGTCTGATGTACGAAAAACTCACCCACCCGGATCTGCACCTGATCTTTCCGAACACGACCACCAAAACTGTCAGTAAAGATCCTGATTCGGAACTGTTGGCAGCACCTTTTCGTGAGTTTGTATTGGAAAACAACTATCATATTGACATCGACAACTGGATTGCTTACTGTGAAGCGGGCAACAAGCAGCTCACCATCAACAATCGCGACTGCTCCAATATCTTAAGACACAACAGCACCCGATCTTACAGCGGTGGCTATAAGGTGTTCATTTTGTGGTGTGCCGATCGTTTGTACCACACCGCAGCTCCCAAACTGTTAAAAACATTGGAAGAACCGGAACCCAACACGCTGTTTATCCTGATTACAGAGGAATACGAAAAGATTTTGAGTACGATTCTATCCAGAACGCAACTGGTTAAGATCCCTCCTATCCATAAAGAAACCATAGCCAAACAACTGATTATCGATTTCAACATCTCTGAACAAAGAGCTCAGGATATTGCAAATATTTCAGAGGGAGATTATCGAAGAGCCCGTTCATTGGTGCAGGATCAAGCCCTTTTGAATGAAAATTTAAGCTATTTTTTGACATTTTTCAGCAGCGTTGTGGCTTTGGCACAGAAAAGAGCGAGTGATCAGATCAAATATAATGAGGTGACCGAAATGATTCGGGAGTTGGGTAATCAAGGACGAGAGCGGTCGAAAAGTTTCCTCAAATATATGTTACAATCGTTTCGTAATATTCTGATGCTTAATGTCGGTAATAAGGAAGGGGTCATTACAACTGCCAGGGAGTTGAAGGAATTTGAAGCGTTTCAATCCTACGTCACCGTGAGAAACTCCGGAAAAATATTGGATGAGTGCAATAAAGCGATCTATCACATCGAAAGAAATGTGAGTTACAATCTGGTTTTTAATGATTTATACTTTACTTTGAGTCAACTGGTAACTTCTTAGTCTCTTTCTCCCGGGGCATCGGGTCTTTAAAAATATCCTCAATCGATTTAGGTCGGTAGAAATCCAAAAAGCGGAAATCCTTTAAGAAACGATCATCCCAGGGCAGATCTTTATCTGCATAGATCTTCCCATCCGGAGAGTCATAAAAGAGGATTTGAGCAATTTTATTATCTTGAAATTTCACAACCATCTCCGTAGTGAAGGAGACATTGATACCAATCAACGCTGTATCCTCATCCATGATATAGTAGATCGCTTCGGCATTATTGATTACATCGACTCGTTCGAGCTGATTATCAGTGATATACCCTACTATCGATGCTCCTTTGATCTGATTAAACTCCGTATTATCGAAAAGAGCGGTTAAGATAAATCCCGACTTCAGCAGATCCAGTCGTGTATGGATTGAATCCAGAATGGTAAAACGGATGGTATCGGCTGTCAGCTGATTTTCTCCCGACCAAATTACAGGATTATAATACATCGTCAACACGGAATCGGGAACAACATAAGCCATAGAATCACAGGCTCCCTGCAAGTCTTCACTAAAAAACTTCACCTTATTAAAGGCGTGCATCTCAATCGGGTTTTGCAACGTATCGATCAGCATCCGCAATGTGTCCCCGTGGACGAACAAAGAATCCTCTTTGTTGATCAACACCAGCATCGCCTGGTCGGTCACCCAGGAAAGACCACCCATCTCATTATACTCCACATACTCCCCTTTTACGATGTAGCCTTGCGCTGTATCCACCATCACCACACTTCCTCTTCCAATCCCAAATTCAATATTTTTGTCGTAAAAGATTGTATCTCCTGTCAACTTCTGATTATCGTTGTAAAACTCGACGCTATCCACCAACTTGGTTTGGTCATTATGCGTATCATACCATCCCGAATGGGTAATAATCCTGTTATGCTCCGAAACCAATTCCGTTCGGGAAACAAAGTAAACGATCTCATCTTCAGTATGATAACGCAGTGAATCACATCGCATGGTATAGGAGTTGTTAACCAGCTTCACATCTCCATTCAGCAGCACCATTTTAGTTTTAGTATAGTAATATCCCTGATCACTGGTCAGCGTATCCTGTTGGTTGATCATTTTCCCCCAGACCGGATAATAACCCACATCCCGCTCACTATCATATTTAAGGATATTGGTATAGAGTGCAGATTGATTATCTTTCAGAATCACATTACCTGAGATATTGCTCAACTTGCTGTTTCCTTCATACACCACCTGATCGCCATAAAGTGTCAGGGAGTCATTAATTCGAATCTTTACCGGACTTCCAAATGCAATCAAATAGTTATCTCGCGGATAATTATAAGCGCTATCGCAATAGCCGATTGTATTATCTTGTTTAAAAATTACATTTCCTACCAACTTCTCAATACCGGGGAAGTTTTCTTCATCGTGGTATGCCCAATCTGCCCGGTACACAATCTTTTTTTGTGCAACAGCTCCCAAAGAAAGGAGCAACAGAGACCCTATCAGCAACAATCTCAATCTCATATATTACTCTTCTGAAGTTTCGGTAGTGCTTACTATCCGATCTTCATGAAACTGAACCACTTTTTCCACGGTTCCATCCGGATTATAGTAGGTTTCCGGTCCCTCTTTAACCCCTTTGGAATAGGTTGTAACTCTGGCTTTCACACCGTTATGATCGTAGGCAATCTGCTCGCCACTTCCTTCGGTAAAATGCGCTTCACCCATCAAAAAGCCCCTTTCATCATAAAAGAGCCACTCCCCTTCCTGCAAGTCATTTTTGTAAGCACCTTTTGAAAGCAGCACTCCATTTTCATACCAGGTACTGTGTGGACCCTCTTTAACTCCATTTTTATATGTCGTTTCCGATATCATTTGTCCCTGCTGGGTATAATTTCTCTCAATGCCGTCTAAAACATCATAGTTATAATTGGCTTCATACTCAATATTGCCATTAAAATAGAAACGCTTAAATGAGCCATGTTTCTGACCACGAACCATATAAACCTCCATAATCACCGTTCCATAATTCTTATTAAAGTACTTAGTAATCCCATGTTCTTTTCCATTTCGATACTGCGTTTCCGACTTCAGCAGCCCATTAGGATAATATTCATATTTTGTTTTAGTACACGAAGTAACTAATAACGAAACAGTTAACACAATAAATAATAATCTCACCGCTCTCATAATTTCTCTTTAAATGAACCTGTAAAAATATAAAATTTTTCGACACCCTCCCCCGACAATTTTGCAAAGCCTTTTTTTGAAGACGGAAGGCGGAGGGCGGAAGGCGGAATGATTTCGGATTTCGGATTTCGGATTTCGAAATGGCAAAACCACGTTTTATGTCAGAGACGCAAAGCATTGCGTCTTTACAGCCGCGTTCAATTTTAATTTAAACCCCGTAATTCCCAATTGGATTTTCATTCCGACTTTCGACTTTCGACTTTTAAAGTTTTTCTTCTTTTTGAAATAAAAAAAATCAGGGGGCAGGAAAACCTTCCCTTTTAGGTTATCTCGTTTCCCCACTCTGGAAAATTTTCCATTTATGAAATGTGTGCCTTCGAGAGCCTCAGGCACCGTAGAAGGTTAATTCGGGGCGCGACTTGGAGTCGCAGCCCGAGTACAGACTTACCCATCTCGTAATCCTTAATTGTTAGTACATATCTAAAACGGAAAACATTGCCGAGTGGGAATAACCACCCCGCCCTTCGGGCACCCCACCTTCTTCCAGAGGAGGGGAGTTGAAATAGCAAAAGAGACACCTCAAATCCTGCCCCCTGATTATTCTTTTTTAAAAATAAAAAAATAACAAATAATTAAGGGGAGAAAAATTAAATTCAGAAAGTTA
>DIRT01000026.1:27090-31745 GCA_002427605.1 Bacteroidales bacterium UBA5429 | reverse complement strand
CCATTGGGGAGAAACCTATATCCCTCTTGATAATGCTAAATATGGATATCAGTTTACTGAAGTAGCTCAAAAAGTCGGATTTAAAAATGGGGATCAAATTCTATTGGTTGATGAAAGCAAACCTTTTGATTTAGCTGATTTTTCTAAACAACTTCTCATTGATGACGTTAAGAATGTCACTGTTCTCAGAAATGGAGAAAAAGTTGAGATTGCTATCCCTAAAGATTTTGGAAAACAAGTTGTAGGTGAAGGAAAAGGATTGTTTTGTACCTATCAATTTCCTTTTGTGGTTGCCCAATTAATTGATGATATGCCCGCAAAAAAAGGAGGATTAATGCCTCATGATAGTGTTATATCAGTTAATGGTGTTGAACAGCTTTCTTATTACAATTATGTAGACTCTTTCAAACAAAATCCACAAAAACAGCTTGTTTTAGGCGTGATGAGAGGTGATCAATTTGTTGAACTTACTGTTACCCCTAATGAAGAAGGGATGGTGGGTGTTTATCCTGTAAGTCCCGCTCAGTTTTTACAAAGCGAAACCACTCACTATACTTTTTGGAAATCAATCCCGAGAGGTTTAAGTCAAGGCTTTAAAAATCTAAGTATGTACGTTAAACAGTTCAAACTGGTATTTACTAAAGAGGGTGCTACTCAAATTGGTGGATTTGGAGCAATTGGTAAGCTGTTTCCAAAAACCTGGGATTGGTATATTTTCTGGAATAACACCGCATTACTCGCTATCATTTTAGCATTTATGAATATTTTACCGATTCCTGCTTTGGATGGTGGTTATATCCTTTTCATTCTGATAGAGATGGTTACAGGAAGAAAACCAAGTGATAAATTCCTGGGCTATGCCAATACGGTCGGATTTATTCTTCTGATCGCGCTATTGCTTTATGCCAATGGATTGGATATTATCAGGGGCTTTTTTAAATAAAAGACAAAAATGAAATAGAAAGTTAACGAAAAATTAACTTTTACCCTATCAGTTTTTTTTATATCTTTGTCGATCAAACAAGGAGCAAGGAGGTCACTTGACTTTAAGTATATAATACTGACAGTCAACATTGTATGCTCACTGTCAATTTTCCTCTTCCCTATTGATTTACGTTTAATCTGTAAAAAAGATTCTTAATTATGGCACAAATTATTGACGAAGTTTCAAGAACCTTTAACGAATACCTGCTTATTCCGGGTCTGACAACCAAAGAATGTACTCCTGATAGAGTTAATTTAAGCACCCCTATCACAAGATACAAAAAGGGGGAAGTGCCTGAGATGAAACTCAATATCCCTATTGTTTCAGCTATTATGCAATCGGTTTCAAACTCAACGTTAGCCATTGCTCTGGCAAGAAATGGCGGATTGTCTTTCATCTACGGATCTCAACCTATTGATGAGCAAGCTGAAATGGTGAGAAAAGTGAAAAAATTCAAAGCAGGATTTGTGGTGAGTGATGCGAATCTAAAACCCACACAAACCTTAAAAGATGTACTTGAAATGAAAGCCAAAACCGGATTTTCAACCATTGGAATTACTGAAGATGGAACTTCAAATGGCAAACTTTTGGGTATGGTTACCAGCAGAGATTACAGACCCAATAAAGATCCACATGATAAGTTGATTCAAGATTTTATGACCCCCTTCTCCAAATTGGTTACCGGTCGCTTTGGAATCTCTTTGGAAGAAGCTAATGATATTATCTGGGAGCATAAAATCAACACCCTCCCTATCATTGATGAAGATCAATCATTAAAATATTTTGTTTTTAGAAAAGACTACGATAATCATAAAGAGTACCCTAACGAACTTTTAGATGATCATAAAAGATTATTGGTGGGAGCGGGTATCAACACACGCGATTATGTTGAAAGAGTACCTAAACTATTGGATGCCGGCGTGGACATTTTATGTATTGACTCCTCTGACGGGTTCTCCGAATACCAAAAAGAAACCATCCATTATATTAAAGAAAAATATGGCGAAGGCGTTAAAGTTGGAGCCGGAAATGTGGTTGACGCCATTGGGTTCAATTATTTAGCCGATGCCGGTGCAGACTTTATCAAAGTGGGAATCGGAGGCGGATCAATCTGTATTACCAGAGAGCAAAAAGGGATTGGAAGAGGTCAGGCTACTGCCATTATTGAGATTGCAAAAGCAAGGGACGAATACTTTGAAAAACATGGAGTCTATATCCCTATTTGTTCTGACGGCGGGATTGTTCAAGATTATCATATGGTGCTTGCCCTGTCAATGGGTGCAGACTTTATCATGATGGGTCGCTATTTTGCCCGTTTCGATGAAAGTCCAACAAAAAAACTGATGGTCAACGGAAATTATGTGAAAGAGTATTGGGGAGAAGGATCCAACAGAGCCAGAAACTGGCAACGTTATGATATGGGTGGATCTACCGGGATGAAGTTCGAAGAGGGTGTGGACAGCTACGTTCCCTATGCCGGAAAATTAAAAGATAATATAGAAATAACATTGGGCAAAATCAAAGCTACCATGTGCAGCTGCGGTGTGCTCACTATTCCTGAATTAAAAGAAAATGCGAAGATCACCATGGTTTCCTCAACCAGTATTATTGAGGGTGGTGTTCATGACGTAATTTTAAAAGAAAGTACAAATCCAATTTAATTATATAACTTATGAAAACAATGAAAAAAATTGCCCTTGCAGTGCTGTTCTTATTTTTAGGAACGACTACCCTGCATCTTTGGGCGCAAGAAAATTCGCCTAACACTGTCATATTAGGTGAGGATTTTGAAAATTTAATCGACGGAAACGGATCCTACGGAGGTTCAACCTTAACTTTCAACAGTGGTGTCTATTTTATTAAAGGCTACACAACAATGGGTAGTGACGATCGTAAAATAGGTACTCGTTCTGTTCGCATGAGAGCTAATACAACTGATGACACTGACGGTAATGAGATCACAATGACCACCGACTTTACCAATGGGGTTGGAAGTGTCTCTTTTATGTACGGTTCATACGGTGCACACTACGGAGGAACAGTATATGTTCAATATTCGACAGATCAAGGGACAACCTGGAATGAGGTACCCAACAACAGTGTTACTGCTCCCGCCTGGGATGAAACTGTAGGAATGCAATCTGCCACTATACCCGTAAATATCGCCGGAACTGTGAGAATTAGAATTTTTAAAGCTGCGCAACCCGGATCAACATCCTTAAATATTGACAACTTGGAAGTTACAGAGTACGTCCAAACCAACCAGGTGGCTGCTCCCCTATTCAGTGTCAATAGTGGAACCTATTATGAGCCATTTCAAGTGAGCCTCTCTACCACTACCGCTGATGCCAGCATTTATTACACAACGGATGATTCTACTCCTGATGCTAATTCTACACTCTATACAACACCAATCTCAGTTTCTACAACTACCACTTTAAAAGCAATAGCTGTTAAAACCGGTATGACCAATAGTGGAATCTCCACAGCCTCATACACATTCCCCGTCCAAGTTGCTAATATTGCTGCATTCAAAGCTGCCAATACAACCACTAACTCTACCGTATATCACATCACCGGTGATGTAACCTTCGTATTTAAATCAGGAAGAAATACTTATATCAAAGACGAAACCGGAGGTTTATTAATTTATGATAGCAACACCCCTGTGATTACTGAGCAATATAACCCGGGAGACGTGATTTCCGGAGGAGTTTACGGAACCTACACAGTTTACAACGGATTGATAGAATTGATTCCTACTTATCCAACTGCTGCAGGAACACCAGGAACACCTGTTGTTCCGGTTACTCTTACTATGGGAGAAATTATTAATAACTTCGACACCTATCAATCACAACTAGTTACCATTGAGCAGGTTACTTTTGAAAGCGGCACATTTGGTACCGGTTCAGGAGGAAATATTACAATATATCAAGGAGACAATCAGATGACATGTAGAAATCATTTCTATACTATCACTAACTATTCTCCTGATCCCAATACGGTATATAATGTTACAGGCTTTCTAATTCCCTACAATACCAGCAAACAGATTGCACCACGTGATACAAATGATATTCAGATTTATTCTCCTGCAAACCCAACTTATACCGTCACTTTCCCAACATTAACCGGGATTACCTTTACTCCAGTTGCAGGATATACGTCTCCTGTAGATTCTTTGGAAAGCTTTGCCTTTACTGTAACATTGGCTACTTCACATGATAACTCTGAAATTATCGTTAAAAGTAATGGAGTTGTTTTAACTCCGGTTGAAGGAATATATACCATCACTGCAATTGTTGCTGATCAAATTATTACCGTTGAAGGACTTGCTATTAATACCTATGAAATTGTAGCCACAAGCGGAGCCAATGGAACTATTACTCCTTCCGGTACTACTACAGTAGAGTATGGCAATAATTTAACCTTCAACTTCACTCCCGACACAGGATATATGATTGATGAAGTGACTGTTGACAATGTTGTTGTAGGAAGCAACCCTCAATACACATTTAACAATATTACAGCTAATCATACTATTCATGTAACTTTCGAGGCTATTCCGGTGAATCAACACACTATAACTGCTACCGCAGGACCCAATGGTACTATCACTCCAACAGGAACTCAATTGGTGGATGAAGGGGATAACATCACATTCACA
>DIRT01000026.1:9447-26862 GCA_002427605.1 Bacteroidales bacterium UBA5429 | reverse complement strand
TTCATTGATGGTATTTCAGTGACACCTGTTGCAAGCTACACATTTGAAAACGTAACTGACAACCATACCATTCATTACACTTTTGCACTCATTGAAGAGGATGATAGTTTCTTTGAAGATTTTGAAGACCTTACCGGAACATGTAGTTATCAAGGTGCTGTTCTTACTTTTGCTACCGGTGAATACTTTGTGAAAGGATTTACTACAATGGATGAAAGAGACCGCTATATTGATACTCGTTCCGTACGAATGAGAGCAAACCAAAATGACTCTACAGGCAATGAAATTACAATGAATTTTGATCGCACTAACGGTATCGGAGATGTTTCATTCCGCTATGCTTCGTACGGAACTCATGCCGGAGGTACAGTTTATGTACAATACTCAACTGACCAAGGTACAACCTGGAATGATGTGCCTAACAACAGTGTTACTGCACCCGCATGGAATGAAACTGAGGGCATGCTTTCAGCTACTGTTCCTGTGAATGTTGCAGGAACTGTGAGAATCAGAATCTTTAAACCACAAGAAGCTGCCTCCAGAAGTGTTAATATTGACAATCTAGAATTAACTGATTTCGATCCAACTACCATGGTTTCAACACCGATATTCAGTCCTGGTGGTGGAAATATCTTTGCTCCGGTTCAGGTAACTATCACTACCGCTACTGCAGACGCAACTATTTACTACACTACCGATGGAACTACGCCCGATGAAAATGCTACACTTTACACAACTCCTGTCACAGTCTCAACAACAACTACACTAAAAGCTATCGCAGTTAAAACCGGTATGACCAGCAGCGGAATTGCAAGTGCAACTTATACTTTCCCCACTCAGGTTAATACCATTGAAGAGTTTATTGAAGCTAACAACGGAGTTACCAACAACACTCCTTACCAGATTACAGGTGACGTTACTTTTGTGTTCAGAAGCGGACGTTATATCTATATCACTGATGAAACCGCATCCCTATTGGTGTTCGATAACAGCACCAGCTTAATCACTAACGAATATGTTAATGGTGATATCATTGAGGGTGGAATTATCGGTACCTGCAACGTGTACAACGGATTAACACAAATGATCCCTCTAACCGATTGGGCAGCCTCTACTGATAATGAAGGAGCAGTTACTCCGACTGTTGTAACCGTTGAAGATATTATCGACAATTATGGTTTATACGAGTCCAAATTGGTTACCATTGAGAATGTAACATTCAGTGCCGGACTATTTAACACAACCAGCACTACCAATGTTAATTTTACTCAAGATGGAAACAGTATGGCTTGTCGCAATGTACACAGAACTTTGGATATGACCATTCCAGAAGGATTCCAGGCTGATGTAACAGGATTTATCCTCAGATTCAACACCAATTTCCAAATTGCTCCGAGAGACAATAACGATATTGTTGAAGTAACCGTTGAACCTGATCAAGTTGCTACTCCTACGTTCACACCTGCCGGAGGAACTTACAATGAACCTCTTTCCATAACTATCGCTTGTGCAACTCCCGATGCTACAATCTACTACACCACTGACGGCACTGAACCCAGCGATGCGAGCACACTCTACTCCGGAGAATTCACACTTCAAGCAGGCGTATACACTGTTAAAGCGATCGCTTACAAAACAGATATGCTCCCCAGTGAAATTGCCACCGTTGAGTATGAAATCACCGTTGGTATCAGCGAATATGAAGCTCAACAAATCCAAATCTATCCTAATCCTACTCAAGGATCTATGCAATGGATCAACAACTCTGCGTCGCTAGAAATTAATTCTTACCAATTGTATGATCAATATGGCAGAATGTTGATGTCAGGTAAAGTTGCAAACCAATCCGAAACAATTGATTTACAAGAATTGAGTTCCGGAATCTATCTGCTCCACTTGAATAGTGAAAATGGAGTGATCATTAAAAAGGTTATGAAAGTTAAATAATAATCTTTTCAAATATAATCTAAAGGGCGATCTAAGTTATTAGGTCGCTCTTTTTTTTCTTATTTTTCTTTTTTTATAAATTTAAAAAATCAGGGGGCAGGAAAACTATTCCTCTTCAGTCATACCATTTCCCCACTCGGCTAGGGGCAGAGACAAGCCCTGCCCCTACAATCGCGTCTAATAAAAATTTGTGACCCCGTAATTCGTAATTCGTAATTCGTAATTGGCAACAGGTCCTAAAAGGGAAATATTACCGAGCGGGGTGGTGAAATAGCAAAAAAGGGGAACATATTCTGCCCCCCTTTTATTTTTATTTCCAAATAAGAATTAAAATAATGAAAATCCGTTTTATCTTCGTTCTCTTCGGTCATTATTATTGCGTGGAGGTCTGTTGTTATCTCTCCTTCCGCCTCCGCCGTTATGACGATTATGTCCACCAGAAGGTTTGTTTCCATTAGGTCTTGGTCCTCTTGCGGTAGGCTCTACCCAACCCTCAGGTTTTTCTAAAAGAACACGATGAGAGAGTTTATATTTGCCTGTTTTCTCATCAATAGCGATCAGCTTAACTTTTATCTCATCCCCAATTTTCAAGACATCCTCAACATTTTCAATTCTCTTATAAGCAATTTCCGACACGTGAAGTAAAGCTTCCACATTGGGAATAATCTCAACGAATGCACCAAAAGAAGTAATACTTTTAACCACTCCGTCGTACACTTCCCCAATTTCAGGAACGGTAGTAATCTGTTTAATTTTAAACACTACTTTTTCAATATTTTCCAGGTTTGGAGAAGCAATATCGATAATTCCAACTCCATCTTTCTCTTCAATGGTAATCAAGGTGTCAGTCTCACGTTGCATCTCCTGGATAATTTTACCACCGGGTCCGATAATAGCCCCAATAAATTCACGTGGTATAATCATCTGTTGAATTCTTGGTACAAATGGTTTGTAATCCTCACGAGGTTCTGAAATAGCTTCTTCCATTCTATCCAGGATATACAATCTACCCTCTTTGGCTTGTGCCAATGCCTCAGCCATCATTTGAGCCGATAATCCTCCAATCTTGATATCCATCTGACAAGCAGTGATTCCATCTCTGGTTCCACACACCTTAAAGTCCATATCTCCAAGATGGTCTTCATCTCCTAAAATATCGGAAAGAATCGCATAGTTTCCTGTTTTCTCATCTGTGATTAGCCCCATAGCAATTCCGGATACCGGTTTTTTAATCTTAACTCCTGCATCCATCAATGCCAGCGTACCGGCACATACTGTAGCCATAGAAGAACTTCCATTAGATTCTAAAATATCAGATACAATTCTAAGAGTGTAGGGAAACTCAGTTGAGTCCATTGGAATCACAGGTTTTAATGCTCTGAGTGCTAAGTTTCCATGTCCAATTTCTCTTCTACCTGCACTTCCTACCCTTTTCACTTCACCGACAGAGAATGGAGGGAAGTTGTAGTGTAACATTAATCTATTAGTTCCATGTATCATTGCTCCATCAATTAACTGCTCATCATCTTTTGTTCCCAATGTAATGGAGGTTAATGATTGAGTTTCACCTCTGGTAAAGATAGCCGATCCATGCACTGCCGGTAGATAATCTGTTTCAATCCAGATTGGTCTAATCTGGTTGGTAGCTCTACCATCCAATCTTACTCTATCGTTCAGGATCATGGCTCTCATTGCATCATACTGCACATCATGATAATATCTGTTAATTAAGGGCATCACTTCTTCCAACTCCTCTTCAGGATAAGATTCTACAAACTGATTTAAAACCTCATCAAATCGATCATGACGCTCTTGTTTTGAGGTTTGTGCTTTAGCAATTTGATAAACTTTATCATACGTTTCCTGATATACTTTTTGTTTGAGTTCTTCGTCATGATTTTCATGACAATACTCTCTTTTAGGATTTGCTTTTTCAACTTGTGCAGCTAAGTTCAACTGTTCTTGGCATAATTGTTTGATCGCTTCGTGTGCAAAGTTCAAGGCATCCACCATATCCTCTTCCGAAATCTCTTTCATTTCTCCCTCTACCATCATGATATTATCGATAGTAGCTGCCACAATCATGTCAATATCTGAAGATTCCATTTGTTCAACGGTAGGATTAATCACAAACTCTCCACCTACTCTTCCTACACGCACTTCAGCAACCGGTCCCTGAAACGGGATATCAGATACTGCCAACGCAGAAGATGCTGCCAGACATGCTAAAGCATCAGGCAGGTTATTTGGATCACCTGAAATCAAATAGATCAACACTTGTGTTTCTGCGTGAAAATCAGCGGGAAAAAGTGGTCTTAGTGCTCTATCCACCAATCGTGCGATCAAGATCTCATACTCTGATGGTCTTGCCTCTCTTTTAAAGAATCCGCCGGGTATACGCCCTACTGAAGTATACTTTTCCTGATACTCAACTTGTAGAGGCATAAAATCTACATTTTCTGCGGCTTCTTTTTTTGCGCATACGGTAGCCAGCAACATCGTATCACCCATTCTCACCACTACTGATCCATCAGCTTGTTTAGCTAATTTTCCGGTTTCTATGGTAATCTCTCTACCATCTGCAATTGTAAATGTATGTTTAATTCCAATCATATATATCGTAATTTATTTAATAATGTATGAAAAAAGGCAATTTCTATATTAAATTGCCTTTTCAATATACGCTTTAAAAAGCTTTTATTTTCTTAAACCTAATTTTTTAATAACCTCTCTATAACGTTCAATCTCATTTTTTCTAAGATATTCCAACAATCTTCTTCTTTTCCCAACCAGATTGATCAACGCTTTTTTTGTAACGTGATCTTTCTTATTCTTTTTCACATATTCGGTAAGATGCTTAATTCTATGTGTAAATAGCGCAATTTGACTCTCTGGTGAACCAGTATCTGTAGCAGTCTTACCAAACTCATTGAAAATCTCTTGTTTAACTTCTTTTGTCAAATACATAATAATCTTCTCTTTTTATATAAAATGTCTTCTTTTAATCAATCGGCAAAAATACAAAAAATATTGATATAATTCATTTTATGAAAGATTTTCTTTTCTTTTTTTTGAATTTATCAAAAAAAAGGCTACTGCCTTTCGGAAGTAGCCTTTCATTAATCCTTACAGGAAATACTATTTAGTGATATGTACTTTGTAAGCTGCAGCACCTTGAGTAGTATATACTTTCACAAAGTAGATACCTGTTGCCACATCTAAGTTAATCACTTCAGAGTTGCTATTCAAAGTAGTAGAATATACTAATTTACCATAAGAATCATAGATTTCTGCATTTTCTAATGCGAAAGCACCATTGTTTATGATAAACAGATCTGAATAGTAACCGTATACTTGTAAGTTGCTTAAGTCATACTCATCAACTGAAATTGGAAGTTCTGGTAAAGTAACGAAAGTAGTGATCATTGACCAGTCGCTGCTGTTGGTAGCAGAACAGTTAGATCTTACTTGCCACATATACTGAGTATTAGCTGTTAAATCAATAACATCTAACCAAGTATTGTTTACATTATTTACCAATGTGAAGTTAGGTTCGCTTACTTTCTTATATTGTACTGAATAAGATGTAGCACCTGTTGCATTCCAATTGAATGTAGCAGTAGTTTGAGTAATTAAAGAAGTATATGTATTCATAGGCATTTCACATTCAATCAACTTGAAGGTTACATTAATAGTGTGATTAGCTGTAACGTTAGCAAATTGATATGATGGAAGTGCACCCATAGCAACACCGTCAATAGTTACATTATCCACAACATAACCTGCGGCAGGATTAAATTGGTAAACTTGCGAAGAAGCACCATAATTTAATGTTGCAGTTCCACTTGGAGTAATGGTTCCATTAGCTCCTGCAGAAGCTGTGATAGTATATGTTTTAATTGCCATTGTAGCACTAACAGTTACGTTAGCTGAAACAGGATTTAAGGTGTGTGTTACAACCCCAACATTATTTGGAGTAATAGCCACTGAAGAACCATTTACCTGAAGAGCTGAAACATTATATCCGATATTAGGTACAACTGTAAAGGTTGGAGTAGCTCCATAAACTACAGTGTGTGAACCGGGAGTAATCATACCATGGTTAGGTTGTGTTACAGTAATATTGAATGTAGCTGTATTGGTAACAACATAGATAGTATGATTTGCCGTAACATTAGTGAATGTGTAGGAAGTAATAGCACCTTGGCTTATTCCGTCAACCAATACATCCATAATCAATGATCCTAATGCTGGAGTGATTGTATAAGTTTGGTTACCGCCATGGTTCAAGGTTGTAACACCTGCTGGTGTAATCGTTCCGTTACCATTCATTGCAGCAGTGATAGTATAGGTATTGATAGCAAATGTAGCTGAAATAGTATGATCTGCCTGAACATTAATAAAGCTATATTGGCTCACTGCACCCACGCTAATTCCATCTACTAATACATCAACGATATGATATCCTGCATCCGGAGTGATAGTATAGGTTAGATCCTCATTGTAATTCAATGTGGTAGCACCTGCTGGTGTAACTGTTCCATTTGCTCCTGCTGTTGCAGTAATAGTGTAAGTATTGATGGTAAATGTAGCTGAAATAGTATGGTTTGCTACGATATTGTCAAATGTATGAGTATAGCTGGTTGCTCCTTCAGGAACTGTTACTGCTACTCCGTCAACTTCTACGGTAGTAATAGTATGTCCTTCAGCAGCAGTCACAACATATTGCTGTGTTGCACCATAATTATAAGTTTGAGCTCCTGCAGGAGTTACTGTACCACCAACGCCGGCTGTTGCAACCACTTGATATGTCAATGGTTGGAAGTAAGCCTTAATCATTTGGTTTTCAGTAATGTTAGTTAACTGACCATTATATAATGCGTTATCAGCAATAGTTTGTGGAACATCGTTAACCAAAATTGCAGAAATATAATTACCGGTTGCAGGAGTTACAACATAATCATACACATAAGCAGGATCATAAATAAATGTAGTTCCCGGTGTAATAGAACCACTACCAAAAACTTGTGTTGTAATAGTGATTGGATTAGCTTGATACTCAACCTCAATATGTTGTACTTCAGTGATGTTATACAACTGATATTGCGATGTAGCACCTACATAATGACCATTTACAGTGGTTGATACACAAGTATAACCGGGAGCTGCAGGCATAGTTGCCAAGAAGTCATCACCATAGTTTACATAAACATTATGGATTGTAGGACCGGCAACATACTGACCATCAAGGATACCGGCACCATTTACTACAGTATATTCAATAGCTACAGTATCAATTTTCACAACTGCTTCAATTGTATGATCAGCAGTTACATTAGTGAATTCATAAGTAAATACATTGTTACCCATATCTACAGCATCATTGAGTTGACTCAATCCGTCAATCAATAATTCATATAGGTGGAAATGATCACTTACACTGATTGTAAAAATTTGAGAATCACCATGAAGAACGATTGTTGGTTCATTAGGAGTGATTGATCCGGGCATTTCACCATTATCCAAGTACTGGTCACCATGATAGTTTACAATAGTTGGAGTAATAGTATATGGAATCTTTTCATAAGTAGCATTCACATACAGTGTGTCAATACCTACTGACAAAGTATATGGGAATGGTCTCAAATTATCAACATCAGGTCCTTGAACTTCAGTTCCGTTAACTGTGATAGAAGCAATTCTATATCCTGCATCAGGTACAAAATTGATTAATCTGTCAGTTCCATTGAGAACAGTAATATTACCATTCGGACTTGAATTTCCGTTAGGACCATTAGTAATAATCACAGGAGTATAATAAGGAGCAGTTACCTCAATTTCGTCAATATACACATTACGTCCATAATCACTAAATCCTTCAAAAATAACGCGGTTAAATCCGGCTGAAGGAACTCTTACAACATATTGATACCATCCGGCTGCCGGAACGGTAGGTGCCAGAGTAGTACTTCTATGAATTGTATTCAACAGCGTTGCACCTTCTGATGTAGGAGTATTATTCACCATTACGCGAATACCTTCATTCTTTGAAGAATAGTAGCTATAGTCATCTCTGTACATCCAGAATTTAATGAGTGACCCTTCAGCTACTCCCATAATTTGAGGAGTAATTAAATCTCCTACTGTTCCTGAAGAATAACTAAAAATATTAAATCTTGCCATATAGGGACCTACCACAGGAGAACATGTTGGATATTCTCCTTCAGATTGGAAGTCGAAAACTCCTGCACTAGTAGTAGTCTCATCTACTTTAACATTAGTCCAAGCAACGGGTGTTTGATCGGTACTAAATGGCTCATAAAATGGTACTCTGTATGTAGTAGCAAACTGAGTTTCGAAATATTCACTTTCATCATCAACAGCACAAATCGATTTAACTCTTAAGTCATAAACTGTTGAGTGAGATAGTCCTGTCAAGTTTAAAGTTGTATTACTAGTAGTTCTGGTTGTCCAGGTCTCATCAGTAGCTTTCTTGTACTCAACTACCCATGAAGTTTCTTCTCCCATTGGAACTAAAGTAATATTAGCTGAAGTAAACGCGATATTGTTATATGTAACTGATGAAATTTTTGGACATGTGATTTCTTCAACTGAGATATCATCAATACTGATATACCATGGAGAAGAGGTTAAGGCTGCTTTGATTCCGATTACATAAACACCGGCTGTTTCAACAGCAAACATACTTGTAAAATGCTGATAATCTCCATCAACAACAGGTGCTTGGTCAATCAGTGTTATTCCGGCATCCATAGCCAAAGCAGTTGCTCCTGTACCTACTTTAACTGTCAATGTAGTACCGGAAGTTAAGTTTTGACGAGCATAAACTCCAAACTCATAAAATCCGGCATCTAAAGAAATTTCTGTAAACAACCAACGCTCGTTACCATAACGTAAAGTTGCATTATAGGAACCGGTACGAGGAGTACGGTTATAAGTAGTACTGGTTTGATTAAACACCCATTGAGTAGTTCCAACAACTGACTCTTGAGTAAAACAGATATCTACAGGTGCATCATGGGTTCCATTTTCAAAACCATAATAGAATGGAGCTGTTGGAACTTCACATCCTGTCATGAAACTTGTTTCTCTGTATATACTTTCTTCATCTGTAGAACATAGCGCTTTTACTCTAACTCTATAACTGGTCGATGGAAGTAAATTAATAAGGGATACAGATGTACTGGATACAGGTAGAACCGTCCACTCAGTTTCTGTTGAAGCTTTACATTCAACAACCCAGGCTGTTTCACTACCTCCTGAAACAAAATCAATTTGTGCAGAGGTTGATAAAACATTGGAAGCTGTAATGGAAGTAGGTCTAGGACAAACTAAAGATGCAACGTTAATATTATCAATACTGATGTAATATGGAGAACTATTAATAGCACCTTTTATACCAATAACGTATACGCCGGCTGTTGTGACAGTAAACACTCCTTCCAATTCTTGATAATCCCCATTCACTATTCCTGTTTGTGGAATAATCACAGTACCGTCATTCATAGCTGCAACAGTAGATGCTGTTCCCAGTTTCACTGTTATAGAAGCATTAGCAGCATCAGAACCATCTTGTCTTGCAAACATTGCAAGTTCATAAATACCGGGTTCAAGTGACATTTCTTTAAATAACCAACGTGTATTACCCCAACGTAAAGTTGCATTAGTTTGACCATCATAAGGGGTACGATTGTAACTTGTGAATGATGAATTATACACCCATTCATCTGAACCGGCTTCTCCTTCTTGAGAATAACATAAATCTACTACTGCAGCATCTGTTCCATCTTCAAAACCATAAAAATATGGAACAGTTGATGGGAGACATAGGGTTCTGAATGAAGCTACTCTAAATGCACTGGTATGATTGTCACCGCAATTAGCTTTTACTCTCACATCGTAACTGGTATTTTCATCCAATCCACTCAATGTAACCGTTGTGTTAGAAGTGTGAAGCGTAGTCCAGGTTGCAGCAGTTGCTGCTTTATATTGTACTACAAAACTTGCTGCTGTAGAAGTGATATTGAGCACTGCTGAATTGTCTGTAATATTGCTCACATCAACTAGTGGAGATAAACAGTTTGCATCTTCAATAGCTATATCATCAATACTTACATGCCATGGAGTATAGTTAAGAGTTCCTTTTATTCCTACGGTATAAACACCGGCTGTAGTGATATTAATCGTTCCGGTTAATAGTTGATAATCACCGCCAACAATGTTAGTTTCAGGAATTACAGTAACTCCTGCATCCATAGCGGCTGTAGTAGCTGCTGTTCCTAACTTAACAATAAGTGAAGCACCACTTGATGCGTCTTGTCTGGCATACATAGAAAACTGATAAGTACCGGGAGTAAAATAAACCTCTCTAAACAACCATCTTGTGTTACTATATCGCAAAGTTGCATTCATTAAACCTGAGTGAGGAGTCCGATTATACGTTGTTTCGGTTTTATTGTAGACCCAAGAATTACTTCCACTAACACTATATTGAGAAAAACATCCTCCCACTGCAGCATCATGTGTACCATCTTCAAAGCCATAAGTCCATGGAACAATAGCAACACAAGCTCCAACTACTGTTACATCGACATTAAACTGAACAGCTTCATAATCATCAGTATTGGTAGGAGTAAATGTTACACTGTAAGGATGAGTTCCGGTTGCAGTTAAAACTTGTGTTGGGTCAGTCCAATCAAAAGTTCCGGGAACCGGAGTTCCATTGTATTCAGCAGCACCACCTGCTAAATAGATAGAACCCAAAAGTGCATTCACATTCCCTGCATCTGCAACAGGAAGTGTAGTAATCACAGGAGTAGCCACAGCAGGCGTCATAGCAGTACCGGTAATGGTAAAGTTGTCAATACGATTATTACCATTTGATGAAGTACAACCATCAACAACCAATTTAAGATAAACTGTTGTCTGATTATTAAGACCTGTAACGGAAGAAAAATCAGCCGTTGTCCAAATAACTTGACCTGCTGTTGAAGCAGTATTATTGCCCGCAATAGGTACAAATGTAGTACCATTATCGATACTATAGGACCATGTATGAGTATCAAAACCGGTTGATGTTCCTCGCGTATGGAAAGTAATTTGAATATTTTTCATCTGCGTAGTTGAAAAAACAAAAACTACAGCCTGCCCATTGGCTGATTCACCTACCAAAGCTAAAGCTTTTCCGGGAGGTACATCTCCATCGGCATAACCGCTAAAAGAATTCAACTGAGGATCAGGCGTTGGCGTTACTGTTGACCATGCACTAGATCCGTGTGTCCCATCCAAATAGATAGTCCCGGTTC
The DNA here is from genome assembly GCA_002427605.1 of Bacteroidales bacterium UBA5429. Lineage (GTDB taxonomy): Bacteria > Bacteroidota > Bacteroidia > Bacteroidales > WCHB1-69 > UBA5429. The sequence continues at coordinate 15,589 of DIRT01000026.1, read as the reverse complement.
CCTCATCTGCAGTAATCACAGTTGAGGTGTTGGGCGCTTCTTGTAAATCATTAAAGTTCCAGTTCGCAATTACAGATTGAGCTTGTGTAAGCCCTATCATAGCAAAAACGAATAGAAAACTCATGATTGCGCGTTTAAAATTGTACATTTTTTTCATATTAATAAAATTTGGTGAATAATTTGAATTTTCTTAAAAAAACTTCTTTTTCGTTAATAATTTTTCAACTTCTTGTAAGTCAATTCTTTATACAATACCCTATTTTACAGGACACACCTTTTTTACAAATCGACAAACAAGGCAACAAATATACAAAACTATTTGAACATATTGGCTATTTTGAGTAATTTTTTTAAAAAAAGAAAAATAAGGGGGCAGAGAAAGAGTGACTCCCCGAAAAATTTTTACCCCCACTTACTCTTTATGGAGCTCCTTTGCATTCATCTGCTCCATAATGATCGATTTTCCCAGAATTTCTCCTTCGGTTTTATTGGGTCCAATCGTAACTTTCTTGCAAGCTATCAACTTATATCCGAATTGATTCGGGTGAAAAGGCTCCAAACCCTTACTCCTGTACAGGATGTTATTCTTAAAAGTGAGTCCGTCCACAGATTTGGCGAACAAAATAGGATAGTCGAACAAAAAGAAAGAATTATCCTCAATCCTGATATTCGCATGGTAAGGATGCTCCGGATCAGGCTTGGCAATATTGGGATAGATCGATATCACGGCTTCGGAAAACTGGTATGGCGACGAGTTACAAGAATATCTGAAAATATTTTTCCGAATCGTTACATCACGCACCGGACCCGATTCATACCATTCCCGGGCATCTCCGGCAATCAAAATAGCAGATCCTGCCGATTCGAAAATATTGTCCTCAATCCTTACATTTCCTCTGGTTGAGATGAGTAATCCACGCGCTCTGCCACTTCTAAAACGACAATTCGATATCTTAACATCCGGATTACAGGTCACATTCTCAATCACCACCTTGGATTTGACCTTTCTTGAAGGAGAGGTGGCTAACACCAATTCAAACTGATCCCTGTTGAGTTGATTGTACTCTATGATGGTACTTGAGTCGATCGTTTTCATAGTTTTAGGATCCACAAAGTAGATTTTTTCTCCCATTCTCCCCCACTCCAAGCCGGTCGTTTCATGGTGCATAAATTGAGCAATTACCCGATTCTTTTTTCGTTTTACAACTTTGACATAAGTCCCGTGGATGTTGATTGCATCATCCATTAATCCATACCACTCGCAATTTTCGACTCTGATCTGACCACTGCAACCCATCAGGTGAAATCCATCATCATGACTGCTAATATATTTCCTCCCAATCAGATAGTTGGGAACAACCGAGCAACTGAACAAATTCAAATTGTGCGTAAATTGAGCTAAAATAGCCAACCCATCAGTCTGGTATATGTTCACATTTTGAACCAAAATATCAGCACTATTTTGTATAAAAATACCGGCATGATTTCTTTCGCCATGTCTAATCACAATCCAATTGTGTAGCTTAGGAAAATGTGCTTTATTGGGATAAAAAATTCTCAATCTCCCTTTTTCCACCTCATCCACCGGAATTCCTTCCCACCATCCTCTATCACCGGTGTAAGGCTCTACCATTCTGGAATTATGATTAAACTCAACGTAGGTAAATGGTGAGGTTTTATGTTTACCTATAAAAAAATGAAGTTGTTGTTTTGCATCCACCTCATACGGAAAAAGTTGAGGATCAAAAGCAATCTCAAAATAGGATGAATCCACATGAACTACTTCTGCTTCCACTGAAGTTGGCGTTGCAAAATCGATTATGATATTGCGTATGGAAATATTGGTACAACGATCCAGTGTGATGGGTTGCATTTTCCCATGAAACATCAAGGTAGAGAAGTTCCCATCCACAGTCACATTATGCATATCCTCAAACAAAATGGCTAAATTTTTAGGATTCCGGTTGGTTGTATTGCTTTCATAGTACTCCTTATGAATCGCATTTTCTTCGTAAAAATCATATTGTCCTGCTGACAAAATAATTGTCACTGACTCTCTGGTTTTAACTGCCTGTAGCAAATTCTGAAAAGGTTGTGTCATATCATTTCCCGTATCCGGAATTACTCCGTACAAAGCTCCATACACCACATCTTGGGCCTGTACAGTAGTCAATAAACAAAATAGAGAGAGTAATAAAATAGCGCGTTTCATATATTATGTATTTTGTAACTATTCCCGTTATGATCAATAGTAAAGGGATCTTTCAGATTAAATCCATTTTTCACTAATGGAGTACTAAATAGTTGTTTTGTTTCACCGTAATACAGTTCTTCTCCTGACTGAAGCAGTAGCGAAAGGGGAACATACTGCACTGCAAAGGCAAATTCATGCAAGATCAGGATAATGGTAATCTGGTGCTGTTCATTCAGTTCTCTCAAAATCTCCATAATCTCAAATTTGTGTGCAATGTCGAGGTTTGAGAGCGGCTCATCCAGAATGAGAATGGGTGTTTTTTGTGCTATCGCCCGGGCTATCAAAGTTCTTTGAAACTCACCCCCACTCAATTGGTGAGTGAATCTGTCTTTAAACTCTATCAGATGGGTTTTATGAAGTGCTTCCCTGACAATTTGATGATCTTTTTCTGAAGGAGACTCCCACCTTCCAAGGTGTGGATTTCTCCCCATCATCACGGTTTCATATACCGTGAAATCGAACATCAGATCTTGCCTTTGGGGGACTACAGCTATCAATTTCGCAATATCTAATTGGGAGAGATGATTGATGCTTTTTCCATTAATTTTTATTTCTCCCTGAAAACCATGGAGTAACCCACAAATTAGTTTCCCTAGAGTCGTTTTTCCTGACCCATTCGCACCCATCAGAGCACAATAGGTCCCCTGTTGGAGTGTAAAATTGAGGTTTTTTAATACCTTTACCTGGTCGTAAGCGAAAGAGAGATGAGATACTTCTATTATTGGAGTCATGCTATATTTGAGTTAAAAAAAGGTAGGGTTCCACACTAGTTTTCCTTTTTTGGGATAAGTACTCTCTTTATTGAGAAGGAATACTTTTTTATCGATACCCCAGTAAAAACCACCCAGTTTTCCTTGGGAGGTTACTACTCTGTGGCAAGGTATGAGGAATAAAATCGGATTTCTTCCCACTGCATTACCTACTGCTCTTTGTGCTTTTGGTTTTCCAATTTGTTGAGCAATTTGAGCATACGTAGTTAATTCTCCATGAGGGATTTGTAAAAGTGCCTCCCACACCTGATATTGAAAAGGAGTTCCTTCCAGATGGAGGGGTATTTTAAGGTTTTTATCCCACTCCTTTTTCAGTGCTTCTCTGATAAGAGGATTTATTTTAGCAATCCTGTTTTTGATCTTCGCATTGGGAAAGCGTTCTTTTAATTGTTCAACATAAGTTAGCCCCTTTATAGGATAACCCACATAGCAAATCCCTTTGGCAGTAGAAGCAACAACTAGTTTTCCGATTTTGGTATTATGAATAGAAAAAGAGATATGAATAGGTCTTCTTTTGGACTTAAACTCCTTATTATCAGCATATTTTATACTGACAATATCGTGATGTTTTTTTACTTTTTTGGAAGTTTCATCATTTTTCATAACTTTTCCATTTTGAGTACAAAGATACATAACTTTTTTAAATGAAATAAAATAAAAAAGTTGCACCTGATATAGACGCAACTTTCAACCTTATTTACATTATTAACCAAAAATAAAATATTATTTTTTCTCTGCTTTTTTCTCTTCTAAACTTGCAAGTACCTCCTCCTGGATTGAAGCCGGTATAGGCTGGTACTCAAAAAACTCCATTGAAAAGTTAGCTCTGCCGCTCGAAAGATTTCTCAACACAGTAGCATATCCAAACATCTCCATAAGCGGTACATAGCCGTTTAATTTTTGGGATCCTTTTCTATATCTTCTCATGCTCAGGATTCTTCCTCTTCTTTTGTTGAAATCACCCGTAACATTTCCGATATAATCATCAGGAGTATTGATCTCTATTTTCATAACCGGTTCAAGCAGAATCGGTTTACCTTTCATAAATGCCTCTTTAAAGCTCATGGCTGCACAAAGTTGGAAAGCCATATCTGAAGAGTCCACCACGTGTGCACTTCCATCCAGCAGAACTGCTTTCACATCCACAACCGGGAACCCTGCCAAAGGCCCTTTCTCCATTCCTTTTTTAATCCCTTTATCTACTGAACCAATATATTCATTAGGAACATTTCCACCTTTTACCTTGTCCACAAACTCGTATCCTTGGGCTTCATTAGGTTCAAATCTGATAATGGTGTGGGCATAGTGTCCTTTTCCTCCCGTTTGTTTTACATACTTGTAATTGCTTTCCACCTCTTTAGTCAAGGTTTCTCTGTATGAAACAGCAGGTTTACCTATTTCAACATCAACTTTAAACTCTTGTTTTAAGCGATCAACGATCACTTCGAGGTGTAATTCTCCCATTCCTGAGATAATCGTTTCCTCCGTTTCTTCGTCATAACGTGCTCTGAATGAAGGGTCTTCATTGATCAATTTCGACAATGCTTCTCCCAACTTTTCCGATTCTTTGCGCGCTTTGGGAAGCACTTTCAATTCTATTACTGAAGGTGGAATGTGGATGCTTTCCAGATGCAACGGTTGATCCGGATCACACAATGTATCACCGGTACGGGTTACCTTCATACCCACTAAAGCAACAATATCTCCGGGACCCGCCTCTTTGATCTCCTCCCTATCCTTAGCTTTAATTCTGAATATACGACCTGTTCTTTCGTACTTCATCTTACTGGAATTATAGAGTTGCATACCGCCGGTCAAGGTGCCGGAAAATATACGGATAAAGGTTTGTTGACCAACGTATGGATCATTGATCAATTTGAATGCCAAAGCTGAAAATGGTTCTTTTGCTGAAGGATTTCTGGTAATGGTCTTTTCTTCATCATGAACATCGGTACCCACTACAACTCCTGCATCAATAGGAGATGGGAGATAGTTTACAATGGCATCCAACAGTAATTGAATCCCTTTATTTTTATACGCTGCTCCACAGAAAACCGGTGTGATTAAAAGTTTCATTGTTGCTTCGCGTGCCGCTTTCATCATCAATTGCTCCGGAACCTCTTTTTCTTCAAGGTAAAGGTCGGCAATCTCCTCATCAAAATCTGCCAATGCAGCAATTAAATCTGCTCTGGCACTGGTGGCACGTGCCATTTCACTCTCCGGAATCTCTTTTTCATAGCTTTTGGTCTCATCGAAGTAGTAGGCTTTCATTTTAATGAGGTCAATCATTCCCTCAAATTGATCTTCACTTCCGATAGGAATCTGAAAAGGAACCGCATTGGCATCCAGGTTATCATTCAACTGCTGCACCACATCAGCAAAATCAGCGCCGGTACGGTCCATTTTATTAATGAACGCAATTTTAGGAACACGATATCTATCCGCTTGATTCCACACTGTTTCACTTTGAGGTTCTACTCCTCCAACAGCGCAAAATACAGCAATCATTCCATTAATCACTCTCAGAGAACGCTCCACCTCAACAGTAAAATCCACGTGTCCGGGAGTGTCGATCAAATTGATTTGGTGATCATTCCAATAAGTTGTAATAGCAGCTGATGCAATGGTAATTCCTCTTTCCTGCTCCTGTTTCATGAAGTCCATGGTCGCCTGACCATCATGAGATTCACCAATTTTCCGATTCACTCCGGTAAAAAATAAGATTCTTTCCGAAACGGTTGTTTTCCCTGCATCAATATGCGCAGCAATTCCAATATTTCTTAGTTTTGTAATAGAATTTATCATAAAATGTGATTATTTTTGCATTGACTAATTTTCTTATCTGTTTAATTGTTAAATAATTAGCTATAATAAATAGGAATTATTTAAGGGGTGCAAAAGTAACATTTTTTTGCTTACACCCGGAACTTTTTTGTGAAATTTTTAAATGATATGAAAAAAAGTAGAATAATTCTAAATTCTAATTTATTTATTCCGCCTTCATATTTCCTGTTTCTTTTTTGGTATTTTAAAAAAAAGGGGGCATTTTGATTTCGGATTTCGGATTTCGGAAGTTTTATATTGAGTTTTTTTTACATATCCCATTGATATTTAATTA
>DIRT01000026.1:0-9277 GCA_002427605.1 Bacteroidales bacterium UBA5429 | reverse complement strand
TATATATTATTTTGAAATAAAAATAAATGGGGGGCAGACAAAGCTTCACTTTTTTGTTAATCTATAACCCCACTCTGGAATGAGATACCTTTTGGAGAATTAGTGTACAATTGCGGATCAGGAATTACCCAAATTCCCAAAAATTGCCAAAATTTGTCCAAAAAATATCTTTTTTCCACCAAAATCCAAAAATTTCCCTTTTTTTCCATATTTTTGCAATTAGCATTAAAAACACTATTTTTTCATTTTTTAAAACATAATCTATAAGTACTGATATCCAATGCTTTATGGACGTTTTCAAAGGTTAATTTCAAGGGAAACTTATCCCCACTTAACTGTTGATAACTTAAAATAGCTCCCTTTTTTTCCACATTGATTATCAGTGAGTTAATTAAATAAATTAAGTTTTTTTAAAATAGTTATCAACAATCTGGAATTAATAAAAAATTTATACTATTTTTGTGACAATATTTAACGATGTAAAAAGATGTCCGTTTATCAATATGGTTATTGGGAAGTTTCAATAGAAAAGCATGGAAGAATTAAACTTCCTACCGCTTTATTGAAATCATTGCCTGAATCGGAGCGCAAACGATTTTGGGTTGCACACGGTTTTGGAAACCATATCATGTTGTGGACTGAGAGTGCTTATCTGGAGCAGATCCGTTTCTTAAACAGCATCAACCGTAATGACATTCAAGCCAAACGCTATCGTAATGCTTTTTTGCGCAACATCACTCAAGTAGAGTGTGACTCGCAGGATCGCATCGTGATTCCAAAACCCTTTATGGAGAATTACAAAATAGAAAAAGAGGTTGTATTGCTGTTGGATAATGGTCGGATAGAACTGTGGAATCAAGCTAATTACCACGCTCAATATACCATCTCTCCCGACGAAATGGAACAACTTAATGCTCAAATCCACTCTGATAATTTACGTGAAGAAAATCAAAATTAATATAGAATGTACCACACCCCTGTACTGCTTACTGAATCTATTTCGGGTCTTATTACCTGTACCAAGGGGATCTATGTGGATTTAACATTCGGGGGGGGAGGACATTCACGGGCTCTGCTGCAACAATTGGCTCCCGAAGGACAACTTTTTGGGTTTGATCAAGACCCTGACGCACAACGGAACAGCATCGCAGATCCCCGATTTCAATTGGTGAATGCCAATTTCAGACACTGGAAACGGTTTATGCAGTTTCACAATGCTTACCCTGTTAACGGTGTATTGGCTGATTTGGGAGTTTCCTCCTATCAATTCGATACCCCGGAGCGTGGGTTTTCTCACAGACTCGATGGTAGGTTGGATATGCGGATGAACCACTCCAAAGGAATTACCGCCGCAGATGTGGTTAATCAATACAGTGTGGAGCGTTTGACAGAGCTTTTTGCTCAGTATGGAGAAGTGAAACAAGCATATCGTATCGCACAACTGATTGAAAAAGGTAGAGAGGAACAACCGATCGAGGAGAGCGGAGAATTGAAAGAAGTGCTGAAACCTATCCTCCCCCCGGGAAGAGAAAATAAAATATTATCACAAATATTTCAGGCACTCAGAATAGAAGTCAACGAAGAGATGGATGCCCTGAAAGAAATGCTTCAACAAACCGTTGAGGGCGTTGAAACCGGTGGACGGATTGCAGTAATCTCTTACCACTCTTTGGAAGATCGTCTGGTGAAAAACTTCTTCAGAAGCGGCAACTTTGAAGGAAAGATTGAAAAAGACTTTTACGGCAATCCGATTACCCCCTTCAAATTGATTACCCGTAAAGCAATTGTCCCTTCGCAAGAAGAGATAAGTAAAAACAACAGAGCACGAAGTGCAAAATTAAGAATTGTAGAAAAAATTGACTTTTCACTATGAAGTATATAGCTGAATCTGATAAAGTTGAGAAAAAAGAAAGAAAAAAAGGCTCAGGATTACTCCAATATGTTTTGAGTGGGGAGTTTGTACTGAAACTATTTCAACCTCGTGTATTACCTTATACCATTGCGGTGTTCATTTTAACTTTTACAGCTATTATCAACGACAGAAGCATAAAAAACAAAATCAAAAGATATGAACAAAAGGAGATTGAGTATAAAGCCACGCTTAATCACCTAAGAAAAAATAACCACTTCATCCCATATGATCAGCTCATTATTCTTCAAGATAAAGCAAAATCATGGGGCTTTCACAGAAAGCAGGATGGAGCTTATAAAATTACTATTCAAGAAGATACTCAAACTAAAAAAAGAGAAAGGAAAAAATGAGCAAAAACAATATAGAGCAAAATAAAAGCATGAAGAGAAGGTTATTGGTGATCTACCTTTTAACTGCCGCTTTTAGTATTGCTTGTATGGGGAGAATAATACACCTTTCTCAATTCTCCGGAGAGTTCAAAGATTGTGTTGATGAAACTGTAGAAGGTGCTGTTGCTGACTCCAACTGCAACTGTATTATTCGGGAAAACAAACTTACACCGCTGCGTGGAGAAATTTTTGATGACATGGGCCGGGTGTTGGTCAGTAACAATTCCGTGTTTGACGTTGTATTGGATGGAAGATACCTTAAATATAAACCGGGAAATATCAAACGTGATTCTCTCTATCTTTCCGAAGGAGAAAGGATCTCATGGGAGGATCAAGGTCGTTTGAAAGAGTTGGTAAAGGATTTGGCCCGAGAGTTTCATGAACATTTTTCCGATCGCTACCCTTTTACTTTGGATTATTATGAAAGAAAACTGGGGGAAGCTATCCTGCAACATAAAAATGTCACCATTCTATCATCAAAGCGAAGTAACCCCAGACAAAGAGTAACTTCGGACGACACAGCCTTCATCAAAAGTTTACCCGTCTTCAACTCTTATAAAGTGAAAGCAGCCTCATTCCCGATGGATATCCAACGGATTATGCCTTACGGAGAATTGGCTAAAAGAACTTTGGGTACTTTTGACTACGCCACCAACAAAAAAAGTGGATTGGAAGAAACATACGATTATGTTCTTGGAGGAGATCCGGGTTCAAGAAAATATATGCTCTACCGAAAAATCAGAGTTCCCATCGAAGGTAGAATTGATCCTACAGATGGTAAAAACATTCAAACCACCATCAATTTAGACATCCAATACATTGTGTATCAGGCACTCATGGATAAATTACTATCAAATAATGCGCAATGGGGAACTGCTATAGTGATGGAAACGGCAACCGGTGAAATAAAAGCTATAACCAACCTGACCAGAAGAGGAACAGAAGGAAACTACTATTATACCGAACAGTTCAATTACGCTTTGCGACACGAATGTGAACCGGGTTCTACATTCAAATTGGCATCCTTGCTCGCCTATTTGGAAAAAACACCGAATGATACTACTCCAACTTATCTCCTTTGCGGATGCGAAATCATCAACCATTTTGGAGGAAGAAAATTTCAAAAATGTTACGATAGCGATAGCAGAGGGTCAACTCACAGATTAGGAACCGTTGCAGAAATATTCCAACGCTCTTATAATGAGGCAACTGCAACCATGATCTTCAAAACCTATCCCAATTTTAAATCCTATTTGGATGCGTTGAGAAACATGGGGATTTTAGATTCTATCAAAACACAGTTGGGAACTATTCCTCCACCCACTATCAGACAAAAAGCAACAGACAGACGAACCTACTACTCTGCCACCTTTGGTGCCGGTTTTAATATCGCTCCTATCCAAACATTAACCTATTACAACGCCATTGCCAACAATGGGAAAATGGTTAAACCCCTTTTTGTTAAATCGATTACTGATAAAGATGGGATTGTAAAAATCTATGATACTGAAGTACTTCATGAACAGATCTGTTCCGAATATACTGTTAAAAGAGCTCAGAAATATTTGAGATCTGTGGTGACCAGTCCGGTAGGAACAGCGCGAAAATATGCCAACTTCCCGGTTGAATTTGCGGGGAAAACGGGAACCCGTGACATCTGGGATCCGGAAACAAAAAGCTATCTCAAAAGTCGGAACAGTGCCTCCTTCTGTGGCTATTTCCCTTATGACAATCCACGCTATACCGTTATTGTTTACCTCTACAATATCGCCAGAATGAGTGGTGAAGCAGTAGATGTGTTTGCCACTATTGCACAACAAATTATGAATATCGAAAATTTTGCCTCACTGAAAGAGTTCCCGGTTTCACAAATGATTCCTACAGCAAACAGTGAGGTCGAAAGGGTCGAAATCAACGAAAAAAATTGGCAAACCCAACTGATTGGACTAGATCCCTCTACAGCTATTTTTGAACTCAGTAAACTGGGATACAGTGCCAAAATAGAAGGAAAAGGGGTGGTGAAACGGGTAGAGAAAATGAGTAACAAAAAGGTGAAGTTGGTACTAGGAGCGAGATAAAATAAGAAATAAGAAGTAAGAAGTAAATAAAATATAAAAAATGAGTCCATTAAAGGATTATTTAAAAACGATTGCATATTATCAAATTCAGGGGGATGAGAACCAAAAAGTGACTCAGATCCATTTTGATAGTCGAAAGGTAGTTCCTCATCCCAAGGGAGGAGTGGTTTACATTGCTCAACGGGGAACTCAAACCGATGGACACCAGTTTATCGCCTCAGCTATCCAAAATGGAGCCAATATCATTGTTTGTGAAACGTTACCCTTAGAAGTAGACCCCAACATTACTTGGGTTGTAGTTCCCGATAGCAGCAAAGCATTGGGACACTTTGCCGGTCAATTTTATGATCATCCTTCAGAAAAATTAAAATTGGTGGGAATTACCGGAACAAACGGCAAAACCACCACTGTTACCCTATTACATCATCTGTTTATGTCGTTGGGTTACCCCACAGGGATGCTCTCCACGATTGTAAATAAAATCAATAATCGGGAAGTTGAGGCGACACACACCACTCCGGACGCACTGCAACTCAACGCCCTTTTAAACGAGATGGTAGAAGCAGGGTGTGAATATTGCTTTATGGAGGTAAGTTCTCATGCTTTAGTGCAAGGTCGTGTGGAAGAGATTCATTTTACCGGCGCTGTATTCAGCAATATTACCCATGATCACTTGGACTTCCACCACACCTTTGCCAACTATATTGCAGCCAAAAAGAGTTTATTTGACAATCTGCCTAAAACTGCTTTTGCTCTAACCAATATCGATGACAAAAATGGTCTCGTGATGGTTCAAAACTCTGCGGCACAAATCTCTACTTTCAGTTTGAGAAGTGGAAGCACTTTTAAAGGAAAAATCTTAGATGATAGTTTTGAAGGAGTTCATGTAAAATTCAACGAACAAGAAGTATTCCTACGACTATCAGGAAAATTTAATGTTTACAATCTGCTGGCAATCTACGGTATTGCACGATTACTTGGCATAGAAGATGAGGAATTACTTCCCAAAATGAGTGAATTGAAGAGTGCTCCCGGTAGATTTCAAGTCATTCCAAGTCCCACCGGTGCAATTGGCATTGTCGATTACGCCCATACTCCTGATGCACTCAAAAATGTACTCACTACCATTAGGGAAATTACACAAAACAGTGCTGAAGTGATCACTGTTGTGGGTTGTGGCGGTGACAGAGATGCACAAAAAAGACCTGTGATGGCAGAAGTTGCCTGTAAGTTTAGCAACAAAGTAATCCTGACATCCGATAATCCAAGAACGGAAGATCCACAGCAAATTCTTCGTGATATGGAAGCCGGAGTGCCTATGGAGTTCAAACGCAATGTGCTGACGATTGAAAGTCGCAGAGAAGCGATCAAAACAGCCTGCATGATGCTCCCTCCCAATGGAGTGCTGCTGGTAGCAGGTAAAGGACACGAGAAGTACCAAATTATTCAAAAAACAAAACATCATTTTGATGATGTAGAAGAATTAATTAACCATTTTAATGCCCAATAAGTTATGTTATACTATTTTTTCGAATGGCTACAAAAACTTGAAATCCCCGGTTCCAGATTATTTCAATATATCTCTTTCCGCGCGGCAGCAGCATTGATTCTTTCCCTCCTCATTACTATGATTTTCGGGAAAAGAGTGATCCGATACCTTGAAAAAAAACAGATTGGTGAAACAGTTAGAAGTTTGGGATTAGCCGGTGAGGATCAAAAGAGTGGCACTCCTACCATGGGTGGAGTGATTATTATCGCAGCCATTCTGATTCCGGTACTTTTAGTATGTAAACTGCATAATATCTATATCCTTTTACTGATCTTCGCTACCCTTTGGTTGGGCATTTTAGGATTTTGGGATGATTATATCAAAGTTTTTAAAAAGGATAAAGGAGGAATTTCAGGCAAGAAAAAACTTATTGGACAAATTATTTTGGGACTGATTGTCGGCGTTGTACTCTGTTTCCATCCGGAAGTAGTAATCAAAGAAAAGACCAATAACACACACAATGTAATGATCGATAAAGATCACGCTTTGGCCTTTGCCAATGAAGATCAGGGATACACTCCTTTCAGCAACAGCGAGGCACAACAATCGACCAAAACAACGATTCCCTTTGTTAAAAACAACGAGTTTGACTATGCGTGGTTCTCCCGGATTTTTGGAGACACTGAAGGGAAATGGACTTTCCTTTTTATGATTCCCATCATTATTTTCATCATTGCTGCCGTGTCCAATGGAGCCAACCTCACCGATGGGTTGGATGGATTAGCGGCGGGAACCTCCGCTGTGATTGCAGTCGGAATTGCAATTCTTACTTACGTCTCGGGTAATACCATTTTTGCCGATTATCTCAACATCATGTATATCCCCAACATCAGTGAGGTGGTTGTTTACACCTCCGCATTGATGGGAGCGTGCATCGGATTTTACTGGTATAACTGTTATCCCGCTCAGATTTTTATGGGAGATACCGGTAGTTTAACCTTGGGAGGAATCATTGCCGTACTTTGCATTATTATCCGTAAAGAGCTCTTGATTCCCATCCTGTGCGGCATATTTCTTATTCAATCCTTATCGGTGATTATTCAGGTGAGCTACTTCAAATACACAAAGAAAAAGTATGGCGAGGGAAAAAGAGTTTTCTTAATGTCACCTATTCATCACCATTATCAGAAAAAAGGAATGCATGAAGCCAAAATAGTTCAAAGATTCATCATTGTAGGAATCTTATTAGTAGTTATCACATTAGCAACATTAAAAGTACGATAAACATGTCAACAACACCAAAAAAATCATTTTACGATCTATTAAACTCCGACTCACAAGGTGATATGGCCTCTACACTGAGTAGCAAACTGGTCAATCTGCGCCGTGAGAGTCTGGCTAATATCTTGAGCGACTTTGAAAACTCTGCTCATAAACTGGAGTATGTAACTACCCTTGATGGGGTTGACTTTATCAATGATTCCCGATCCACCAATCCCAATGCAGTTTGGTTTGCTTTGGAAAGCATGAAAAAACCTACCGTTTGGATTATGAGTATCAATGAGTTGGAATCAATTAATCAATCTCTGGCTGATTTAATTAATAAAAAAGTAAAAACCATTATCATCCTGGGGGTTTACAGTTCTGCTATTGTTGACTTTTATAAAAGCCTTAAAAAAGAGGTTTTTCTCGCCATGAATCTGGAAGAGGCTGTCAGAACAGCATTTTATGCTGCTCAAGATGGAGATTGCGTACTTTTTTCACCCGGTGTTGTGAGTGGTGGGATCCATAAAACTTACCGCGAAAGAGGAGATCAGTTTAAAAAAGCGGTTGCTCAATTATAATCATTTAGCTTTGTTTCTATGTCAGAATTTACCAGAAGATTAAATCTAAACAGTGGAAAAGTGATTGTCGCGATCATCTTGGTGCTTTCGCTTTTCTCATTTCAACTCATCTTCAGTACCAGTGGAGAATGGTTTAACCATACTATCCATTTACTGCTCTCGCTTGTTGTCATGTTTATCTTCAGTAAGATCGACTATCGTACATTGTCCGCATTGGGTACAATCGGTTTAATTGTTGCTGCAATATTATTATTGATTACATTATCTAAGGGGGGAACAGACAGCCGCTCTGTGGTGTTGTTCGGGTTCAATCTGCAAACCTTCTACCTCATCGGTTTTTTGGTTGTCTTTTACATCGCTAAGTTCCTCGCTACGAGAATCAATAAAGAACAGGGGATCACTCAACAGGAGTTAATTCAACTTTTTATCATCATTGCCGGTTTTTGTGCCGGAGTCTTCCTAACCAACCAGTCGACTGCCATTATCCTTTTTGCTACATGCCTGGTTGTGCTTTTTGTTGCCAAAATACCGGTTAAATATCTGGCTTACTTCACTTTGGCAGTACTGATTGCCGGTACCATCTTTGTTGCCGCCGGAGGGGGAAGATCGGGAACTTTAAAAAACAGATTTACCCTTTGGGCTCATGGTTATGTAGAGGGTGTTCCGGAAGATTACGCTCGTCAGGTAGTACTCTCCAAAGCTGCCATATCCCGCTCTCAGTTGCTCCCCTGGGGAGTTGGAGAGGGTGTCATCAAAGTTTCTCTGCCCGCACGTGATAATGACTACGTTTTTTCCGTATTGGTGGAAGAGTTTGGCGTGATCATGAGTCTTTTTGTGATTTTTCTATACCTGGCATTACTGTTTCAGGCGATGCGGATTGCGCGCAATGCGGATGGGGCATTCGCCTCACTGCTCGCCTTCGGCATTGGATTTTGGTTCAGTGCCCAGGCTTTTGTACATATCGGGGTCAACTGCGGATTGATCCCCTCCACAGGACAAACCCTGCCCTTTATCAGCCGGGGAGGAGCCGCACTGATTATTTCCGGCGCAGCCATCGGAATTCTGCTCAATATCCACAAAAATAATGCCGAACTGAAGGCGGAATCAACATAATTTCGGATTTCGGATTTCGGATTTCGGAAGTTTGGTATTGAGCTTTTTAACATATCCCATTGATATTTAATTATATATATTATTTTGAAATAAAAATAAAAGGGGGCAGATCATAATTCCCTTTTTAGTCATTCTATTTCCCCACTCGATAGCATAAACTTCTTTCGATATGTAGTGATAATTACGAATTACGAATTACGAATTACGGGATCATAAATTTAGAATTTAGATTTTAGAATTTAGAATTGAAATTTCTTACAGTATTGTCTATGCAGCGTAACCCCGAAGGGGTGACATTATTATTATTGATTTATAATTCTGATAATCAGAGATGTATGATGATTTTAAACGTAATCGTAGAGACGTTGCATGCAACGTCTCTACAAATGAAAATATAAATTAAAATATTGGGAAATATTAATTTTCCGAAATCCGAAATCCGCCCTCCGAAA
>DIRT01000021.1 GCA_002427605.1 Bacteroidales bacterium UBA5429 | reverse complement strand
CCTCCTCGGAAGTAGTAGCTGGATTACTGATGGAAAAGGTTGCGCAATACAGCATTTACACTATTTGCCCTTTGGTGAGGATTGGGTTGACCAGCGGAATGCCTCCTGGAATGCTCCTTACACCTTCTCCGGCAAAGAGAAAGATGTGGAAACTGGGTATTCTTATTTCGGTGCCCGTTACTACGACAGCGGCTTGAGCATTTGGCTGAGCGTTGATCCGATGAGTGATAAGTACCCCAACCTAACACCGTATGCGTATTGTGCGAATAATCCGGTGATTCTGGTGGATCCGGATGGGAGGGATTGGTATGAGTCGGAAGATAAAAAAACAATTGAATATTTGCATGGAGTGACTGGACAACGAGAAGGATATACGCATTTAGGAGCAACTTTAGGTGAGGAATATGAAAAAAATATCAGAAATGGGGATTATTCAACATTATCTATTTCAGCGAATTTTAAAGACGAAGATTTTGTAGCACAAAAAGATGGGCAATGTTGTGCAGCAGCAAAGCAGATGTGTATAAATAGAGGAGGGAAAAATAGTACTTATGCGAATGAATTATCAATTGTAACAATGGGTGAAAATGGTTGTGCAGGAAACGAAGGAATAAAAGAAAATTTATTTTCTGCATTGAAAAGTGTCGGTGAATCTTTAATAAAGGGAATTCCAGTTGTAGCCGGTGTAGATTATGAAGAAGGTACATCCAACAAGATAATAAAAGGAGGTGATGGAATGACAGATCACTATGTAGCGATTATTGGGATCACACTCAATTTAACAAAAGGCGATAATGGAGCAAGTATTTCAAGTGGAACAATACGATATGCAAATCCTGGAAATAGCTCCCCGAAAAGAGGACTAAGTCCTCATAATATATTTACATTTAGTGCTATCACTAAATGGAGAGTGGAAAGAAAATATAATCAGACAATGACAAATATAAGAGTTAGGTGAAATGAAATCTCAATTATTGATAATTTTATCGTTTTTATGTATTCAAAATTATGGACTTTCAATTAGTATTAATCAGAAAGTTATAAATGATCCCGATTCTACATTCCTATTTTTAATAGAACCTTATCGTACAATTTATCTTCCGTTATACTGCACGGATATAGATAATACAGACAATATGTACTTATCGGAAGAAACAAATTTTGAACTACGAAAGAAATATTTGATAAATATATCTGCTATTTCCAAGCTGTCAAAATTCTCTGTTTATGAAAATGGCAACTTTGTTGGAAGTAATTATGCAATGAATAAATTACAAGCATTCAAAAAAACGAGAACGTCAAACTTTATTCTTTTGTTTTATATTAAAGCAGCATGGGACTTAAGCCGTTCCCTTGTTTATGCTGTTTTTGATTCTTTTGGGAATGAAGTTTATTCTCAAGTTTTGGTGACAGAAGATCCAGTAATTGAAGATAATCCGCAAAAAGTCTATAAACAAACGTTATATAAGGTTGATGATTCACATATAGAAATTCTGGTGTTTGAAAGCACTGATTTTTATGGGGATTTGCAGGCAAAACAAGTTTATATTAATTACCTTATCAATGAAGATGGATCACTCACATTACAACAAACTGACCACAACATCAAAGATTAGATAATAAAAGAATGGTCAAAAAATAGGAAACTAAATAGTGTGTGTGTATAAAATGACAACAAATGAGAATCGTATAGTTAATATTTCCGAGTGGGGAAACGGAATGACAAAAGAGACATATTTTAGCCCCCTAATTCATCGGACAAAATTATAGTTAAAAAAATATAATTAATTTTGTTTTTATTAAGAAATAAGAATTGTTTAATTAGGAGCCTATTCTTTCATTTTTTTATTTACCTTTGCCGTATCAATCCTCAAAGATTATGGAAACGTTGTGTTACTTCTACCACCCCGACCACCCTGACCATCTCGGTTCTACTTCGTGGGTGACGGACAGTGCGAAGAATGGGGTGCAGTATTGCGAGTATTTACCTTATGGAGAACCCTTTATAGACCAACGGAGTACAACGTGGAGCAGCCGCTATACCTTTAGCGGGAAGGAACGAGACAGCGAAACGGGCTACTCCTACTTCGGTGCCCGCTTCTACCACCCCGACCCAAGCATTTGGCTGAGCGTTGATCCGATGAGTGATAAATACCCCAACCTAACCCCCTACGCGTATTGTGCGAATAATCCGGTGATTTTGGTGGATCCGGATGGGAGGGAGGTATATATTATTGGTGAAGAAGCAATAGCTGCATTTAATGAATTAAAAAAAGCAACAAAATTAACTTTAACTAGAGATGAAAAAACTGGAAGAATTGAAGTTATTTCTGGAAAAGCAAGAAATAAAAATGATAAGTTGCTTTTGGAAGCAATAGAAAGTGAAAGTATTAAAGTTGAAATTACAGCTCAAGAATCAAATTTATTTGATGATAATGGCAAGAAATATAAAACAGAGTTAGGTGGTGCATTTATGGGAAATTGTATTAATTGGGATGAAATAGGCGAAGTGAAATCTGTTGAGACAAAACAGTTTATTAGTATGGAGAGACTAAAAATATGTTTTGAATCAAAAGATGTTAGTAAAATGATTTTGCATGAACTTACAGAATCCTATATGGGTGGTGTAATTTCAAAGGAACGATATGAACCAGCAGATCCCGCTTATGCTCCAAAAGGAGGAGGAATTAGTCCGAACACAATTTTTAGAGAAGCTCATAAATTGGCTACACGACAACCTAAAAACAAACCCTTATATACACTTCCAAAACCCTAATATACTATGAAGCAAATCATTTTAGTTAGTTTTATTTTACTACTTATTGGCAATAATATTTTTGCCCAATCAGAATCTTATTATCCAAAATATCATAATATTAAAAAAAAATATAAAGTTATGGATATAAAACAAATAAATAAAGCTTATCTTGTAAGTGTAGTGGATGATGATTATTATAAATTTACAATAGTTTCTCTAAAAACCAAAGAAAAAGGTGAAAATAAAATCAAAAAAGGAGAAGAATATGATTTTTTATTTTACTCTATTTATCCTTTCCCTGAAGAAAACATTGTATTAATAGGGGGAAATGTTGTAACTCATAATTTTTACATAAATGGAAAACAAATTAAATTTCAAGGGGATTTTGATACTGGTATTCTTGTAACCACACCTAATTTAAAAGGATTATTCTATAATAAATTTAATGAATAAATAAAAAGTGGAATCTACAATCTTATTTTGTATTTCTAACTTCATACTTTATATTTTGTAAATTTGGGCTAAAGCCCTTGGTATTTTGGGGGTTAATTCCCATCCATGCCCTAAAGGACATGGCTATTGATATGAATATCAATGAGATATGTTAATTGTTTGACATTTTCAATTTTCAACTTTCAATTTTTAATTTACGACCTCGTAATTCGTAATTCGTAATTCGTAATTGTCTGACTGCATATCAAAAGAGGTTAGTGTTACCGAGTGGGGTGATAAAAAAACTTAAAGGGAAATCTATGCTGCCCCCCTTTTATTTTTATTTCAAAATAATATATATAATTAAATATCAAAGGGATATATTGAAAAAAAGCTCAACACCAAACTTCCGAAATCCGAAATCTCCTTAATCCTTTAATCCTTTAATCCTTTAATCCTATAAATCCTAGTTTTTTTTAGTATCTTTGAGGGTTGAATTTAAAACTAGAGAAGAATGAAAAAAATTGCAGTTATTTTATGTGGATCCGGCTCAATGGATGGTTCCGAAATTCATGAGTCTGTTATGACGCTGTTGGCAATCGATAAAGCCGGACATCAATATCAGATTTTTTCACCGGATGGACCACAACATCATGTTGTCAATCATATTACGCAACAAGAGACCGGTTCTCAAAGAAACATGCTGGAAGAATCGGGAAGAATTGCCCGCGGTGATGTAAAACCCTTAGATCAGCTTCAATTATCCCAATTTGACGGCGTGATTTTCCCCGGAGGATTTGGAGCGGCGAAAAATTTGATGACCTACGCTTTTGATGGCGTCAATGCGAAAGTTAGAGATGATGTTGCGGCATTAATTAAGGAAGCGCACCAAGCTAAAAAACCGATCGGAGCGCTCTGTATTGCACCGGTTTTAATCGCTAAAGTGTTGAAAAACATCACTGTAACAATTGGTAGCGACCCACAAACCATCAAAAATATTGAACAGATTGGAGCGAAACATGTGGTAACCAAACAAACAGAGGTGTATTCGGATATCGATAATTTGGTCTTCACAACTCCTTGCTATATGCTTCCTGCAACGATAAAAGATATTGCAGCGTGTGCCGACAATCTGTTGCTGGCAATGAAAGATTATTTGTAGATCTTTTATGCACTCAAGGATTGTTCTTGTTGGATTTCCGGGTTCCGGGAAGTCAACCATAGGGAAAAAATTAGCAAAACAACTGGATTATCGTTTTGTTGATCTGGATCAAGAGATTGAGAAGCGGGTACAGCTTTCCATACCCGCTATTTTTGAGCAATTTGGGGAAAACCAATTCCGGATCTGGGAGCAGACTCAGTTGCAAGAGACACTCCAATTGGAAAAGGTAGTGATTGCAACGGGAGGAGGAACGCCCTGTTTTTACCAAAATATGGAGTTGATTACTCAACATTCAGAGGCAGTTTATATCCAAATGTCAACCAAATCGTTGTTTGACAGGTTGCTTCATTCCAAAAAAACGAGACCTTTGATTCGTGGTTTATCGGATCAGGAATTGATGCAGTTTGTTGAAAATGAACTGCTAAAGCGGGAACAATTTTATCTGCAAGCACACCATGTTGTGAAAGGGGAGAACATCAAGATAGAGCCATTGATTAAAATTCTGGAAGAGAATGATTAATTGACCGATTTTTTATATTTTTGAAGATTGAAAAAGAGTGTTATGGAAAAGTATTACCACGTTGAAGTAGATATCTATCAAACTTTTCACCATGGGGAAAGAATTTGTGGTGATGTTTTTATCTCTAAGCGAATTCCTGAAGAGAACAGAGTGTTGGCTGTCCTGTCGGATGGAATGGGTTCAGGAGTAAAAGCGAATGTGTTGGCTACTCTAACGGCTACTATTTCCCTTAATTTATCCCAGGAGCATAAAGATCCCAAAACGATTGCGGAAATTATCATGAAGGCATTGCCTGTATGTAGTGAAAGAAATACAAGCTATGCCACCTATACCATTGTGGATATTTCCATTGACACCAATTCTGTCAATATTCTGGAGTATGATAATCCTCAAACGATTATCATGCGCGGGAAAAGAGTTTTTGAGCCCAACTGGGAGCCGATCGATGTGGATGCGGAATCGGATAAGCGATGGTTGGATCTGAAAACAACCTCTTTTGAACCTCAATTGGAAGATCGGATTATCTTTTACTCCGATGGAATAACCCAGTCGGGACTCGAAATGGGAATGCCCACCGGGTGGGGAAGAAATGATTTGAGAGAAGAGATCAGGATCCTGATTAGCAATAACAAGACCATATCGGCAAAAGAGTTATCTGAAAAGATTGTAAAACGAGCGATGGCGAATGACCTGCATGTTCCGAAAGATGACCTCTCTTGTGCGGTGGTTTATTTCAGAGAACCTCGAAAGATGATGCTCTGTACCGGTCCCCCTATGGAACCGGAAAAAGATTCCGAATTTGCACAAAAATTACTCACATTTTCCGGGAAAAAGGTGATATCAGGAGCAACCACGACTGAGATTATTGCGAGAGAGTCGGGAAGAACTGTCGTGGATGAGCCCATTATGGACCATACGCTGCCTCCAACCTCCAAAATGATAGGAATCGATTTGATTACAGAAGGAGTTCTCACTTTGAGCAAGGTGGTTTATCTGTTATCGAATCAATACAAACCCGGTTACCGATTTGGAAAAGGACCCGCCGACCGATTGGCTGAACTGCTACTGGAAAGTGATGAAATCCACATTCTGGTAGGAACTAAAATCAACGAATACAATATAGACTACTCCCAACCCGTAGAGTTTGAGATCCGCAAAAACCTTATCCAAAGACTCACCAAAGTCCTAATGGATCAATACATGAAAGTGGTGTATATGGAATTTATGTAGGATTTCGGATTTCGGAATGAAGGCGGAAGTCGGAGGGCGGAAGTCGGAATCAACATTGTACTGTAGAGACGCAAAGCATTGCGTCTTTACGGCAATTTCATATTTCATATTTCTTCCTTCTTATTTGGTATTAAAAATAAAAGGGGGGCAGAATAGGTATCCCTTTTTTGTTATTTTATTTCCCCACTCTGGAAAAGGGCAGGGACAAGCCCTGCCCCTGCAAACGCGGGTAATTCAATTTTTTGATTTTGCAATTGTCTGAACGTCAAATATTTACGTTAAATGTT
>DIRT01000035.1 GCA_002427605.1 Bacteroidales bacterium UBA5429 | reverse complement strand
TATTATTTTTTTTGCAAATATATATTATTTTTTATTACAATTCAATGAAAAAAAAAGTTATTTTCAAAATTCGAAATGATCGTTGAGCGGAGTCGAAACACTGAAATCCGAAAATTTGTGTACTTTTGCAGGTTGAAGAGTTTTGTTTTTTGCTCTAAAAGAACAAATTCAAGTGGGATGAATGGAGTGAGGCGGGGAACATCCCCCCCTTTTTTATTTTTTATAAAAAAAGAAATTAAATAACAACTTGAAAATAGATATTTCACGGCACGAATGGGCTGTCATTTTAAACTCGCAAGCACTAAAATTCCAAAGGGGAAAAGGTTGGAAAAGAATTGAAAGACTGTTCCGGCAAAATGGGATTGCTCACCGGCTGTTTGTCTCTCAGAACCAAACAGATGCATCTGATATGATCCGACAATTGATTCGGGAAGGAAAGCGTCATTTTATTGTCTTGGGCGGAGATGGAACAATCAACCACTTTGTCAATCACGTGATGCATGAACCGATTGATCATAAGGAGATCTTTTTGGTTCCATTTATTTTGGGAACCGGGAACGACTGGGCACGCACTCATTTTACAAAAAACAGTTTTATGAAACAGTGGGAACAGTTCTTAGCCGGCAATTTTGCATCTCACGACGTGGGTAAAGTGACTGTTCTTCTTGATCAACAACCTCAATCAGAGCATTATTTCGTCAATATTGCAGGCTTTGGCTTTGATGCGGAAGTAATTCGTAACACACTGAAACGAAAATTTTGGATTTTCCCAAAATTGAAATATATTCATAGTCTTTTGGTCTCTCTATTTCGCTATCAGCCCACTGATGTTGAGATTCAATTGCCTGATTTTCAGTGCAAAAAGAAACTTTTTAGTTTGGCTGTAGGAATCGGAAGTTATAATGGAAACGGGATTAAGCAATGTCCGGATGCGTCGCCTGTAGATGGTCAGTTTGATATTATTGTGATTGAAAAGCCTCCTATTCTGAAGCTTATACCTAATGTCCCTAGAATTTTTCGAGGTACACATGTTACCAGTTTAAAAGAGATAACCCAATATAAAAGCGATCAACTGACCATCCATGCTGTACCTCATATCTACGGAGAAGTAGAGGGTGAAATGCTGCCTTTAGGGTGCTATCACATTGTCTCAATGCCGCAAGCAATTCAAATTTTATCAGAAAAATGGAACTAGAAAACTGTATATTGATAGCCGGTCCTTGTGCTGCCGAAACCGCCGGTCAGTTAGAAACTACCGCGAAGGAAATTTTCCAAAACCGGGTGCCTATTTCCTATTTCCGTGCAGGTGTGTGGAAAGTGCGTTCTAATCCCAAAGATTTTTCAGGTGCCGGAGTTCCGTCGTTGCAGTGGCTCAAAGAGATTAAGGAAAAATATCAAATTCCTGTTTGTACGGAAGTGATTCGGGGCGAACAGATTGCCTGGTGTGTTGAGAATGGAATGGATGCCGTGTGGATTGGCGCCCGGACTACAGTGAACCCGTTTTTGGTACAAGAAATTGCCGAAGCGGTTCAACAACATCCCATCAAGGTTTTTATTAAAAATCCTATTACTCCGGACTTAAAACTATGGATCGGAGCTATCGAAAGAATGATGAAAGCGGGTGCACCGGAAGTGATGGCTATTCACAGAGGGTTCCAAAATAACAGCGAAAATCTGTTCCGAAATGCTCCGCTCTGGGAGATCCCTATCGCATTAAAAACTGAATTTCCGGATCTCAAAATTATTTGTGATCCCTCTCATATTGCAGGAAACACCCAATTTATACCTGAAATTGCTCAACTGGCATTAGACTACGGGTTCGACGGTTTGATGATCGAAACCCACCATGATCCTAAACATGCTTTGAGTGATGCCAAGCAACAAGTAACTCCTCTGGAACTGAAACAACTGATTGACAACCTGCAGTTTAAGTCTAAAATCACATCAGAGATGGAGAGAGATCTGATGTTGTTAAGAAATCAGATTGCACATATTGATACGCAAGTGGGTGGATTGTTGTTCAAAAGAATGCAATTGGTAGATCAGCTTGCAAAAGTTAAAGCCAAGCATAATCTTTCAATTATCCAACCTGACCAATGGAAAAAGGCGATGGAAAAATATCAACATGTAGCTCCGGAAGATGCTCTTTTCCAACAATTTATACGTCAATACCTAGAACTACTCCATCAAGCCTCCATCGACAGACAAAATGAGGTGAAGTAAAGGGCGGAAGGCGGAAGGCGGAATCAATTACGAATTACGAATTACGAGGACATAAATTGAAAATTGAATACGGCTGTAGAGACGCAATGCATTGCGTCTCTACGACCACATGCATCATTTTTTTAATTCTCTGATAATCAATGTTATCAATACACGATTTATCCAAAATGAATAATATTCCAGAGTGGGGAAATTATATAACTGAAGAGTCAAGTTTATTCTGCCCCCCTTTTATTTTTATTTCAAAAAGAAAAAGAAAAAGAAAAAAATATAAAGGCGAAAGTCGAAAATTGAAAGGCGAAAAATCCTATTAATCCCTTAATCCTATAAATCCTAGTTCAATTTTTTGTTGTACATTTGCGCTCTTTAACAACCTCTTAATATTGCATTATGGACTACGTAAAACCTGTTGATGTTGTTCAGAACATGGCGGAAGCCGGAAAAGTTAAAAATGAACTTTCAATTTTAAATATTTTACTCAGAGCAATGCTATCCGGTGCTTTTTTGGGATATGCCACTACATTGGCATTCACCGGTGCCGTACAAACCAAACTGGATATTGTGGGTGCGCTCATATTTCCCGTCGGATTTATTATCATCTTTTTGATGAATCTTGAACTGGTAACCGGTTCATTTGCAACCATCCCGATTGCCGTATTACGTAAGAAAACAACGGTCCCCTTGATGTTGCGTAACTTCTTTTGGGCTTTTACCGGCAACCTTCTAGGGGCACTATTTTATGCATTCCTTTTCACCATTTACCTCACCCATTTGGGGCACATCGATGTCAGCACTTCAGCTCTTGCTCAGAAAGTGATTCAGGTAGCTGAAAGTAAGACTATTGTATACAAAGAGCTCGGTTTTGATGGACAAATTGTGATGTTTGTCAAAGCGTTATTGTGCAACTGGATGGTTACTGTTGGTGCTGTGATGTCTTTTACATCTACAGCAACTATAGGCAAAATTGTTGCCATGTGGATTCCCGTGTTTATCTTCTTCGCGCAAGGATTTGAGCACTCGATTGTAAATATGTTTGCAATCCCCTGTGGAATGATGTTGGGTGCTGATATCAGCTTTTCCGATTGGTGGTTGTGGAATCAGATCACCGTCACCATTGGGAACTTTATCAGTGGATTTTTATTTACCGCGCTGGTGCTCCACTACACCACAAAACCAAAGGAGCAATTACCGGAACTAAATAAATAGCGCTACAATAAAGTAAACTCCCCCTGCAATCAAAGCACTAACAGGAATGGTTAAGATCCACGCTAACAATAAGCGCTGCGTTATTCCCCAACGCACTGATGAAAGCCGTTGAACTGCACCTACCCCAATAATAGAGCCGGTAATCGTATGGGTTGTACTTACAGGTATTCTTAATATTTCTGTCAAGTAAAGTGTTAATGCACCAGCTGTTTCTGCTACAACTCCTTCAAAAGGAGTAATTTTAGTAATTCTGGAACCCATTGTTTTCACAATTCTCCATCCACCCGACATGGTTCCCAGAGAGATCATAGTAAAGCAGGAGATCGCTACCCAAGAAGGCAGATCATTTACTGAATCGATACCCATTCCAATTTCAGGATGATGAATATGGAGCGCAAAATAGGCTGCAGCAATAATACCCATCACTTTTTGAGAGTCATTCAATCCGTGACCAATACTAAACATAGCAGAAGAGACTAGTTGCAGTTTATTGAACCAGGCATTGGCTCTGTGAGGATTCGAATTGCGTGCAATCCACATTAATACTATAGTCAAAATAGCAGCCACAATCATCCCAATAAAGGGAGCTAATACAATAAAAGCAGCAATTTTACCAATTACTGTTCCTTGTATTGCTTCTAATCCACCATGATTAGCTGCAATTGCTGCTCCTGCAAATCCTCCTATTAAAGTATGAGAAGATGATGAAGGAATGCCTCGCCACCAAGTGAAAAGATTCCAAATAATAGCGGCTACCAAACCTGAAAAAATAACAGGTAAAGTAATAAATTGTTTTACGACAGATTTTGATACTGTATCTGCAATCCCAAAATCTCCAATGATATATTTCGCAATAAAAAAAGCAACAAAATTAAAAAATGCAGCCCATATTACAGCTTGTAAAGGCGTCAAAACTTTGGTCGTAACTATAGATGCAATAGCATTGGCTGCATCATGAAATCCATTAATAAAATCAAATAATAATGCTAAAACAATAATAGTAACAAACAAACCCATATCAAGAAAAATTGATGGAATTTAAATACTCTTTACGCGTATTTTACAACAATAATTTTAATAGCTTTTCCGACACCTTCTAAAGCATCAGTCGCTTTTTCCAGCTCGTGCATAATCTCTTTTAACTTAATCAATTCAACACCATCTCCAGGATTTTCAAACAAATCAATTAAGAAATGTTCATATATGTCATCCGCTTTATTCTCTATAGTATGTAATTTATCACAATGTTCTTTAATCTCTTTCATCTTCTTTTTGAAGGTCTTGAGATCCAAAATTGCTTCTCGAATTACCTCACTACCTTCAATTAAATTATCCAACATGGCAATGGCAGATCCGGGAATTCTTTTTGGTTTATAGAGATAAATTCTTTTTGAAGCACTATTGATAAAATCCATTACATCATCCATGCATGTGGCTAAATGATGAATATCTTCTCTGTCAAAAGGAGTTATAAAAGTAACATTTAACTCCTCGAAAATGGTATTGGAAATAGTGTCTCCTTCTCTCTCTAGTGCCTTAATTTTTTTATTATATTCTTCCGCATTTTCAATGGTATAATTCTGAATAAACTCTTTCATTAATGCAGAGGCATTGACTAAAACCTCAGCTAAACTATTCAAAAGTGGATAGAATTTTGTTGCTTGTGGAGTTAACTTACTAAAAATTGATGTTGACATATTCCTATTTTTTAATGTTCCATATGTGTTACAATTCAATTAAGATTTGGTTAAATATAATCTTATTTCGGCGGCAAATATATAATTTTTTTCACTGCCGTCCGATAAAAATTATAAAAATCTCATAAAGATTTTTATAGTGTTGATAATCAATGCTATAAAGTTTCAAAAATAATAAAATTTAAAAGGAACCCCCCCTTAGAAAGGTGTTAAGATTTCTAAGTTTTGATCTTGTTTTCTCC
>DIRT01000007.1 GCA_002427605.1 Bacteroidales bacterium UBA5429 | reverse complement strand
CCTAATAAAAGGGGACACTTAAGGGTGGGAAATTTTCTCAATAATTATTTCTTTCGCATCAGTCATTTTAGACATTGTTGGTATAATTATGAATTTCATTTAAAATAATATTTTGGGCGACCGGGCACGCTATCCGCTCGAATCTACGATAACCATTAAGATTATTACAAACAAATTAGATATTTTTAATATGAAAAAAACATTTACAACCTTTTTTATTTCGCTTTTAATAGCGTTATCTTTTTCTTCTTGCTTTGAGAAGAATGAAAATGAATATCGTTACTACCCGGTGCAGCGTTTCGGGTCGGAAATGTGGAGCATAATAGACCTGAAAACTGGCGAGTTTGTATGCAAAGACGAATTCAGAAGCCGACCTACCCAAATATGCAATGACAGGTTCTTTGTCGAAAATGAAGATAATGGAACCTTTGATTGTTTCAGCATCAAAGATATTAACAAACCAATTAACAAAGACAAATACGTTTCGGTTACTCCATTCAGCGATGGCTTCGCTTGGGTGGCCAAAGAGGGAGAGACATTATCTTTAATAGATGAGAACTGCAAGGTAATCAAACAGATGAATAAAGATATTGTAGAATGTCAGAAGTTTAACGAAGGGTTGTCTGCATTTAGGACTTCTAAAGACAAATTTGGGTATGTTGACAAAACTGGTAAAATTGTTGTTGACGCAATTTATGATTATGTAGGAGATTTTAGAGATGGCGTCGGCCTATGTGAAAAGCACGATAAAAAGAAAGGAATAACAAACATTTATGCGTTGGATAAGACGGGCAAGGAACTTTTTAAATTTACAGACAAGGAATATGATAACTACTGCCACTTCGAGAATGGCTATATGGCTGTTAAGAAGGGTAGCGTTATAGAATTTATTGACAAGACAGGAAAGAAAGTGTTTACCAATTCTAAATTTGAAAACAAAGACGACATACCGTATTACTTCAATTTCACTTTTGATGGCGAGTTCTTTATTTTTGCTGAAGGCAATTTGTTTGGTCTGAAGGATAAAAAGAATGAAATTGTTGTAAGAGCAAAGTATGACCACTTAGAAAGTATAGATGGTGGACTTTTCATAGCTGTAAAAGACGAAAAATATGGGGTTGTTGACTCTAAGGATAAAACAATTATTGATTTTGAATATGAAAGCATTAGCTGTTTAAAGAAAGATGTGTATCTTGTTGAAAGGGATGAGAAATATGCAATTGTTAACGGGAATGGAGAAGATGTGTCAAAAGAGAATTTTGAAGATGCAGGATGTAGAATAATTTACAGAGCATTTAGTAATTTTATAGATGCAAATGAATATGCCAAAAAGATAAAGGATTGTTTTACCAAAGAGGTCTTTAATGGCGAAAAGGTTTATTCTAAAGACCTTACTCTTAATGATTTTAAAGATGCTTTGATTTACAAGGCAGAGGAATATGTTGACCAATATCTCTTGCCTTATCCAGCTTTTAGCATAACTGAAGGCGTGTCGTTTAGCACCCCTATTGCCAGTGAAAAATATGAATATTTTTATGGGTATAGATTCCCCGATGGTTATCGGTTTAATTTCAATTCAAAGATAACAACGGTAGCTAAAATGTTTGATGTTTCCAATTTTGCGACAACTACTGAAAAAAAGATTGCAAAGGCTTTTGACGAACTTTTGGTGAAAGATGGATATACATTGCTTGAAGGCTTTAATCATACGTATTCAAGCGGGCAAGGAACATTTGTGAGCTTAGGATATAAAGCAGGTGAAATGATTTTAGCTTATTCTTTTGATAGTAAATATGCCCTTGATATGTATAGGACTGAAAGAAAGACTAAAATTGAGAAGAATTACATAAAAGGCGGAAGGCGAAAGTTTTTTAAAGAATAAAGGTATGATCTTCCAGAAAATCCATTACCTTTTGTTCTTTTGTTATCATTTGAGATAGATGGAACATTGCCTTATTGAAATATTAAAAAACTGCTGTATATTTGCAGAACATTTTAGGCGCGGGTAACGCCAAGCCGACACCTAATGTCCCCGGTAAGGAAACTTATTGGGGCATTAGCCCTTTTATAAGGGTTGTAAGGTTCATATTATAATAAATTTGGGCTAAAGCCATTTCGGATTTCGGATTTCGGAATCATAAATTTAGAAATTAGAATTAGATTTATTTGAATATCAATTATTTATGCTTTTAAATAGATTTCATATTTCTAATTTCATACTTCTTACTTAAAAATAACCCCGTAGGGGTGACATTATTGTAGCAAAAAGCAAACCACAAACGCAAAATAAACCCCGAAGGGGTGACATGATTGTAAAATAAAAATGTGAGGTGGATTTATTATTTTATCGTAAAATTTTAATTCTGTGGCTGATTTCCGCATTTTTTGACCTCCCCCTGCCCCCTCCAAAGGAGGGGAACAATCAATGAATATAATCGTAAAAATGGTCGTAGAGACAGGGCATGCCCTGTCTCCATGATGTTATTATGCGATACCATTAAAGTTTTAATAAACATTTGATAATCAAGAAATTACCAATCACAAAATTTGATTAACCGCGATTGTAGGGGCAGGGCTTGTCCCTGCCCTTTGCCGAGTGGGGTGATAAAATAACAGAAAAGCAAAATATGATCTGCCCCCCTTTTTTTTAAAATCCCAAATAAGAAATAAGAAGTAAGAAGTGGTTGCTAATATTCGCTTTTTTTCTTAATGGAAAAGGTGAATTGAGTTTCCAATTTGTCCCTGAATCTGTAAACGATGTAGAAATATATTGCGGTGAGTGCCAACGAAACGCCGACACTGAGAAGGTCGTGGTGAGTTGACTTGTAGGTGATCAGCAACCCCGCGGCGAGAACGAGAAAAGGGAAAAAGTAGGCAATCATCACCGCTTTTCGTCCCAGCGATTTATGCATTTCCAAAGACACTAACTCCCCGACACTGAATTGATTAGCTTCCATGGAAGGAACAGTTATCTGCTCTTTTCTTTGTCCTGAAGGAAGACAAAACCCTTTGGCATGACATTGTGAACAAGCAGAATCGATAACCATCTCTACGACAACGCTGTCACTGTGAATCTCCTTCACAACAGCGGATGAACAAATATTATTTTCCGGAACACTCATTGAGCAACCTAATTTAGTTTAATAATGCAGTAATCTGATTTCTATTGTTGTATCCTCTTCAACCACTATTTTTACCTGGTCAAAAGAGGGCTCTTTCAAAATGGGTTTCCGATTTGTCGAAAAACCAAAACCCTCCTTTGGAATTCCCAAAAGGTTTCTGTTACACTTTCCATCATCATTCACATCGTGCATCACCGCCACAGCATAACTTCCGATAGGAATATCCTGAAAAGTGTGAGAAATCCTGGTTTTTGTGACTTCAATCGTTTTCATCAAAAACTGTTTCCCTTCGATTAAAAAACCGGCAGCCTTGTTGTACAAAGCAATGAAAAGAGTTCCTTTGGTTTCTTTAATGTTAGAAACCTCAACCGTTAAAGATGCCGTTTGTTCCACCTGCGCCACCCCATTTTGTACGAAAAAATATACAAAAAAAACAGGGAGAAGAGGGAGAAACAGCTTTTTAAAATCGATATTGAGGACTTTTTTCATAAAAACTCATTTATCTTTAGAACGTAAATTGATGGGCTATATTACTCAAAAACAGGATTATTTACACTCTTTTTTCTCTCCATTTTTACAAAAATCGGAAGGTGATCCGAGAATCCTCCCTTGTATTTCATCCCTTCATAAGTACGAAAATTCTTAAATCCACCATTTTTTTCGTCGGGAATGAGTAAAAAAGGAGCATCATAGATATTGTTGGAGTTGTAATCCACTTGCAACTTAGATTGAGGGTCAAAAAAAGTGCGGGAGAGGATCATTTGATCCAAACAACCCCAGAACTCTCCACTTTTATGCGTTCCCACATTGGACAAAGCGCTGTATTTCAGCATCAAATTGACTAAAGTGGCGGTAGAATCATCTATTTTACCTGCATTCAAAACTTCTTGTATGCTTCGATCGGTGGGATAATCATTAAAATCGCCCATAATGAGAATGGCGCTTTCGGGATTGTAGGCTAAGAGTGAATCTACCTGATTTCTAAGCACTTGAGCATAATATTCTCTTTTGATCATCGTGGGGGCATATCCTCCGTAACGGGAAGTCCAGTGATTGATGAAAAGATGCAGCGTGTCTTCCTCGTAGAGAAGCGTTTTGACGTACAAAATATCTCTGTTTTTCGACAAAGTATCAAACGGAAAACGGATGGGAATCGGAGTACTTTCAAGAATCTCAACCTGATCCTTACAGTAAAGCAACGCCACGTTAATCCCCCGACTGTCGGGAGATTCATAATAAACATAGTGATAATTGAACTTTTTGAGCTGTGATTGATAACACAAAAGGGAGAGCACCTTTTCGTTCTCTATTTCTGCCAGACCAATTAATGGAGGAGGATTCCATCCCCCTAGAGAAAAAAACACCTTTAACAACTGATTCCGTTTATGAATCATCCGCTTATAGGTCCAACGATTACTACCGGTGGGAGTAAAGGCATCATCATTTTTCAAAGGATTATCCTCAATGTCAAAAAAGTTTTCTGCATTGTAAAACATGACATAAAAGCAATCGGGATGGTCCGGGACTTGTGCAAACAGCATCAAAGGGAACAGCAAGCTGAGTAAAAAAGTAGTTTTCATAAGCGTTGATTAGAGAGGACAAAGATATATCAAATTTAGAGAATAAAACAAACTTTTTAACGCTTTTTTGAGATTTTCCAACTGCTTGAGAATATTTTATTTATATCATTTCTATGTCAAAAATTTTCAGTACCTTTGCACTCTTAAAATGAAAGCTGATATGGGATTAGAATTAACTGAACAAGAACAGATTAGACGCGATAAGTTAGCTGAATTTACTGAGATGGGAATCAACGCATATCCCGCAGAATTATACGAAGTTAATGTAACCTCCAAAGATATTTTAGAAAAGTACCCTCAGGATAACTCCTTGTTCCAGGATGTAAGCATTGCCGGAAGGATTATGCACCAGAGAGTAATGGGCGCCGTTTCCTTTTACGAACTACAGGATAGCGTGGGGAAAATTCAAATTTATGCAAAACGTGATGAATTGTGTCCCGGTGAAGATAAAAGTTTGTACAACAAAGTGTATAAACGACTCGATATCGGGGATATCATCGGCGTTAAGGGGTTTGTTTTTACAACCCAAACCGGTGAAATCAGCATCCACGTTAAGGAGTTCAAACTGTTGTGCAAATCGCTTCGTCCACTTCCTATCGTGAAGACCAAGGATGATAAAGTGTATGATGCTTTCCAGGATCCCGAACAACGTTACCGTCAACGTTATGTGGACCTGATCGTGAATCCTCACGTGAAAGAGACCTTTATTAAACGTACTCTTTTGGTGAACACCATGCGCGATTTCCTGAACAAAAAAAGCTATTTGGAAGTGGAAACTCCTATCTTGCAGCCTCTTTACGGAGGAGCGGCAGCGCGTCCATTCAAGACTTATCACAATAAGCTGGACATGACGCTCTATCTCAGAATTGCGAATGAGCTCTATTTAAAACGCTTGATCGTGGGTGGTTTTGACGGAGTCTATGAGTTTTCTAAGGATTTCCGCAATGAGGGAATGTCCCGTTTCCATAATCCGGAGTTTACTCAAATGGAGCTTTACGTTGCCTACAAGGATTACTACTGGATGATGAATCTGGTGGAAGAGATGGTAGGAGAAATTGCTGTAGCACTTCACGGAACTACAAAAGTTCAAGTGGGTGACAATATTATCGACTTTAAACCGCCCTGGAAACGCTATACCATGTATGAAGCGATCGAACATTTCACCGGAACCGACATTTCGGGAATGGATGAAGAGGAGATGAGTCGATTTGCCAAATCAATTGGCGTTGAGGTGGATTCTTCTATGGGTCGTGGCAAGTTAATCGATGAGATTTTTGGCGAAGCATGTGAGTCTCATTTAATCCAGCCCACATTTATTTACGACTACCCTGTTGAAACCTCTCCATTAGCCAAAGCACACCGCTCTATTCCCGGATTAACCGAGCGTTTTGAGGCAGTTTGTAATGGAAAAGAGATCTGTAATGCGTATTCTGAGTTAAATGATCCGATTGATCAAAGAGCGCGTTTGGAAGATCAGCTGGAGTTAGGCAAAAGAGGAGATAACGAGTCTATGGTTGTGGATGAGGATTTCTTACGTGCTTTGGAGTTTGGAATGCCGCCAACAGCCGGATTGGGAATCGGAATTGATCGTTTGTCTATGATTATGACCAACTCCGCTTCAATCCAGGATGTGCTCTTCTTCCCTCAGATGAAACCGGAACCCAAAAAAATAGTGGCTCCCGATGAAGATTTTCTGCAAATTGGAATCGAAAAAGCATGGATTCCAGTGCTTCGAAAACTCCATATCAACACGCTCCAGGAACTCAAAGAACAAAATCCAAACCAATTGTTAAACCAATTGGGAGGGATGCGCAAAAAATTGAAATTAGATGTAGATACGGTTACGCTTGAAAAAATAGAAAACTGGATCAGTAAAATAGAATAAAAACCCAATTTATTAACATATAAATAATTAAAAAAGTTATGAAAAAAGTACACAATTTTAATGCAGGACCCTGTGTTCTTCCTAGAGAAGCAGTAGCAACCTCTATCGAAGCTCTTAAAGATTTTGCCGGAACAGGAATCTCTGTTATAGAAGTATCACACCGTTCAAAAGAATGGGACGCTATCATGGCTGAGTGCGAAGGATTATGGCGTGAACTATTGAATATTCCTGATAACTATAAAGTATTATTCCTAGGTGGTGGTGCCAGCTTGCAATTCTGCATGGTTCCTATGAACTTCTTAGAGAAAAAAGCTGCTTTCCTTGAAACCGGTGTTTGGGCAAAGAAAGCAATCAAAGAAGCTAAAGGATTTGGAGAAGTTGAGGTTGTAGCATCTTCTGCTGACAAAACTTTCTGCTACATTCCTAAAGATTTTAAAATTCCTGCAGATGCAGATTATTTCCACATTACAACCAATAATACCATTTACGGAACAGAGATTCACCATGATATGGACTCTCCTGTAACTTTAATCGCTGACATGTCTTCTGATATCATGAGCCGTCCGGTTGATGTATCAAAATATGGTGTTATTTACGGTGGAGCACAAAAGAATGTTGGACCAGCCGGTGTTACTTTCGTGATTGTACGCGAAGACCTTCTTGGAAAAGTTAGCCGCTACATCCCCACTATGTTAGATTATAAAACTCATATCGATGGTGGTTCTATGTTTAACACACCTCCCGTATTCTCTATCTATGTGATGACCCAAACATTAAAATGGATCAAATCATTAGGTGGATTGGAAGCTATGCAAAAAATGAACCAGGAAAAAGCAGCTTTATTATACAAAGAGATCGATCGTAACCCCATGTTCCAAGGAACTGCGGCTGCTGAAGACCGTTCCTTAATGAATGTTTGCTTTGTTATGAGCGAAAAATATAAAGATAAAGAAGCTGATTTCATGGCATTTGCTAAAGAACGCAACATGGTAGGAATTAAAGGACACCGTTCAGTAGGTGGTTTCCGCGCTTCTATCTACAATGCATGTCCAAAAGAAAGCGTTGAAGCTCTTATCGCTTGCATGCAAGAATTTGAAAAATTACACGCATAATTAATTAATTTTTAAATAAAATAGAATATGAAAATATTAGTTGCAACAGAAAAACCATTTGCTAAAGCTGCTGTTGACGGTATCAGACAAATCGTTGAAGGTGCCGGACACCAATTAGCATTATTGGAAAAATATACTGATGTAAACGATTTTTATGCAGCAGTGAAAGATGCTGATGCATTGATCGTTAGATCTGACAAAGTGACTCAAGAAGTAGTTGACGCTGCTCAACAATTAAAAATCGTAGTTCGCGCAGGTGCAGGTTTTGATAACCTTGACTTAGCTGCTTTGACTGCTAAAGGCGTTGTGGCTATGAATACTCCCGGACAAAACTCCAATGCCGTTGCTGAATTAGCATTAGGCATGATGGTATTTATGGCAAGAAACCAATTCAATCCTGGTACCGGTGGTGAACTTTTAGGCAAAAAATTAGGAATCCACGCTTACGGAAACGTAGGTCGTTTGGTTGCTAAAATAGCCAAAGGATTCGGTATGGAAGTGTACGCTTTCGACGCCTTTGTGCCTGCCGATAAAATTGAGGCTGACGGTGTTAAAGTTTGTAAAAATGTTGAGGAACTTTACTCTACTTGTCAATATATCTCTTTGCATATCCCTGCTACCGATGAGACTAAAAAATCTATCGGACGTAATCTTTTATCAAAAATGCCTAAGGGAGGTTGCTTAGTGAATACAGCTCGTAAAGAAGTGATTCATGAAGAAGAGATCATGGCTATTTTAGAAGAGCGTGAAGACCTTAAATATATCACTGACGTAGCCACTGCTAACCACGAAGCATTAAAGGAAAAATTTGGAAAACGCGTATTTGCTACTCCTAAAAAGATGGGTGCTGAAACTGCAGAAGCAAACATCAACGCCGGATTAGCAGCTGCTAACCAAATCGTGAAATTCCTGGCTACAGGAGATACTACTTTTAAAGTGAACTAAAACCTCACTTTACCCACGAAAAAAGCGGCTTTTTTGTCGCTTTTTTTATTTTTTATCGCCTACTTTTTATTTCTTTTTCTTCTTTTGGAAATAAAAATAATTAGGGGGCAGCATCAGTCTTCCTCTTTTTTCATTTTATCACCCCACTCTGGAATGTTATCCTTTTGAGAAAACCTTGTGAAGGCGGAAGGCGGAGGGCGGAATGAACATGATTTCGGATTTCGGAGGGCGGATTTCGGATTTATATGCCTGATTATCAGGAACATATATAATAAAATTGAATATGTTCGTAGAGACGTTGCATGCAACGTCTCTACAAATATAGTATTGTATCTATTTATATATCAATGTGTTATAATTTTGACCCCGTAATTTGTAATTCGTAATTCGTAATTGGATTCCGCCTTCAAAACTTCAATAAAGGAGTTGTTCATGTTGCCGACTTCGATTTGGATATTTTAATGCTGTGATTCAACAGTGTTACTATTTTTGTTACTTTTGCATGCAAATATTACACTTTTTGAGTGAAAAATAGCATAAAAGCTAATTTAAGGGACAAAAACAACACATATTCGAATGAATTTAGCAACAATAAAAGAGTATTTGGACAAACAGAAAATTAAAGTTGTAGAAACTTACGACTTTGAGAAGAAAAAAGTAAAATATTCAGATAAAATTACAGGCTGGAGAATAGATAAGTTTAGAGGAGACGAGGAGATTGTAAGGGCTTACATTCTTGCAAAACTGGTGAACGATTTAGGCTATAAGCCTGAAAATATTGAACTCGAAAAAGAATACGATATTGGCAGACCGAAAGTCAATAAACCGCGCATTGATATTATTGTTCGAGATGATAAAGGAAATGCGTTTCTTTATATTTAAGTGTCCCCTTTTATTAGGACAGTTTTTTTAATTTATTAATATTTTATTTTTCAAAGAACTTAAATCTTTAACTT
>DIRT01000038.1 GCA_002427605.1 Bacteroidales bacterium UBA5429 | reverse complement strand
ATACACACTTTTAGGGATACTACCAAAAAATCGAAAACATTATTGCTTTAATTCAGAATCTTCTCATTAATTGAATGTTTTACATATCATATATCATTGATTTTAAATCGATTAGAATATATTTATTTTTTTAGCTCAAAAAAGTTCTCAATTCGAAAAAAAATTGTATTTTTGCGGTCTCAATTGATGAGCGGTGCTGTAGCTCAGTCGGTAGAGCAACGGACTGAAAATCCGTGTGTCGGCAGTTCAATTCTGTCCAGCACCACAGAAGACCTAAGAAACTTTTTCTTGGGTCTTTTTGTTTTTGGGGGGATGGAGAGCCAATCTTCCCGGCTCCTACCCTCTCTCTTCTTATAAAAATTAAAGCTTACATCAAAAAAGATTAAAAATATTTGCTCTTTTTTTATATCTTTGTGGGTTTTTTATGAAACCCTAACAGAAGGAGGTCTATTATGGAGGAGTTCACTACAGAAATTTTTGAGCTGTATAAAAACAAAGAATGGAAACGATTAAAGCAGGCTCTTTCGGAATATGATACAATCCAGATTGCCGACTTAATTGAAGAGATTACGGATGAAGAGGATTTGATTCTGTTTCGTTTGCTTTCGCGACAGCAAGCAAAGCTGGTTTTTCAGGAATTATCTCATGACAAACAACAAGATATTATTGAAGGATTTGCGCAGAATGTGAATTACATCTCCAATCTGTTGAACGATATCGAGCCTGACGACCGTACTGCTTTTTTTGAAGAGTTACCCGGAACATTAACCCAACAACTGTTACAACACCTGTCTCCTGAAGAAAGAGCGATCTCCGTTCGCCTTTTGGGTTATCCTGAAGATAGTATCGGACGTTTGATGACACCGGAATATGTTGCCATCAAGCCTCATTATACGGTTGCGGAAGCATTTGCCCACATTCGCAAATATGGACGTGATTCTGAAACACTAAATGTGATTTACATCGTAGATTCCGACTGGAAGTTGCTGGATGCTATTCGAATTAAAGAGTTAATTTTAGCTTCTCCTGACCAGAAAATAGAGGATTTAATGGATGGTCGTTTTGTTTCATTAAATGTACTGGATGACCAGGAAAAAGCACTTCAAGTGTTTCAAGACTATGACCGTGTCGCACTACCGGTTACCAATCATGAAGAGGTTTTGTTAGGAATTGTAACTTTCGACGACATGATGGACGTTCTTGAAGAAGAAAGCACGGAAGACTTCCACAAGTTCGGATCTATCCAATCTGCCATCATATCGCCACTCAAAGAGAGTATTGCAAATTTGTACAAGAATCGTATATTATGGCTGATTACTTTAGTATTTATGAATGTCTTTTCAGGTGCAGCCCTGGCAGGTTATAGCAGCATCATAGAGAGTACTGTTTCCCTTGTGTTTTTCTTGCCGTTATTGATTGCGAGTGGAGGAAATGCAGGATCTCAATCGGCCACGCTGATGATTCGCTCTATCGCTATGGGTGATGTTGAAATGAAAGACTGGAGCAAACTGATGGCTAAAGAGATTTTAGTTTCATTACTACTCGGAGTTACTATGGCTGTTGGGGTTGCCTTAATTGCAAGTATCCGGGCACCCGAAGTGATTTTGGTAGTTTCCCTCAGTATGGTGCTGACTGTTATAATGGGTAGCTTAATAGGCATGTTACTTCCTTTTATTTTTACCAAATTTAAATTAGACCCCGCGATAGCAAGTGCGCCGTTAATTACCTCTATTGCTGACATTTGCGGAATTATCATCTATTTTTCCATCGCGCAATGGTATTTGAACCTAATATAAACAAAAAGCTGCCCTTTTGGAGCAGCTTTTTTCATGGTTAAAAACTCAAGTTATGAAAACACAACTAGCAAATGGTTTCTTATTTCTTTTTAAGTACCTTGTTTAATACTGTGTCTTTATCTAATTTTCTAGTACAGAAGAACCAGTCGTAACAGGTCATTTCGCCCTCTTTCCCTTCCATTCTATCTTTTGCAACACCGCAAGAACCAGCAGTTGGAACGATTACATCATCGCCAGGATGCCAGTCGGCAGGAAGCGCAACGCCAAACTCATCAGCAGCTTTAAGTCCAATCAGAATACGATATAACTCTTTAAAGTTTCTTCCTAAACTCAAAGGATAATAAATAATGGTTCTAATCACTCCCTTAGGGTCAATAAAAAACACCGCACGTACCGCTTTGGTATCACTTTCGCCGGGCATAATCATACCATACTTGGAAGCTACATCCATTGTAATATCCTCAATCAATGGGAAAGTAACTTCTACATTTTTCATTCCTTTATATTCAATTTTATCTTTAATGGTTCTCAACCAAGCAATGTGGCTATACAGACCATCCACTGAAAGTCCAAGCAACTCAGCACCTGCTTCATTAAATTCCTTCTCCATATTTGCAAAAGTCATAAATTCTGAAGTACAAACGGGTGTAAAGTCAGCGGGGTGACTGAAGAGGATAACCCATTTATCTTTATAGTCAGCAGGAAAGTTAACCTCTCCTTGAGTTGTTATTGCTTTAAAGGCCGGAGCTGGTTCTCCAATTCTAGGCATAGATACGTGTTGTTTTTCTTGTAAATTTTCCATAATTATTTTTTTTGTTAATTTATTTTAGTTATAGATTCATTTTTTATGATTATGATGCAAAGATAGCACTTATTATCCCACGTTCGATCATATTTTTATCTATCTTTGCAATTGATATTATCAATATTAAAATTTTCAAGCATGAATTTACAGCAATTAGAATACATTGTAGCAGTTGATCAATTCAAAAACTTTAGTAAAGCGGCGGAATATTGTTACATTACTCAGGCGACACTAAGCACCATGATCAAAAAGCTGGAGGAAGAATTAGAAATTGTCATTTTTGACAGAAAAACCAATCCAATAGTTACCACAGATGAAGGAAAGATTATTGTTGTTCAAGCCATTAAAGTACTCCAAGAAACTTATCAACTTAAGGAGTTGGCAAAGAAAAAACTTGATCATTTCACTGGTATTTTAAAAATAGGAATTATTCCAACTGTAGCCAACTCTCTGCTACCGGTTGTTTTACTTCCTATTTTAGAAAAATTTCCTGATTTACATATAGAAATGTTCGAAATAACAACCAATAATATTATCAAGCAACTCAAAGAAGGGACGATTGACGTAGGGATTATGGCCACACCCATGGAGATCGATGATTATGAAGAAGAAATTCTATATTATGAAACCTTAATGGTTTATGGAAAGTTCGATGAGGATACTCATTTTGTTATTCCCGATGAGATTAAGAATCACAGAATATGGTTATT
Organism: Bacteroidales bacterium UBA5429; assembly: GCA_002427605.1. GTDB lineage: Bacteria > Bacteroidota > Bacteroidia > Bacteroidales > WCHB1-69 > UBA5429. Next base: position 14,787 of record DIRT01000038.1, on the reverse strand, counting down.
AGAAGAGGGCAACTGTTTACGAAACCAATTCATTAATCTTTGTGCATTAAAAAAGAGTCAGAACATACCATCCAATCTTAAATTTGATTCTAACAGTTTTGAAACTTTATTAAATATGGTAGATCAATTGGGTGGTTTAACTCTTATTCCGGAGCTCTATTTTCAATCTTTGACAGAAGAGCGTAAAAAAAAGGTAAGAAACTTTTCAGCCCCTGTACCTGTTCGTGAAATAAGTTTTGTATATTACCGTCCGTTTGCAAAGAGAAAAGTAATTGAAGCTTTAGCTAAAGAGATCAGGGATCTCATTCAGCCTGTTTTAATGGCAAAAGAATTTAAAAACAGCGAACTTGAAATCGTTAAAATATAAAAAAAAGGGTGTTTATTCAACACCCTTTTTTATCATTAAATACTTGTAAATTGTTATATTACATCAGCTGAATTTTTAAATTCGGCGATAATATCTTTTACATCATCAGTTGCCAAACGGCCATAAACTTTATCTCCAACGAGTACTACCGGAGCTAATCCACAAGCACCCACACAACGGAGAGAAGCCAATGAGAATAATCCATCAGGAGCAGTTTCACCAACGCTAAGACCCAGTTGATTTTTAAATTCATCAAGAATTTTTTCAGCTCCACGCACATAACATGCTGTACCCATACAGATAGAGATTGGGAATCTACCTTTTGGGATCATAGTAAAGAAAGAGTAGAAAGAAACCACACCATAAACTTTTGCTGTTGGAATGTTCATCTCTTTCGCGATCACTTCTTGAGCTTCAGCAGGAAGGTATCCCAAATACTCTTGCGTTTTATGAAGCACGTTGATTAATTCACCTTGTTCATAATTATAAGATTTACAAATCTCTTCGATTTTTGATCTTGTATTCTGACTTATTTCTATTTTTATACTTGACATAATTTTTAGCTTTTAAAATTGTACAATCCGGTTAATCCACTTTGATTTCAATAACTTTTTGTTTATCAAAATAGTGAGTGTGGAGTAACTCGTGTGCCTTATGTCCACAAGGTTCTCCTAAAAATTCTTTATAAAGAGTTTGCACTGATTGATTTTCATGAGATTTACGTATAGGAAGATTTTTATCTACTTGATAAATAGCTTCCCAGCGTGCTTTAATAATCTCAGCATTACCATGATTCAAAGGTTGACCACCACCATTAATACATCCTCCTGGACAAGCCATTACTTCGATAGCGTGGAAATCAGATTCTCCTTTTTGAATTTGTTCTAGTAATTTACGAGCATTGCTTAAACCATGCGCGATACCAATTTTCAATGGAAATCCATTCACATCGATAGTAGCTGATCTGATTCCTTCCAAACCACGAAGTTCTACAAAATCGATTCTGTCCAAAGGTTTTTCAGTTAAAATTTCAACTGCAGTACGACAAGCGGCTTCAATAACTCCACCGGTTGTTCCAAAGATCACACCTGCACCGGTAGATTCACCAAGTGGGCTATCAAATGGAGTTTCCTCAAGAGTTTCAAAGTCAAGGTTAGCTTGTTTGATCAAGTGTGCTAATTCGCGAGTAGTGATTGAGAAGTCCACATCAGGATTTCCATCAATGATAAACTCTTCACGAGCACATTCATATTTCTTAGCCAAACAAGGCATCACAGACACAACAACCAAATCTTCTCTCTTCACACCAATTTTGTCTGCAAAATAGGTTTTAGCAATAGCTCCAAACATTTGTTGTGGAGATTTTGCAGTTGAAGGAATCTCTTTTAGGTCTGGAAAATTATGTTCAAAGAAGTTAACCCATGCAGGGCAGCAAGAGGTCAATAGAGGTAATTTAACTGTTTTATCTCCATTGAGATGTCTTGTTAAACGATCGATTAACTCGGTACCTTCTTCCATAATGGTTAAGTCAGCGCTCCAGTCTGTATCAAATACGTAGTCAAAGCCTAACTCTCTCAATGCTGTTGTCAATTTTCCGGTTACGATAGAGCCCGGTTTCATTCCAAACTCTTCACCGAGAGCTACTCTCACTGCAGGAGCTACTTGTACAACAACAGTTTTCTTTTCGTTAGCAATAGCACGGATTACTCTAGGAGTATTATCCACTTCTGTCAATGCACCAACAGGACAAACAGCCACACACTGACCGCAGAATGTACAGGGTGAGTGACTCATTTTCTGATTGAATGCAGTAGTTACTACAGCCTGGAATCCTCTATCAACAGCAGAAAGTGCGCCTACAGTTTGGAATTCGTTACAAACCAATTCACAACGGCGACACATGATACATTTGTTATTATCTCTGATAATTGATGAAGAAGTTTCTAATTGATATGTAGACATTTCCCCTTGGAAAGGAATCTCTCTAACACCAAAGCGGATAGCTAAATCTTGTAATTCACACTCTCCACTTTTCGCACAAACCAAGCAATCAGAAGGGTGGTCACTCAAAATCAATTCCAAAACTGTCCTTCTTGCGTTATAAACTCTTACTGAGTTTGTTTTCACCACCATACCTTCCATTACTTCAGTAACACAAGCGGGTGCCAAGTTTCTTCTTCCTTCTACTTCAACAACACAGATACGACATCCACCCGGTTTATTGGTGATGTTCATCCCTTTTAATTCAAAATAACAAAGGGTTGGAATATGAATACCTATTGAATCTGCCGCCTTAAGGATAGTAGTTCCTTTTGGGACAACAACTTCTCTTTTATCTATAGTTAATTTTACCTGATCCATTATTTATTTCCTTTCTATTTAATAAAGATTGCATTAAATTTACATTTTTCATAACAAGCACCGCACTTGATACATGTCTCTTGATTGATTTCATGTACCATTTTCTTTTCACCGGTAATTGCTCCTACAGGACACGCACGTGCACAAGCAGTACAACCAATACAAGCTTCCGGATCAATCATGTAGCGTTTCAACGCTTTACATTGTCCTGCTGGACATTTTTTATCTACTACGTGAGCAACATACTCATCCCAGAAATTATGTATAGTAGAAAGGACAGGATTAGGAGAAGTTTGTCCTAGTCCGCACAATGAAGTATCCTTAATTACTGCTGCTAAGTTAGATAAGTTTTCAAGGTCTTCCATAGTTCCGTTTCCTTGAGTAATTTTATCTAATAATTCACACAATCTCTTATTTCCTACTCTACAAGGAGCACACTTTCCACAGGATTCTTCTACTGTAAAATCCAAGTAGAATTTGGATACTGCAACCATACAGTCATCTTCATCCATCACGATCATACCCCCTGATCCCATCATAGAACCGGCAGCCAATAAGCTATCATAATCGATAGGTGTATCCAAGAATTTTTCTGTCAAACATCCACCTGAAGGTCCTCCGGTTTGAACAGCTTTAAATTTCTTACCATCTTTAATACCGCCACCAATTTCATAAATTACTTCACGAAGGGTGATTCCCATAGGAACTTCAATCAACCCCACGTTATTAATTTTTCCAGCCAAAGCAAAAACTTTGGTTCCTTTTGATTTTTCGGTACCGATGGAGGAGAACCATTCCCATCCTTTGAGAAGGATAACGGGGATATTGGCATAAGTTTCAACGTTATTCACGTTGGTAGGTTTTTTAAGGTAACCTTGTTGTGCAGGGAATGGAGGTTTAAATGTGGGCTCACCACGTTGTCCTTCCATAGAGTGAATCAAAGCTGTTTCTTCACCGCATACAAATGCACCGGCACCATATTTTAATTCAATAGTAAAACTAAAATCGGTTCCCATAATATTTTTGCCTAACAATCCGTACTCTGTAGCTTGTTTAATAGCTATTTGAAGACGTCTGATTGCCAATGGATACTCTGCACGAATATAAATTAAACCCTTTGATGCTCCAATACAGAAACCGTTGATAGCCATTGCTTCAACTACTGTATGTGGGTCACCTTCAAGGATTGATCTGTCCATAAATGCTCCGGGGTCACCCTCGTCCGCATTACAAACAACATATTTTTCATCTCCTTCGCTTTTAGCAGCCAATTCCCATTTCAATCCTGTTGGGAAACCGGCACCTCCACGTCCACGAAGACCTGCTTTTTTAATAATTTCAATGGTTGCTTTAGGATCATTTTGCTCTAACACTTGTGCTAATGCAGCATATCCGTCTCTTGCGAAATACTCATCAATATTTTCAGGGTCAATGAATCCGCAGTTTCTTAAAGCAACACGAAGTTGCTTTTGGTAGAAACCCATATGTTTTGAATCCGAAATATGTTCTTTAGTTTCAGGATTCAAATAGAGTAAACGATTAACTTTTCTACCTTTTACGATATGTTCTTCAATAATTTCACGACAATCTTCGGGTTTTACTGAAGTATAGAATGTATTATCGGGCAATATTTTCACGATGGGTCCTTTTTCACAGAAACCAAAGCAACCTGTAGTCACCACTTGTACATCATTAGACAACCCTTTATCGGCTAAAAGCTGGTTGAAATTTTCAATAATCTCTTCACCATGCGATGCGCGACATCCTGTCCCACCGCAAACTAAAATGTGATACTTAAAATTTGACATGAGAAAACCTCCTATTTATGTTATTGATCTACTTTTCCATAATTTACCGGAATAACGCCATCAAGCATTTCATTTCCAAGTAAATATTTAGTAACAAGCTCTTCTGCTTTTGCAGGTGTAATATGCCCAAAAACAACTGGGTCTTCACCTGGTTTTGTTACTTCCACGGTGGGTTCAGCATAGCAATAACCCATGCATCCGGTTTGAGTAACCACAGCTTGAATCCCTCTCTTGTTACACTCATTAATAATAACTTCCATAACTTGCTTTGCTCCGGCAGCAATACCGCAAGTAGCCATCGCTACTCTCACTTGAATCAAGTTCTCAGTATTCTCCCCTTGCTCGCGAAGTTTCAGAGCAGATTGAAGTTGTTCTCTCTTTTTCTTCAAATCTGCTAAAGATCTAATCTTGTCCATTTTAAATTTAATTAATTAATTAATAGTACTTTATAATTATAAATTGGTTTTTATTTCAGGGCTTTAAATCAGTCTGCAAATATACAAAAAAGATTCCAAGAAACAGCCTTTTGACACAATATATTTGGAATTTATTTTTTTTCACTTGATTTTACATTTTATATTCCCTATTTTTTGTGTTTTTATTTTGGAAATAAAAAAAATTAGGGGGCAGACTAGACTTTCCTTTTTTCAAATTTATCACCCCACTCGGCAACATGAACCTCTTTAGATATGCAGGGTTAATTACGAATTACGAATTACGTTACGGTTTTAATTTTTTGTTATGAATATGTGATGCGCATATGGTCGTAGAGACGCAATGCATTGCGTCTCTACAGCAGCGTTCAATTTTAATTTAAACCCCCTAATTCGTAATTCGTAATTGAAATTCCGCCTTCCACCTTCAAATTATTTCTTACTTCTTACTTCTCATTACTGACTTTATTTGTATCTTTGTTGCGTAAAAGAAGTACACTACACAACCTAAACAAACTACTACTAAAACTAAATATTATGCTTAAAGACAGACTACAACTTTACAAAGAAATTGAGAACGAAAGAAACTCAAAACTTTTAGTGTTTATCACAGGTGATAGACCAAATCTTGAAACACAAATTTCATCTGAAATGCAAGACTATTTCGTTAATCACCTTGATAAATTTAATCTTCCCGATAAAATATCATTATTTCTCTACACTCGTGGTGGAGATACGATGGCAGCTTGGAGTTTGATAAACTTGATTAAGCAGTTTTGTAAATCTTATGAAGTTATTGTTGTTGCAAAAGCACGTAGTGCCGGAACATTAATAAGTCTGGGTGCGAATAAAATAATAATGACTAAACAAGCTACTCTTGGTCCTATTGACCCAAGTCTAAACAGTCCATTAAATCCGCAAAATCCTGCATTTCCTCAAAATCCACATGCAAGGGTACCCGTTAGTGTGGAATCAATAAAAGGATTTTTTGAGTACGCAAAACAAGAGTTGAATATTTCTAATCAAAATGATATGACAAGGATATTCAATGTTTTAGCAGACAAAATACATCCTATTGTTATTGGTAATGTATTCCGTTCACGTTCACAGATTCAAATGCTTGCAGAAAAGTTGCTAAAACAGAACTTTAACGATAAAAAGAAAATAAAACAAATAGTTTCATTTCTCTGCTCTGATTCTGGGAGCCACGATTATCCGATTTATCGAAGAGAGGCTAGGGATGATTTAGGACTAAATATTGAAACACCATCAATGGATTTTTACAAAAAAATTAAGACTGTACATGATAGCATCCATCACGAATTGGAATTATCAAACAGATATGACCCAAATGTTTTATTAGGAAATCAAAATTCTTTGAATTATTCATTTAGACGTGCTCTAATAGAAAGTATTCATGGTGGAACTTATGTTTTTGTGAGTGAAGGAGTTATTAATAAAAAGCAAATTCCAATAAATCAACCGGGATTACCACCTTTAACGAGGACCGCAATTGAAGACCAAAGAGTTTTTGAAGGTTGGAAATATGAAAATTAATATTAATTTTGCAACATTTAATGTAATATTATGGAATCAATAAATAGTACAGTATTAGTAAATTATGAAACATCTGACACATCCATAACGGATAATGTTTATCAAACCCCAACAGAACTTACAGACAATCTTTCATTTGCATTAAAGAATGATATCATTATTGATCATTCATTAACAGAAATTGAAGTATCTGATGTTAATGAAAATTTGCAACAAAAGGTTTTAAAGGAATAAGTAGCGCGCAACACACAATATCCTTCCGCCCTCCGCATTCCGCATTCCGCCTTCATTCCGAAATCCGAAATCCGAAATCCGAAATCAAGAGATGTTTTCCCGGAACATTTCGGTGAGGTACTGAATAATCTCCGGTTCCTGGATGGAGATGCCATCGAGGGCTTCGTTGATTTCATCAGTGTCAAAAACATAATCTACCTTGGAGTTTTTGTAATTCACGATAAATCTCACATCAGGGTAAGCAGAGGCGGTCAGGACAACAGTGCCGGCAAGGTCGCCCATAGGAGGACGGTCGATACTGCTGAGTCCAAAAGTTACTGTCACAACAGTTCCTTTTCCCAGTTCTGACTCAATCTCCAAAGATCCACCGGTTTGTTCCGCATTTTGCTTGATGAGCGACAATCCCAATCCCACTTTGCGTGTGGTTCGGGTCGTAAAGAATGGATTCAACACCTTTTCCAGTGTTTCTTGCGACATCCCTGTGCCATTATCTGTAAACTTTAGAATCAGTTTATCATTTTGTTCATCCTCCTCGACAAGCAACTCAATCACTGTTGCTTTGGCGCGGGTGGAATTTTGTAAAATATCCATGATATGGAGTGAGATATCTTTCATGCTATTCCAGATTAAGTGTATCCAAACTATTTTTATTCACCTTATTTTCGCCCCAGATTTTCCTCGTAATCTTGATCGATTCCATATTGGTCAACTTATCTCCTTGTTCCAGAACTCTTTGCACAAAAATACAGTGCGTCAGACTGGCTTTCTGATTCACAATCGCGATAGCGAGTTCTTTACAACTTTGATATCCACAAATCCGACAATCCACCTGTGGAAGATGGGAATTGATCTCGTAAGATTTTTTCATTTTCCTCATTGCCACGGCGATATCATCATCCAATTTATCCATGGAACGGGGTTCCACTTTCCCAACCACAATATTATCCAAGAGATAATCTTTATATTGATTCATCTCATCGGCATGTTTTTTCCTGGAACTTCTTTTCAATCGATTGCGTTGTCTTTCCGCTGTCAAAAAGCGATCTCCTGCACACAATATGCCTCCTGCGCAGCTCTCGTCACAAGCTCGCAATTCCAGAAAATCGATATTATCCACGTAGTCATCTTCCAATTTGCTGAGGAATCTGGATACGTTATGAACGCCGTCAATCGCTAAATTTCTTCCTCTATCCATCAAACGAACCTCTCCTGCGGTTAGTGAGAAGCGCAAACTATCGTTAGACATAGAGTGAAAATCTTCCTCATCAGTCACCAGCTTGTATTCCCCCTGTTTTATAATTCTTAAAACCTTGTTATACATATAGTTCATATTGATAACTCCATCTACAACGGATTTATCTTCGCCCACCGGACTTTTTATTGCGGCAATTTTGGCGGCACAAGGTGAAATGTAAAAAATGCCAATATCTTCCCTTGGAATTCCTGAATTTTCCAATGATTTCTTGATAAACAGCGCCGTAATATCCAATGGAGGTCTAACCAATGAAAGATTGGAAACCAGGGAGGGGAACTTCACTTGAATCAAGCGGACAATAGCCGGACAAAATGAAGAGATAATAGGTCTTTCCAACTCCTCATTCTGCATCATTTCCAAGTATTTCTCTTTTAAAATATTGACAGCCCTTTCCACTTCATAGACCTTTTTAAACCCCAGATGATAAAATACGGAAAGGATCACTTTATTGCTAAATTTATCCTGAAATTGGGAACTAAAAATCGAGGGGACCAGCAAAACAGGATACTTATAATCGTAAATGGTTTGAAAGTCATCCTGTTCAATATAGATTGCATTCAAAGGACAAGCATTGTAACATCTTCCACAATCGATACAGCGATTGGGATTCAAAATCGGTCTTCCTTCTTCAACATGAATGGCAGCAGTCGGACACACGCTGGTACAGTGCGAACAACCGATACACAATTCATATTTAAAACTTAAGGCATGATGAAAATCTTCCATACTATTCTTTTTGAAAAAGGTTTGAAATTTCTACAGTAGTTCCTTTTCCCACTTCTGAAAACACATTCAATACATCCGTATTAGCCTTGATGTTAGGCAGTCCCATACCGGCACCGAACCCCATTTCTCTCACCTTAGGAGAGGCTGTGGAGTATCCTTTTATCATTGCTTGGTCAATATCCGGGATTCCGGGACCCTCATCCACCAATTTAATGTAGATTCCGGATTCGTCAATATCAACAAAAATATCACCCCTGTAGGCATGAGCAACAATATTCACTTCAGCTTCATAGAGTGCCACTACAGTACGTTTGATAATGGCTGCATCAACACCCAATTGTTTCATCATTTTCTTTACTTGACTGGAGGCTGTTCCGGCATTGGTAAAATCTCCTCCTTCAACTTCAAATTTAAAATTCATAGAACACAATTTTTAGTACACGGGTAATAATCCGGCATTATAGAGTATTCCGGATACTTTATAAAGTGAATGCGGAGTCTCAATCAACACCATGTCGTCCTCTTCCGCTAACTCAATCATCTCTTCAGTAGCCTTTTTTCCCCGAGCAAACAAGATAATTTTAATATCTGACATTTCGCATGTCCTGATGGTTTGCAGATTAGCCAATCCTGTGATGAGCATAATTCTCTTATCCGTCGTGATAGTCAATACATCGCTCATCAAGTCCGATGCAAATGCACAATCAATAGTAGGATATATTGTAGGATCTCCCGCCACAACCGTTCCTGAAACATGAGTTATAATTTCCTGTAGTGTCATATTCAAATTTTTATGCAAAGATACAAAAAGAATATATATCTTTGTCGTTCATTTTGATTCAACAGATTAAGTAAAAAAATAATGCCGACTTATAAAGCTGATTTACACATTCACACCCTACTCTCCCCTTGCGGAGACTTAGACATGAGTCCGGAATATATTGTTGAAACTGCACTTCGGAATGGGATCGATATCATTGGAATTACGGATCACAATTCCACACGGCATTGTCAACTGACTGAATTTTACTCCAAAAACAGAAATATCTTTGTGCTGTGTGGTGCAGAGGTAACCACTAAGGAAGAAGCGCATTGTCTTGCCTTTTTCCCAAATCATGAGAGATTAGCTCAGTTTCAGCAACTATTGGAGAAACATTTGCCCGATATTCCCAATGATCCGGATTTCTTTGGAGATCAGATTCAGATTGATGAGGAGATGAATATCATCTATGAAGAGCCCCGACTGTTAACTTCAGCTTTGGACTTATCAATTGAACAGATTGAGAGGGAGGTTCACGCTTTAGATGGCATGTTTATTCCGGCACATATTGACAAATCGAAAACCAGCGTTATTTCGCAGTTGGGATTTATCCCTTTTGACCTGGAATATGAAGCGGTTGAAATCACTAAGCACACCACCAAAGAGGCTATGATTCAGCAACATAAATATCTCAAAAACAAACCGTTTATTCGCTCCTCCGATGCACACCAACCGGATCAAATAGGAACCAATACCACACAATTGACGATGCCTACCCGAAACTTTGAAGAGATCAAAAAAGCTATTTTGGCTTTGGCAAACGATTAATTCCCGTATAACTGAACGATTCTGTATTTGAAGAGATAATCGTACTTGGCTTGCACCCATTGTGCATGAGCCTGGTTGTATCTGTTTTTAATCTCATTGAATTCAAACTGCGTTGAAGCTCCCGCATCAAAACGAACTTGTTCATACTCAAAAGAGATTTTGGAGGCTTCGTAAAACTCCTTCGCTGCTTTGTAGTTCGCTTCTGCCGCAATCATTTCCGCATAAGCCTGTTGAATCTCCTTGGTCAATTTGCGAATATTCTCATCGTACTGCAATTGCTGATCTTGCAGTTGCAATTTGGCTATTTTTGTCTGATGATATGTGCTTAAACGGTCAAAAATCGGAATATTGAGTGAAAGCCCAATCACTTGTCTTGAATTGTCTTCCAATTGATTAAAGAAAGGAGCATTCGGGAAAACCGGATTCTGGGCGTAGGAATAGTAATATCCTGTGCCATAATTGGCGTATAGTGAGAGAGATGGATACCATCCCGACTGCGCTATTTTGATCTCTTTTTGACTTTTTTCTATTCTGGATTGAGCCGCTTTGACAGTTCCTCTGTTGGTTGTTGCGTTCTGAATTACAGACGCAATATCGATGTAAGGCATCTCATGATTAAGAAACTGATCGATATCACTGATTTCACCCACCTCATCAATCTCAAAAAGATCCGGATTGGGAACATTGATGAGTTGAGCCAGTTCCAGTTTTGCCAATTTCAGATTATTTTCAGCCTGAATTACAGCAGTACGATCCTGCGCGTAAGTTGACCTGGCATTATAGAGCTCTGTTTCAGAACTTTTCCCATTTTGAACCAAAAGAGTCACTTTTTGAACCATTTCCTGTGAAATTGTCTCCTTCAACTGGGCTATTTGCAGCATCTCCTTGCGATTTAAAATCTGCAAATAGTAAGCCATCACATTGAGCTCGATATTTTCTCTCAACTGTTCCAATTCATACAATGAAGTTCGGATATCTATCTCATCTGCTTGCATTTGGTGGTAGTTTCGCAATCCTTCGAATAGAGGCATAGAGAGTCCCAATCCGATAGAAGTAGCCGCCTGACTACCCGAGCTGATCAACGAAGAAGCATCCTGCGACCGCCCGATATCGAAGTTTTGTCCTACACTTCCGGAAAGTTGAGGCGCCAGCCTCATTTTGGTTTGTTTTGCTGCAATCTCTTTATACTGAATACTCAACAGTTTTTGTTGCACCTCAAAACTATGCTCATAGGCGTACGAAATACAGGAATCTAGAGTCCACGGTGTTTGAGCCTGAAGTTTCGATGTTTGCAATAAGAAAAGAGAAAGTATCAAAACCCCCACTAAAGAGCGAGCAAACGGAAGTTTATAACGCAATAAAATCTTCATGTTGTACAAATTATAATCAGAGAGTATTCGGTTCTCTAATAACTTGCAAATGTACAAATAAGTTTTAAGTTGAAGGGGGTTTCATTAAAAAATCACTCTGCCCGACAAAAAATATTATAAAAAACAATGGGGGTTGACTGAAGTCTCGCCCCATAGTTATAAATTTGTATCGCTAAAACACTGTTACAAGCAGTTAAACACAAAAAAAATCGGTCAGTAGTTCAATTTTATGTAAGAATTTGACAAATTTATTTGTTTTCAATCAGAGAATACATTAAAACCTCTCTTTGAATATTGTTTATACTGATATCATATTTATCTTTCAAGTAAAATATTATTTCGCCATACCCCAATCCAACTGGTATTTCTAAATTATACCTTTTTGTTGAGTCACCCTCGTAGAAAAATTTACCTGGGTATAGTTCATTTAATTTTTTCACAAAAATTATTAAATTTACGTTGGAGAAAATATATTTTTCATCATTTAGCAATATTGAAATTTTTTCATTCGAATTAGGGTTAATATATGAACTTAACTTAATTGATTTTTCAATTTCTAAACTATTTATATCTGCAAGAATAGTGTTTTTAACGATTTTCAACCCTTTATAATCTATTAATTTTTGAAAAATATCTTTTTTTATTTCACTTTCAACTTTTCCCTTGTATATAACCGAATAAAAGGATCTCTTTTTATCTTCAAAATAGATATTATGTTTATCGACATTAAAAAAGAATGAAAACAAATCAGCAATATTGGCTCCATAAATTTCAAAACCATCTCTTTTATTATTAATTTCTACAAAATTATAACATTGTTGATTATTTTCAGAATCCTTTTTTCTATCAAGTTCATAAACAACATACTCAATGCTATCGCTCTTGAAGGCTAACACTTGCCTATCACCCATTTTTTTATCGGAAAAATTGCTTAAACATGAAAAAAACAGAAAAGTACACGCAAAAATTAGTACTTTTGGATATGCAAAAACATTCTTATCTACTATGAATAATAATATATTTATAGTTTTCACTTTCATAAACTTGATATTCTCCTTTTACTATTATTGGTTCTTTGAGACCAAGTTGATCTAAAATATTTGGATTATCAATTACCAGCGGTCCAGTAATCATTTTTGTATCCGAATCAAAGAAATATGAGCAATCAGATGGATTATTTTTATTTATACCATAAACAATACCAATATCGGATTTTATTATTTCCGCATTAATAGTTCTAGTTATTCCACTTTCAATATAGTCCAAACTCACAGGTTCTATGGAAACATTCTGTCCACTAACAGCACAACTTGAATTTATAGTACATGTACCAAAAACCCCTTTACAACCACGTTTTTTTGACTTAATTTCTCCATTTGGATAATACTCAATATCTTCGTAATAACGTCCATCAATTACTTCTGATACTACCACTACTGCAGCTAAAATAACAAGCCATGGAACTTTGGCTTCACTAATTTCAGTTCCATTTTGAGATGATGGTGGTCTTGAAGTATAAATATTGTCAATATTATCTGAACAACTTGATAATAAGACTGATACTGTTATAATACTTAAAGTTAGAAGTCTGAAATTATTTTTATTAAAGATTCTTGATAAATCGAGTTGATTTTTTAACTTATTCATCATTAATTATTTTTTTATTTATAAATTTACTCAAACTACCTCTCCCAATCCAAAAAATTTGTATTTTTGCCGATTGGTCGTGCCCATAAACATATACAACATATATTTATGTTTGCTTGGGTGCCGGAAGCAGGGTTTGGTTATGAGTTTTTCAAGAGCAAATACCATTCCCTGCGGTGCACCTGGTTATCGCCTCCTGTCAGCAGCAGCACAGTTGGTTTATGACGGAGGCTAATTAGCCTAAGTTCGTTTTACATAAAAATTGTAACATTGAATCTGATTTATTGTAACTTTTAATATTCCTTCTTTATTCCGCTCCAAAGATATATAAAATAGTAATACAAAAGTCAATTTTACCCCCCCCCGTTAATATTATTTAACTTTTATTAATATTTGTTAACATATTCGAATTGAATTATCTCGAACTTCCTTTCATAATTTTTTTTATTGGAAAATATTTATTACCCACATTCAAATTCAGGATTTGTCAATATGATATATTCATATTTGTTGTACTCTTTAGGATTATTATTCTCAAATTCTTTGTATTGTAACCTTAGTTCCAACTCATCCTCTTCACTACATGGAGCCCCGTAGGTCTTAATTGGCACCAAGAAAAACTCTTTTTCACCATGATAAAACTGATAAATATGCTTTTTCAATTCATCTTTAGGAGAATTGAGATAGAATACTTTTCTTAGTTTAGGTGCATCCTTTTTTGTATATAATCCAAAAAATGTTTTGTTTGCAATGGTCCCACCACCAAAAGGTATTTTTGCATAGATCGCTCGTTGTTGAGGAGTTCCGGCGGTTCCAATGTATATGTCGTATATTTCCATATAGTCTCTAACATCCAAATACCCATTTTGAACCTGATCCCATAAGATATTTTCCGGAAATCTACCAAATACAATGTTATGACGAAGTAACGGATCCGGTGTTCTATAAAAATAGATGCCCAAAGTTTGTTTTACAGCTTCATCCTCAATTTCATAGAAAGATAACCATTTATTGTAATTAATTAAGTCTAGAGAGTCAGTTACATGCCGGTTTTCTTTCTTATATGCGAAACCATTCTTCCGGTAGGACTGATCTACTATCAAAAGTGTATCCAGTTGTTTTAAGATGCCAGGGTCATATATGATTTGGGTTGTATCTTGAACTTGCTTAATTTGAGCATAAAGTTCCGAATATTTCACTGTATCAATAGCAGGAGTTGAAAATCCACGTTGCGCAAGCTTGTGCGTGTAAGCCAAGACGTTATCCTCTTTTTCAGTATACTTATAATCTACAGTAAAGGCATTTCTTAAATCATTCTTAAAACAAAGCCCGGTTTTGAAAGCCTTTTCATAATAGTTTGAAGCTTTCTCATACTTAAAATCGCAAATAGCTAATTCAGCTTTATTGATATATTTGTAATCACTGTTGTCCGATAAAAAA
>DIRT01000005.1 GCA_002427605.1 Bacteroidales bacterium UBA5429 | reverse complement strand
AACTTTGCCTGTTGAATCTATAAAAAAAATAAATAAAAGCTGGTTGGTTCCATATGAAAAAAAATATTTAACTTTGTAGGTTATATCAGAATTCAAAAATCAAAAAATAACATACTAATAATCAAACTATTAAAATAATGAAAATTAAAATTGTATCAATCGTAATGGGAACAATAATCTTATTTGCGTCATGTAAAGAGAAAGCAAAAGAGAATCAAAGGGAATTGACATCCGGAATTAACATAGAAAATCTGGATACTACTGTTTCTCCGGCAGCCGATTTTTATCGCTATGCCACCGGAGGCTGGATGGATAAAAATCCGTTAACGGCAGAGTATTCTCGTTTCGGAACATTTGACCAACTTGCAGAAAATAATAAAATTCAGCTCAAAGAGTTAATTACGCAGATTGCAGCAGAGCAGCATAAAGCAGGAACAATCAAGCAAAAAATTGGCGACCTGTACAATATGGGTATGGATACAACAAAAATTGAACAACAGGGAGCTGAGCCTATTCAAAATGAACTTCAAAAAATAGCCAACCTAAAATCTTTGGAAGAATTACCTCAACTGCTAGGAGAGATCCATTTGGAAGGCAGTGCCCCTCTTTTCGCTCTTTTTGGAGAAGCAGATCCTAAAAATAGCAAAATGAATATCGCCTGGATCTGGCAAACCGGTTTAGGAATCGGAGAAAAGGAATACTATACAGATCCTGCAATGGCAAAAATAAGAGAAGAGTACGTTAACTTTATGACTACCCTATTCCAACTCTCAGGCTATCCTAAAATTGTAAAAGCAGAAGGAAAAGAGAAAGCTATGGCTGAGAAAGTGTTGGCTTTTGAAACTCAAATGGCAAAAGCATTTATGGATAAAGAAGTATTGAGAGATCCAAACCAAACCTACAACTTAAAAACCATTGAAGAATGGCAAAAAATGGTTCCTTCATTCAACGTTAAAACCTATCTCAAAGCACTCAAATTGGATCAATTGAATGAAGTCAATATGGGAACACTCGACTATTTTACCCGATTGAATCCCATTTTAGCAAAAAATAGTATTGAAACAATCAAAGCTTACCTGGCTTGGCATGTTATCAATGATGCAGCACCATACTTAAGTAAAGGATTTTACGAAAATTCTTTCAATTTTTACGGTAAAGTTTTATCAGGAAAAGAGTCTGACAAGCCACGTTGGAAAAAAGTAGTTGAAACTGTAGATGGCGCTTTAGGAGAGGCTGTTGGACAAATGTATGTAGAGCGTTATTTTCCACCTGAAGCCAAAGCAAGAATGGAAAAATTAGTTGAAAATCTAACTATAGCCATGGAAGAGCGCTTTAATCAACTCACCTGGATGGAAGATGTTACCAAACAAAAAGCGATTGCCAAATTGCATGGTATGATTGTGAAAATAGGTTATCCTGATAAATGGAGAGATTACAGTGCTCTTGATATCAAAAATGACAGCTATTATGCTAACATTGTTCGTTCCAGAATTTTTGAGAATAACTACGAACTCTCTAAAATCGGAAAACCTACCGATCCAACGCGCTGGTATATGACCCCACAAACTGTCAACGCTTACTACAACCCCAGCACTAACGAAATCTGCTTCCCTGCCGGAATTTTACAACCTCCTTTCTTTGATCTCAACGCTGATGATGCTGTTAACTATGGGGCTATTGGTGTGGTAATCGGACATGAAATGACTCACGGATTTGATGATGCAGGTCGCTACTATGATATTGACGGAAACTTAAACAATTGGTGGACCTCAAACGACAGTCTTCACTTTGCAGAAAGAGCTCAAGTGTTAATTGATTATTATAATCAGATCGAGGTACTTCCCAACTTATTTGCCAATGGTGTGTTCACTTTGGGCGAAAACATTGCAGATAATGGAGGGGTGAATATCTCCTTTACAGCTTTACAAAGAGCTATAAAAGAGGGCAATATCCAACAAGAGATGGATGGATTTAGTGCTGAGGAGCGCTTCTTTATTGCTTACGCTATGGTCTGGGCAGGTAATATCAGAGATGAGGAGATCATCAGAAGAACTAAAGAGGATCCTCACTCCTTAGGAAAATGGAGAGTGAACGGCTGTTTGCCTCACGTTACTCCATTTATTGAAACATTTGGTGTCAAAGAGGGTGATCCACTTTGGTTGGCACCTGAAAAGAGAGCTCAGATTTGGTAACAGCAAATAAATAAACAGAAAACCCAAACAATTTAAAACATATAACCAATGAAAAAATTAGCCGTAATCGCTTTTGGTGGAAATGCACTTCTCCGAAACAATCAAAAAGGAACTTATCAGGAACAACTGGAAAATGTGATGCAGACTTGTAAATCTCTGCGTCAATTTTACGAGCAGGATTACGAACTTGTTATTGGGCACGGTAATGGTCCGCAAGTGGGTAATGTAATGTTGCAGCATGATGCCGGAGAAAAGCAGTATGGTGTAGCGGCAATGCCTATGGATTTGTGCGTTGCTGAAACGCAAGGATCGATTGCATACATGATTGAACTGGGAATGAGGCAAGTTTTTCATGAAAGAGGAATCGACAAACCGGTAATCTCTTTGGTAACGCAAGTGGTTGTGGATGAGAATGATCCCGCTTTTCAAAATCCTACCAAACCGGTTGGCCCCTACTACACCCGCGAAGAGGCAGCTCATTTCCAGGCTACCGTTGGTGGAAAATATGCAGAGGATCCCAAAGGAAATGGCTGGAGAAAAGTAGTTCCATCACCTAAACCACTTGAAATTATGAATATAGATACTGTCGGAACACTGGCCAGATCAGGGAAAGTGGTCATTACCTGTGGTGGAGGTGGTATCCCTGTAATTAGAGGAAAGTCCGGAATTAAAGGGATAGAAGCGGTGATTGACAAGGACTTAGCTTCTGCTCTAGCAGCAGTAAAGTTGCAAGCTGATCAGTTTTATATCCTTACTGATGTTCCTAAAGTGTATATCAACTTTAAAAAAGAGAATGAGCAAGCTTTAGATCAAATCACCGTTGATGAGGCTAAGAATTATTTGGCAGCAGGTCATTTTACTGAAGGCTCAATGGCTCCCAAAATCCGGGCTGCCATATTTTATGTTGAAAATGGTGGAAAAGAGTGTATTATAACTGAAGCCAAATCACTGGAAGATCCCAAGGGAGGAACTCGCATTGTACCCAATTAAAAAAATACACGCTTTGACAAAAAAGCGATAAAGAACTAATTTTGCAAAAGAATAACAAAGGCGGTGTGAATTTCCTCCCCCCCCTTTTTTTAACTTTCATAAAAAAAAAGACTCTAAATAGTAAACCTCAACTCTTAATGATATGAAAAGGATATTTAATTTTTTAGTTTTGTTATTTTTATTAATGGGGGGAGCAGCTCAACCCGGTTCAATAACAATTAAGTCTAATAATTTCAACCAACGCTTTTGGGTATTTATTGATGATGTACTTCAAAATCAATATTCTGTCAATTCTATTCGAATCGCAGGTATGAATATTCAGCAACCTTATCGGTTGAGAATTGAGATGGATAGTCAGGATTACCCGATTGTAGGAAGGACTATATTAGTGGATCAGAATTCACGTCGTAATAGCTTTGAAATCCAGTATCGTAGCAGCGGATTTATTCTAAAAAATAGTTTTTTCAACGTCAATCCTATGGTTACTGTTCAGTTGATCAGACCTAACTACAACTATTCCAACGCCTATTACTCCTTCCTTTACCCCGGTTTTGGAAGTTATGGCAACTACTGGGGCAGTGGGGGAAATCAGCACTATTTAGGAAACAACTATGGAAACTACCCTGGTAGCGGCTATCCCGGTGGAGGAAATTATCCAGGCAGTGGTTATCCCGGAGGAGGAAATCACCCCGGTGGCGGACATCACGGTGGTGGAAACTACAATCCACCCCCAGCACCTTGCATGCCAACTGTCGAATTCAATCAGGCTTTGCAATCTATTCAAAGTAATAAGATGGAAAGTGGTAAGCTAAGTACAGCCAAGCAGGTAGCAGCCCGTAATAGTGGAAGAATCTGTACTGATCAGATTTTACAAATTACCCGTATTTTTTCTTTTGAAAGTGACAAGCTGGAATTCGCAAAGTTTGCATACAACCACTGTAGTGATAAAGCTAATTATTACCGTGTAGCTGACGCATTTTCGTTTCAGTCCACTAAAGAGGAACTGTTCAAGTTTATCAAATATTAAATGATTACCAACGATGTGGATCGTTAGCGTCCCATGCCTGAAAGAGCAGTTCTTTGTGAATGGTACGCACTAAAAAGAGAAAAACATCCAACTTATTATCTGCAAACCAGCGGATTGCATCATCATCTTTCCGACAGGCTGCTGCAAAGAGTGACAGTAGATGTGCTTTATGATCTACCAACCATTGAATGGCATGAGGTTCATTATTAATTGCATTGCATAAAACAGCAAACTCAGGATAGCCATTTTTCAGCAACCAATTAAATGCATCATCATCGGAGTGGATTGCTGCTGAAAAGGCCACCAGCTCCGGATATCCATTCTCCATTAAAAAGCGCGCAAACTTGCCATTCCCATCCAAACTTTGGTTGAGTGCCATCAATATCTTTACATCATAATCGGAAAGACAATGCATCTTTTTTAACTTTTTAAACCTACTGTTTTGTTAAACACTATTTTTTCTTTTGTTGAATCTGAATCCACACAGAAATACCCAATACGTTCAAATTGATAGTAAGGATGTTGAGTATCATTCTCCATACCTTTTTCAATAAACGCTTCTTTCACTATCAATGACTCAGGATTGATAAAGTCAAGGAACGTTTTGCCTTCTTCCGCATTATCCGGTTCAGGAACAGTGAACAGTTTATCAAACAGACGCACTTCTGCCGGATGCGCATGATCCACAGACAACCAATGGATGGTCGCTTTCACCTTTCGGTTACTTTGTGCCATACCACTCTTTGTTTCAGGATCATATGTAGCGTGAATTTCAACAATATTACCATCTTCATCCTTAACGATGTGAGTACACTTAATAATGTAAGCGTATTTCAATCGCACTTCACGTCCTACAGTCAATCTGAAGAACTTCTTATCGGCATTTTCTCTAAAATCGCTTCTTTCAATCCAAAGTTCCTTTGAGAATGGCATTTCTCTAGTTCCTCCCTCAGGATCTTCGGGATTATTTATTGCTTGCAACATTTCTACCTGATCATCAGGATAGTTATCGATAATCAATTTAACCGGATCAAGCACTGCCATTCTGCGTTGAGCAACCTTATTGAGATGCTCTCTCACACAGAACTCCAGCAGACTCAAATCGATTATATTTTCACGTTTTGCAACTCCCACAGTTTCAGCAAAATTACGAATTGATTCCGGTGAATATCCTCTTCTTCTCAATCCGGAGATAGTAGGCATCCTGGGATCGTCCCATCCGGTAACATACTTTTCTTCAACCAGTTGGAGTAATTTACGCTTACTCATTATAGTATAGCTCAGATTAAGACGTGCAAACTCAATTTGTTGTGGATGGTGAATTCTTAGAACCTTGCAGAACCAATCATAAAGAGGTCTGTGTACCTCAAACTCAAGCGTACAGATGGAGTGCGTTATTCCTTCTATAGAATCACTTTGTCCGTGAGCATAATCATACATGGGATAGATACACCAATCATTTCCTGTTCTATGGTGTTCTGCAAAGAGGACACGATACATGATAGGGTCTCTCATGTGCATATTAGGCGAACTCATATCCACTTTAGCTCTCAGGACCACTTCTCCTTCTGCGAATTCTCCGGCTCTCATTTTTCTAAAGAGTTGAAGATTTTCCTCTATCGGGGTATTTCTATATTTGCTTTCAATACCCGGTTTAGTAGGAGTACCTCTTTCCAAGCTAATCTGTTCCTGTGAAGAAAAGTCAACATATGCCAACCCTTCCTGAATCATCTGTTCAGCCCATTGGTAAAATTGTTCAAAGTAATCTGAAGCGTAGTACTCGGCATTCCACTGGAATCCCAACCATTGAATATCCTCTTTGATTGAATCTACGTACTCGACATCTTCTTTTGTAGGATTGGTATCATCAAATCGGAGATTACACAGACCTTTATATTTCTGTGCTAATCCAAAGTTAAGGCAGATCGATTTAGCGTGTCCAATATGCAGATATCCGTTAGGTTCCGGGGGAAATCGGGTATGCACTCTGGATTCATTTTTACCATTTCTTAAATCTTCTTCAATGATCTCTTCGATAAAGTTTTTTGGTCCCATGTCTTTAAAATATTAACCTACAAAAATACAAATAATATTTAACTCACACCCATTATCTCAATTATCTTTAAAAAAAGTTTTTAAGTTCATCACTTTTGAGACTCATTTTTAAAATAAATCATATCTTTGCAAAAAAATACGCAGATTATGAAAGGGATAGTTTTAGCCGGCGGGGCAGGAACTCGATTACACCCCATTACATTGGCAATGAGCAAACAATTAATGCCAATCTATGATAAACCAATGATTTACTACCCTATCTCTACACTCATGCAAGCGGGTATCAATGAGATTTTAATCATCTCCACTCCGCATGATTTACCTCATTTTGAGAGATTATTGGGAGATGGTTCAGCGTTGGGTTGTCGTTTTGATTATGTAGCTCAACAGGTGCCTAACGGATTGGCTCAAGCTTTTGTCTTGGGAGAGCAATTTATTGGAAATGACAAAGTTTCACTCATTTTGGGAGATAATATCTTTTATGGTGCAGATTTCGAAGAAAACTTAATCAACAACAATGATCCGGTCGGAGGTATTGTTTTTGCCTATCACGTTTCAGATCCGGAGCGTTATGGCGTAGTTGAGTTTGATGAAAACTTTAATGCCATATCGATTGAAGAGAAGCCTAAAAATCCAAAATCAAATTATGCTGTTCCAGGACTCTATTTTTACGACAATAGTGTTGTAGAGGTAGCCAAAAACATCAAACCAAGTCAACGAGGAGAGTATGAGATCACTGACGTGAATAAGCATTACCTGGAAGCCAAGCAGCTCAAAGTATCCAAAATGCAAAGAGGTACAGCCTGGTTAGACACCGGAACTTTTAAATCTTTGATTGATGCCACTCAATTTGTTCAGGTGATTGAAGATCGTCAGGGACAAAAGATTGGCTGTATCGAGGAGGTTGCATACAAAATGGGCTTTATTGATGCCGCACAATTAGAAAAAATCGCCACACCTCTTTTGAAAAGCGGGTATGGCGAATATTTAATGCGACTCTTGCATTAATAAGCTATAAAGTCTATTTTTTATCTCCAAAGATTTGCTCTAACGCTAGTTCCAGAGCCTGACCTCTCAGGTTTTTGGCAATAATGGTTCCATCCTTATCAATCAATACAGTGTGGGGGATACTTCTCACACCATAGATTGCTGCAGCCTTAGATTGCCAAAACAACAAATCACTAACATGATAGGGCCATATTAACCCATCTTGTTTAATTCCATTAACCCAAGCATTTTTATCCTTGTCTAATGATACACTAAACACCTCAAAACCTTTAGCGTGATACTTATTGTAAACTCGTACTACGTTTGGATTTTCCACTCTACATGGCCGGCACCAGGATGCCCAAAAGTCAATCAACACCACTTTACCTCTCAGAGAAGAGAGTTTAATCAGTTTTCCATCCGGATTTCTAAATTCCAATTCAGGAGCTTTCTCACCCACTTTAGGTCCCATTTGAGGTTGTTGTGCATACACAAAAGTAAAGAGCAGAGAAAGAAGAACAAAAACAAATGATTTTTTCATACTATTTATACTTTTAATTAATTTCTTATTTTACTTTTTCATAATAAAGCGCAAAAGTAAAATAAAAACTAAAACCATAGGGCTCTCTATGGTAATCATTGATAAATTCAATATAGAGAGGAGAAACTTATCGATTTTCTTTAGATCACGGAATAAAAAAAAGAGACCTATTTAGAAAAACAGATCTCTTTTAAAAAGTATTAACCAAAATTTATTTCATTATCCATTAAATACTTTATCTAATGGGATACCTCTAACTTGTGCAACTGAGTAAGCATCTCTCAAGTCAGCCAATGCGTGGAAAGTAGCTTTCACTACTGAGTGTGGATTGGTTGAACCTTGTGATTTTGCAAGTACGTTATTAATCCCTGCTGCCTCAAGCACAGCACGCATTGCACCTCCTGCGATAACTCCTGTACCGGGAGCAGCCGGTTTAATCATCACTCTTGCTCCACTGTATCTTCCTTCTTGTGAGTGAGGTATTGTTCCTTTAAGAACTGCAACGCGAATTAGGTTTTTCTTTGCATCATCGATTGCTTTAGCGATAGCTGCAGAAACCTCTTTTGCTTTACCCATACCGTAACCTACAATTCCATTTTCATTACCCACCACTACAATAGCGGAAAAGCTAAATGTTCTACCTCCTTTAGTTACTTTAGTTACTCTATTAACTGCCACCAGATTATCTTTCAATTCGATATCAGCAGCTTTTACTCTATTAAAATTTTTATTTGACATAACGATTCCCGATTAGAAAATTAAACCACCTTCTCTAGCTGCATCTGCTAAAGATTTTACTCTACCATGATATAAATATCCATTACGATCAAAAACCACTTTAGTAATTCCTGCATCGATTGCTTTTTGAGCCAATTGTTTACCTACTAAAACAGATTTTTCAGATTTAGTAATTTTTTGCTCATTAATTTCAGCAATTCTTGATGAAGCAGAAACTAAAGTTACACCATTTTGATCATCAATTATCTGTGCATAGATATCGCGATTACTTCTAAAAACGGATAATCTAGGGCGTTCAGGAGAGCCGTGTACATGTTTACGTACTCTCATTTTAATCCTTTTTCTTCTATATGTTTTTCTATTATAAGCCATTTGATTCTAATTTGTATATTATTTTTCTGCTGATTTACCTGCTTTTCTTCTAACCTCTTCACCCACAAATCGAATACCTTTTCCTTTATAAGGTTCTGGTTTTCTATATGATCTGATTTTGTTAGCTACTTGGCCCAATAATTGTTTATCCATACCTCTTAGGATAATGATTGGATTTTTCCCTTTTTCATTAATCGTTTCCACACTAATTTCGGGAGCCAATTGGATCAAAATATTGTGTGAATAACCTAATGATAGATCGAGTAGATTACCAGGTTTAGCCTCGGCTCTAAATCCAACCCCTACCAGTTCTTGTCTGATTTCAAATCCTTCAGTAACTCCTTTTACCATATTAGCCAGCAGCGATCTATAAAGACCATGCATTGCTTTGTGTCTTTTTTGTTCTGTTGGTCTTTGGAGGGTAAGATGTCCATCCTCGATAGTATAAGTGATATCACCATCCACATATTGTGACAATGAACCTTTTGGTCCTTTAACGGTTATGATATTACTCTTAGAGTCTCTTTTAATCTCAACTCCTGCCGGAACCGAAATGGGTAATTTTCCTATTCTTGACATATCTCTTCCTCCTATTAACTAATATAACAAATTACTTCACCACCCACATTTTGTTGTCTTGCTTCTTTATCGGTCATCATACCATGCGAGGTAGAAACAATAGCGATACCAAGTCCATTCAATACAGATGGGAGTTGTTCAACATTAACATATTTACGTAATCCTGGTTTACTTACTCTGGTCAACTTTTGGATAGCTGATTGTTTAGTAACCGGATGATATTTCAGTGCAATTTTAATTGTTCCCGGGTTTGTGTCGTCCTCAAATTTATAATTCAGGATATACCCTTTTTCAAATAAAATCTTCGTGATCTCTTTTTTTACTTTAGAGGTAGGAATCTCTACCACTTTATGATTTGCCGCGATTGCGTTACGTACGCGGGTCAAATAATCTGCTATTGGATCTGTATTCATAACTTCTTCTCTTTCTTTTTTTAATTACCAACTTGCTTTTTTTACTCCTGGGATTAATCCCTGTAAAGCCATTTCTCTAAAATTAATACGTGAGATTCCAAATTGTCTCATATACCCTTTTGGACGTCCTGTCAATTGGCAGCGATTGTGCATTCTGATAGGATTAGAGTTAGGAGGTAATTTTTGTAGTGCAACGAGAGCTGCTTTTTTTGCTTCATAATCGTCACCATTAATAATTTTCTTTAATTCAGCGCGTTTATCTGCATATTTAGCAACCAACTTAGCTCTTTTTATCTCTTTTGCTTTTAATGATTCTTTTGCCATATCTTATTTCTGATTTTTAAAGGGTAATCCAAATTCTTTCAATAATTCTAAACATTCTTTGTCATTTCTCGCGGTAGTCACAAATGTGATATCCATACCATTGATTTTAGACACTTTATCCAAATTAATTTCAGGGAAGATAATTTGTTCAGGAACACCTAAAGTATAATTACCTCTTCCGTCGAAACCTTTATCACTAATCCCTTTAAAGTCACGAATACGAGGAATAGAAACAGACACCAAACGATCTAAAAATTCATACATTCGATCACCTCTCAATGTAACTCTTACACCGATAGGCATTCCGCGTCTCAGTTTAAAGTTTGAAATATCCTTTTTGGATTTTGTAGGTACAGCTTTTTGACCTGCTATGAGTGTCATTTCCTGAACACCCACGTCAATTAACTTCTTATCTGCGATCCCATATTTACCTAATCCTTGATTCAAGCAAATTTTTGTAATCTTTGGTACTCTCATCACCGATTTGATTTGGAGTTTCTCTTTCAAAGCGGGGATCACCTCTTTCTGATATTTTTCTTTGTATCTTGGTACGTACATTACTTAATCTCCTCTCCTGTTTTTTTTGAATATCTAACTAATTTACCGTTTTCCCCGATTCTTCTACCAATTCGGGTAGCATTTCCTTTACCATCAACAACCATGAGGTTGGAAATATGGATTGATCCTTCTTTCTTAACGATACCTCCATTTGGATGTTTGGCATTAGGTTTGGTATGTTTGGATACCAAATTTACTCCTTCTACGATGGCTCTGTACTTATCCACGAATACCTGAAGGACTTTTCCTTGCTGTCCTTTTGCATCGCCGGCTATTACTTTAACCGTATCGCCTCTTTTAATGTGAATTTTCATTTGTTTGTTTTTTTAATAATCAATTGGTCTTTGTCAATTGTGAATACTTATATTATAACACCTCTGGAGCCAGAGATACTATTTTCATATATTGTTTTTCGCGTAATTCTCTGGCAACGGGTCCAAAAATACGTGTTCCTCTCATTTCGCCGTTAGCGTTAAGAAGGATCACTGCGTTGTCATCGAATTTAATATAGGAACCATCATTTCTGCGAATATGTTTTTTAGTACGAACTACTACCGCTTTAGTCACGGTTCCCTTTTTTATGTTACCTGATGGGATTGCACTTTTAACAGTTACAATAACTTTATCACCCACACCGGCATATCTTTTTCTGGTTCCTCCGAGTACACGGATCACCAATACTTCCTTTGCACCGCTGTTATCTGCAACAGCCAATCTTGATTCTTGTTGTACCATAACTATTTCGCTCTTTCAATGATTTCTACTAATCTCCAGCATTTGGTTTTACTCAAAGGTCTGGTTTCCATTACTAATACTCTATCGCCGATGTTACACTCATTATTTTCATCATGAGCCATCAGTTTGGTAGTTCTTTTTAAGAATTTACCATATTTAGGGTGTTTTAGTTTACGTTCAACGCTAACAACGATAGACTTATCCATCTTGTTGCTTGAAACAAGACCCTCTCTTACTTTTCTTTTTTTTCTTACTTCTTCCATGATATTCTATTTGTTATGCGTTAAGTTCACGTTTACGAATTTCTGTTTTAATCCGAGCAATAGTTTTACGTTGTTCCGTAATCTTATTTGGATTTTCAATGGGAGAGATTGCATGATTCAAAACCAATTTGGTAAGATGTTGTTGCTCCTCTACCAGTCTTTCTTTTAATTCAGCAGTAGAAAGTTCTGCTACGACTTGCTGTTTCATCTTTCTTATACAATTTCTTCTGAATAATCTCTTCTAACTACAAATTTTGTTTTCACAGGTAGCTTTTGTGCTCCCAGGCGAAGTGCTTCTTTTGCTACTTCAAAGGGAACTCCATCTGCTTCAAAAAGGATTCTACCCGGGCTTACTCTTGCTACAAAGTATTCCGGTGAACCTTTACCCTTACCCATACGTACCTCAGCAGGCTTTTTAGTAACGGGTTTATCAGGGAAAATACGAATCCATAATTGTCCTTCACGTTTCATATAACGTGTAATCGCCTGACGAGCTGCCTCGATTTGTCTACCTGTAATCCAATGTTCTTCTAGCGTTTTAATCGCAAAAGAACCAAAATTCAACTCAGCACCTCTTTTGGTAACCGGTCTCATTCTCCCTTTCTGGGGTCTTCTATATTTAGTCTTTCTTGGTTGTAACATCGTGATCTATATTTGACTGTTATTAATATCTTACTTTACATTTCTTCTACCACCACGAGGACCTCTTCTTCCGTGTGATGGTTTGCTATCTTTTGCATCGGCAACCGCTTCAAAAAGATCTCTCTGACCATAAACGAGTCCTTTACAAATCCATACTTTAAGACCAATTCTACCATAAGTAGTATGAGCTTCTGCGGTAGCATAGTCAATATCTGCTCTTAATGTATGTAATGGAGTTCTTCCTTCTTTAAAGTGCTCACTTCTTGCCATTTCCGCTCCACCTAAACGACCTGATACGGTCACTTTAATTCCCTCTGCATTGGCACGCATTGTTGATCCGATAGCAGTTTTAACAGCCTTTCTGTATGAAACTCTACCCTCAATCTGTTTTGCAATATTTTGAGCTACCAAAACAGCTTCCAAATCGGGACGTTTCACTTCCGAGATATTGATTTGAATATCTTTTCCGGTAATTTTTTTCAACTCTTCTTTTAGTTTGTCAACTTCAGCACCTCCTTTTCCGATGATCAAACCCGGACGAGCAGTGTGGATAGTTACAGTAACTAACTTGAGTGTTCTCTCAATAAAAATTTTTGCGATTCCGGCTTTGAACAATCTCGCGTTCAAATAGCGTCTAATTTTGTCGTCTTCGACTAACTTACTGGCGAAATTTTTGCCGCCATACCAATTAGAATCCCAACCTCTGATAATTCCCAATCTTAAACCTACCGGATTAACTTTTTGACCCATAATGTTATTCTATGTTATTTAAATTTGTTTTTTCATCTATAATAATAGTCACATGGTTAGAGCGTTTGCGAATTCTGTTGGCTCTTCCTTGGGGAGCAGTACGAATTCTTTTCAACATACGACCACCATCTACTGTGATACTCTTAATGTACAATTCAGCATCCTCTATACGTCTTCCTTCATTCTTCACTTGCCAATTCGCAATTGCAGACTTTAAAAGTTTCAATAACTTCTCAGCTGATTCTTTTCTACTATACTTCAAAACGTTCATGGCATAGTCTACATCTTTTCCTCTGATCACGTCCGCCATAATTCTGGTCTTACGTGGGGAGGTAGGATTGTCAACTAAGCGAGCCATATACATCGTTTTCTTCGCTTCTTTACGCGCCTCTGCCGCTAATTTTTTTCTTTTACCCATGCTTTTTTATTTAATAATTCGATTTAAATATCTGAATGTCAACAAGTTATAGTAGTTACCGAGCTAAATAACTCATTTTCAAACAAATTGGCGGCAAAAATAGTGAATTTTTCGATACAAAACAACAAAATTTTGCTTTATTTTAAAAAAAATATTATTTTGCTGATTCTAAAGAGGTTAAGAACGGGGTTTTAACAATCCCGAAAAAACCTGAATTGGTACGGAGACGTGTCCTCCCCCCCTTTTTTTATTTCCAAAAAAAGAGAAAAAAACTAAAATGGTGAGATAGAAATTCCAACACTCATCGGACGAACCTGTGGTCCTTTACCGGACTCAAACAATGGTGTCAACTGATAAGAATAGAATATTCCCAAACCTTCCCAACCGATTCGTGCATAGAAATCGAAATGGTATTTCATCTTATTAAAGATCTGATAATCTTTATAGTCCAACATCTGATTTTTACCCGACAGATCCTTACCGCGATAACGTTGTCCAACTGAAACAATCGAACCTAAGCGTGCCCCAACAGAAAATTTAAAACCGCTATGATGACGATAACGGAGCTCCAAAGGAATATAAAGACTTACTATATCCAAACGACAAATTTTATATTCCTCATCCATCTGAGGTAAAACATTATACAAGGTCGTCCAACTTCTGGAATCAATTCCAATGAGCGCATTAGAGTTTTGAGTATGGTAATTCACTCCGGCACCAATTCCGAAAGAAAGTGGAAACTTTGATTTCTTTTTGATATCCCACAGCATTGAAACATTTACTCCCGGATTAAACTTAGCGGAATTGACCGCAGCAGGCATCCCTAACCAAAAGGATTGAAACACATCGATCACCAGCCGATCGCGAAAAATTTCCACTCTTTCAACCTGGGATAAAGAGTCCTTTTTTGGCTTCTCGTAATTCTTTCCATCCAGTAGATTTTGGGCTACCGAAGTCGAAAGTGTAATAAATAGTAAAGTGATTATGATTCCTATTTTTCTTTTCATTGTTCAAAATTTGAAATGCAAAAATACAACTTTAATTGAATCAAATCGATCCACGATGATGTTTTTAACGAAATTCTGTTCGATTTAGTCTCTTTTATTTTCTATAAAGATCCATTTTTTCTATGTAATCTTTAACTTTGGGGGGAAGGAAATAAGTGACTCTCCGATTCTCTCGTATCGAATTTCTTATCATAGAGGCTGATATCTCAATCTGTGGCGCACTAATCATAACCACTGAGGGATGTTTCTCCAACGGTGTCGGGTTGTACCCCAATCGCGGATATACGTAGATTTGATAATGCTCCAGAATATACTCGTAGTTTTTCCAACGCTCAAAGTTTTCCAGATTGTCAGCTCCCATCACAATCACAAACTGATAGTCGGGATATTTTGCCGATAACTTCTCCAATGTTACAGCAGTATAGGAAGGATACGGCAATTTAAACTCCACATCGCATGCTTTAAAGCGCGGATCATCCTCAATGGCAACCTGAACCATATAGTAACGTTGTGACGCCTGAAGGAGACGGTCATTCTTCTTAAAAGGGCTGGAAGGAGAAATCACAAACCAGAGCTGATCGACATCCGTATTTTCCACGATATACTCCGCCACCATCAAGTGTCCGACATGAATCGGATTATAGGATCCAAAATAGAGCGCTATTTTTTTCATAATTTCAAAAAGTGATCTATTATTTCACGCACCTCCTTCAACGTGTCATCAATTTGATTATTCACCAAAATCAGGTCAAACTGCGGAGCATACTTCATTTCATGTGCCGCCTTAGCCAATCTTATCTGCAATGTTTCCTCACTTTCAGATGCCCGGATCAGCAATCGCTCTTTCAACACCTCCAGAGAGGGCGGCATCACAAATATTGCCAATGCACGTTCTCTGTACTCTTTCTTGATGTTGAGCGCACCCACAACATCCACATCGAACACTACGTGCTCTCCCTGATTGAGATGTTTTTCTATCTCGCTCTTCAGTGTTCCGTAGAAACATCCGGAGTACACCTCTTCCCACTCTACAAAGTTCCTCTCCTCAATATGTTTGCGAAAATCGGCTTCAGATAAGAAATGGTAATCTTTCCCATCAATCTCTCCACTTCTTGGAGATCGTGTTGTAGCAGAGATAGAAAAATTCAGTGGATAGCCTAGTGCCAAGAGCCTTTTAATGATGGTCGTTTTACCCGATCCCGAAGGGGCAGCGAAAATAATTAGTTTGCCGGACATAGTTTTTTATTATTTTTGCAAAAATAATAAAAAATAATAAGCTAATGTGATATTAAGCCAAAAGGCGAAAAAAGTTGAAAGTCATTCATTTTTTTAAGTATTATATGCATCTGAATGATCCAAAAAACATCATTAAAAAAAATTTCTTACTGTAAATCAATTCTTTACAATTTCATTTAATGTTTTATTCCATTTTAATGATTTTATTCCATTTTTTATTATATTTGCAAAATAATTGGGGTGAGAAAAGTAAAAAGTAAAACCAAATTCAATTGATGATCATTAAAACAATCTTTCAAAGTTTAGCTCAAAAAATTACGTGTATGTATGTTTGTTTGTATGTATATGCACATTACATAAAAGTATTTTTACTTTAATTTCAATTACATTTTTAGAAAAGGATTTTAGATGTAAACGAAAAGACAATATTTATGAATGATATTATTTAATCCCATTTACATGAATTTCAGTCTGTTGAAAAACACAGACGATATCACAAGGAAAAAAATAAATTAAACAACATAAATAGAATTAAAATATGAAAAAAATAATTTCAAAAACACAACTTTTAATAGTAGTTTTAATTCTTGTTTTTGCAGGTTGTCAAAAACAAGAGAATAATGTAGACAATTTTACAACAAATTCTCAAAATCAGCAGATTGAAAATAATATAAAATCTGAATTAATTGGATCAGAAATTGATATTTTATTAACAGTTACATCCACAATGAAACATTCAGCTCTATTTTGGGCTCCTGAAAACTTAGGGGGTTCGGGCATTGGTTATAGTGTATTACAAAAAATTGAAAAAAATTATTGGAATTCAGAAAAAGAAGCTCGTCCAAAACCATCGCTAAAAAAAGTTGTTGGTGAAGCTCTAGTAGCAGATGGTATTTCTGGAGGAATTGGAATGCTTGGAGTTGCAGTTACAATAGCTGTTGCCGGTATAATTTCAGGCCCAGCAGGATGGGCTGCTTTATATGTCACTTTTGGAGAATCAGTAATTTCCTCTGGAGTTCAAGCTTTTTTAACATATTATAGGGGTTAAAAGTATGAAAAGAAAATTAATTTCAATTATTTTGATTATTGTCATTTATTTCATTGGAGTTTTTGCCTATTTCGGAGCAATTTCGTATTTTGGATTTAAAGATGTTCCAAACGGATCATTTTCATCAGTTGAAAAAACAATGGCGTTGTGAATATCACTTTTTGCACTGTTATACCCTACCTATTTAATTATTTTCAAACCCAAAAAGAACAATTAATAAGTTATGCCAACCTGGATTATTATTCCAATTATATTAGCACCAATTGTTGCCATTGGACTGAATTTAATTTTAAGAAAACCACTAAATGAATCCGTTAAGAAAAGGAGACTTATTAGTACAATAGTATTCTTTGCTCTGATTGTTTTTATTGCTTGTTTATCTATTTACTACAGTTTAAGTCTTTATGGCAATTTAACCGGTGTTTCTGATACCTTAAAAGAAATGTTTTCTAATTGGGCTATCATATTTCAACTTCTTTTGTTCGTTTTATTATTCTTTTATCAATTTTTCAGAAAAGATAAAAAAAGTCAAGAGACAAGTGATCAGAAATCAAAGTAAAATTCTTCTTACTGTCAATTCCCTTTAATAATCCTGAGACAGACAGTAACCGTGACAGATAGTTTGTGATAGTCATAAATAATTAAACCAAGGGGCTTTTTCAAGTCCCTTTTCAATTATAAGTTCTTCAAAATAAAATCGGTCATCTTTTTGTAGAGATGTAACCTGGTGTTTCCACCGTAGATGAAGTGATTTTTATTTGGATAGAAGAATTGTTCATATTGGAAGCCTGCCTCGTTGAGTGCCATGACCAACTCGATCGCATTTTGGAAATGAACATTATCATCGGCGGTGCCATGAATTAACAAGTAATTTCCTGAGGCTTGATCGGCGAAGAAAATGGGGGAATTATCATCATATCCTTTGGGATTTTCTTCCGGAGTAGTTAAGAAACGTTCTGTGTATATATTATCGTAATAGCGCCAGTTTGTTACCGGTGCTACAGCGATTACAGCCTTGAAGATTCCCTCTCCTTTCATCATGGCGAGAGTTGACAGATAACCGCCAAAACTCCATCCCCAAATACCAATTCTTTGCGCATCTACATAAGGTAAACTCTGTAAATATTTTGCAACGTTGATCTGATCTTCCGCTTCCATTTTGCCCATATTCAAATAGACCTGCTTTTTGAAGTCCGCACCGCGTGCTCCGGTTCCTCTTCCATCCACACAAACCACGATATATCCTTTCTGAGCCAACATTTGATACCAGAAATCATCATTCATCCTGCGCATTCCGTTCATCACCTCTTGCGAACCGGGACCACCGTAGCAATAAATCAACACAGGATATTTTTTATTGGCATCAAAATCAAGCGGTTTGAGCATCCAACCATACAAAGTTGTTCCCTCTGCAGTTTGAAAGTTGATCATCTCTTTTTGGGAGAAACCATACTCTTTCATCTTGTTTTTCAAACTTCCATTATCTGCCAAAACTCTCAATTGTTTTCCTTTTTTGTCATAAATTGCATGAACAGGCGGAGTGTTAAGATCGGAAGTGGAAAGTTTATAAAAAGAACCGGTAGTACTAAACTCAGCAGTTGACCAACCATTTCCGGAAGAAAGCAACTGTTTTTTCTTGCCGTTAAAACCGATTACATAGAGATCACGATTATGGATCCCCGACTCATTGGAAAGATAATAGATCTTTTGTTCTTTTTGATCAATGTATAGAATTTCAGCCACCTCCCACTCTCCGGTAGTTACGGGTGTCAGTTTTTGATTGTAGTCCGAAATATAGATGTGATTGTATCCCTCTCTTTCTGAAGTAAAGAGAAATCTTTTTCCGTCTTGTAAGAAAAGTACCTCTTCAGGAATATCGATCCAAACGGATAAGTTCTCATTGTAGATCACTTTCTTTGCCAATTGAGGTAAGTCGATAGCAAAAATTTGCATCTCTGTTTGCTTGCGATTCAGCTTCATCACAATCAACTGGTTGGGAACTGCGCTCCAGAAAATTCGTGGGTAATAACAATCTTCATTGGGATCAAAGCCCAAGTCGTACGATTTTTGAGTGTTCAAATCGTAATAAAAAAGAGAGATTTTAGAGTTTGCTTCTCCCGGTTTGGGATACTTGTAAGTGTACTCTTCAGGATAAAGTTCTCCCCATAAAGTCATCGAAAACTGTTTTACTTCCGATTCATCGAAACGATAATAGGCAATTTTAGAACCATCAGGAGACCATGCAAACGCCTGTGCCAAAGAGAGTTCCTCTTCATAAACCCAGTCAGCCATCCCATTGATGATATGATTGTACTTTCCATCAGTTGTGATTTGAGTTTCTTCTCCTGTATTCAAATCGCTGATAAACAGATTATTATCTCTAACAAATGCCACTTTATCCCCTTGTGGTGAAAAAGTTGCAAAGGATTGTTTTCCCAATTGGGTATCCGCCACGGAAATCAGCGTATCTTTTTGAATATCATATACATAATAGAATGCTTTTGAACTTCTTCTGTAAATCACCTCTTGCTCTATTGCCAACAAAATCTTTTTCTCCTGTGCATCAAAAGAGTACTCATCCACAGTGCGAATATTGATCCGACCTTCAGTTAACTCAGTCAATCGGGTACTTTTCATGAGCGTTTCCATCAACTCTCCGGTTGCAAAGAGGTGTTTGTCGATTCCCGATCTGGAAACTACGGTATAGCAATCAGAGAGCGGCATAGATTGAAATCCGGGGACATAATCGGGTCTAAAAGTCCCTTTCTCCCATATATCCTCGAGTGTAATCTGTTGAGTTTGAGCTTGTGTCCAACCTGCAAAAATTGCAAAAATAAAGAGTATTACTGTCAACTTTTTCATCTTCTTTCACTTTTAATCTGCAAAAATACGAAATTATGTTTGTATATCTTTATGAATATTAAAAAAAAGGGGGGAAGGACACCTTTCCTTTCATCTCAAATTTAATTGTAATTTTGCATGATGAAACACAAAAATCCATTCTGGACAGAATTGAGTCTATTACTCAAAACACTACCATCCAAACCGGGCGTGTATCGCTTTTTGGATGAGCAGGGAAGGATTATCTATATCGGAAAAGCTAAAAATCTCAAAAAACGGGTCAGTTCCTACTTTACCAAGGTACACAATACCGGCAAATTAAAGGTGTTGGTAACCCGAATTGCTGATATCAAAACAATTATCGTGGACAATGAATGGGAGGCACTTTTACTTGAAAACTCCATGATCAAAGAGCATCGTCCACGGTACAATGTAATGCTCAAGGATGACAAGACCTACCCCTGGATTGCGATTTCAAAAGAGCCGTTTCCACGAATCTATTACACCCGGGAACCGGACTGGAACAACAATTTAATCTTTGGTCCCTACCCTTCTATCAGATATATGCACACCCTACTGGATACACTTTTTGAAGTGTTTCCTTTCAGAAGTTGTAAAATGCTTTCCAAAAACTCGCGTCCTTGCTTGCAATACCACATTAAACGATGCGCGGCACCTTGTGCCGGACTGATCAGCGAGGAGGAGTATCAGGAAAATATCGATAAAGCCATAGCGATCATAAAAGGGAAAAATCATGCTGTTATCAAGTTGCTCAAAGAAGAGATGATGCAGTTTGCCGAGGCGTGGGAATTTGAAAAAGCACAGGCTATAAAGGAAAGAATTGAAATATTGGAGACCTACATCGGCAAATCTGTAGTGGTCAATCCCAACATCACAGATTGTGACGTGTTCACTATCCACAAAGAGGAGGAGTTGGCTTATATCAACTTTATGAGAATTGTGGAGGGATCGATTGTTCACAGCTACACATTGGAATATCACAAAGCGATTGACAACAGCGTTGAAGAGCTGCTCCTGATGGGGATTGTAGAAGTTGAGAAGCGGAGCGGACAACTCTCTCCGGAAATCATCCTTCCCTTTGATCCCCTGATTGAAACGGATCAGTTCAAATTCACCGTACCTCAAAGAGGAGACAAGAAAAAATTGTTGGAACTGAGTGAGAAAAATCTAAAGTTCTACATTTTAGAGCAAAAGAAAAAAGCGGCTTTAATTGATCCTGAAAAAAACCAAAAGCGAATTCTGGAAACAGTCCGTAAAGATTTGGGAATGAGCAATCCACCTATACGAATTGAGTGTTTCGACAACTCCAACACCGGAGGTGCCGAGCCGGTATCCGCAATGGTTTGCTTCATTAACGGGAAGCCTGCAAAAAAGGAATACCGTCACTTTTTGATCAAAAGTGTGGAAGGTGCGGATGATTTTGCCACTATGAAAGAGGTGATTGAGCGACGCTATAAACGAGTATTGGAAGAGCAATTGCCCCTTCCTGACCTCATCATCATTGATGGTGGAAAAGGACAGCTTCATGCTGCACAAGAAGTACTACAAGAACTCGGGATAGATCAAAAAGTAATGTTGATTGCCATTGCTGAGCGTCTGGAAGAGATCTATCGCGTAGGGGAATCGATTCCCTTATACATCAACAAGAAATCGGAAACACAACGATTGATCCAGCAAATCCGGGATGAAGTGCACCGCTTTGCTATTACTCACCATCGCAAGCGCAGAGCCAAAAAGAGTATTGGTTCCGAACTGGATCAAATTCCCGGTATTGGACCCAAGACTAAAGAAAAACTGCTCACTCATTTTAAGAGTATGAAAAGGATTGCCAATGCGCCATGGGAGGAGTGGGTGGAACAGATTGGTCCTTCCAAATCTTTAATTCTAAAAAAATATTTCGAAAACAAAAACAATGCAGAGTAAACATCCTAATTTTCAGTATCTTTGCCATCTTAAAAAAACACAATTAAACATGACCATTGACTTATTTTGCAGAAACACTAAACAGTTTCTAACCGTTCCTTACGGAGCTACATTGGCTGAAATCATCAAACAACACAATATTGAGCAAGAGTTCCCTTATTTGGGAGGATTGGTGAATAACAACATCAAAGCACTGAGCTATCGTGTCCATAAACCTTGTACCGTTCAATTCTTTGATATCCGAAGTAGCTACGGTATCAACATGTACACGCGTTCCCTTTACTTTGTTCTCTATAAGGCAGTTCGCGACCTCTACCCTACCGTTACTTTAAATATTTTACACTCTATTTCGGGTGGAAAATATTGCGAATTGGAAAATAGTGATTTCTCTGTAAATCAATCTGTTGTAGAGAATATTCAGGCAAGAATGCAGGAGATTATTGATGCAGATCTACCTTTTATTCGTAAAAGAATTCTTTCAGAAAAAGCATTTTCTGATCTCAAATTGAAACAGAATGGTGACACGAATGAAAATGAGATTTTTGTTGACAGAAACAAGTTTTATACCAGCATATATCACCTGGATGATACCATCAACTATTACTACGATCACCTCCTGCCCTCTACAGGTTTTCTTACCATATTTCGACTGGAACCCTATGAAAACGGAGTACTATTAAAACTCCCTTCTCCTAAAGATGGAAAGAGCATCGCCAGAACACGTGAGATGCCTAAACTATTCTCGGTATATAAACAATTCAAAAGTTGGGGAAAGAAGATTGGGGTGCCATACATCAGTGACCTCAATCGAGTAGTAGCCAATAAAGGAATTGGGAACCTGATATTAACCACCGAGGCTCTGCATGAAAAGATTTGGGCTAATACGGCAGATGAAATCCAAAGACTCGGAAAAAAAATGGTACTGATCAGTGGTCCATCCAGTTCCGGAAAAACCACCTCGTGCCGCCGTTTATCTGTACAACTCAGCGTATTGGGGTACCATCCCGTTCAAATATCTGTAGATGACTTCTTTGTAGAACGTGCTGAAACGCCTCTGGATGAAAAGGGTCATTACGATTTTGAAGCATTGGAAGCGATTGACCTACCCCTTTTTAACAAAACTTTGGTACGTTTGCTTCAAGGTGAAGAGGTAGAGATTCCTCGATTTAACTTCAGTACAGGAAGTAAAGAGTGGCATGGGGACACTATTCAACTGCAAGAGAACTCCATCATGATCATTGAAGGAATTCACTGCTTAAATCCTAAATTGACCCAATCGATTGATGATTCCATGAAGTACAAAATCTTTGTTTCTGCTCTGACCTCACTTTCGATTGATAAAATGAACCCCATTCCAACCACAGATAACCGATTGATTCGCAGAATTATCCGCGATTACAATTACCGTGGTTACAGTGCCAGAGAAACGATCAAACGATGGGCAAGTGTCCGCAGGGGTGAAGAAAGAAATATTTTCCCATACCAGGAAGAGGCGGATATGATGTTTAACACTTCGCTTATTTATGAGTTGGGAGTCTTAAAACCTTACGCTTTACCGATTCTGATGGAAGTTCCCGAAGTTGCTCCTGAGTATGCAGAAGCAGCTCGTTTACTCAAGTTTCTCTCCTATTTTACACCCATCCCTGAAGAAGATATCCCCGGAACATCGATTTTGAGAGAGTTTGTGGGAGGAAGCAAATTTCATTACTAAACAACGGTTGAAGTGAAAAAGGAAAAATTCGGATTTCAGATTTCAGATTTCAGATTTCTTACTTCTTACTTCTTACTTCTTATTTGGCATTTTAAATAATTGGGGGGCAGGAAAATCATCGTACAAATAAAAAATTTAGCCCCACTCGGTATATTAAAACTTTGTATATCTTTGTCGTGGAAAAATTCAATTCAGAAAGTTATAAAGGTGGGCAAATAATAATCCCGCCGCATGCGGCGGGATTATTCGAAAAAATGAAATATTTGCGGGTTCAAATCCAAAT
>DIRT01000027.1 GCA_002427605.1 Bacteroidales bacterium UBA5429 | reverse complement strand
ATTTACAACATAACCACAAACACCGGTTGTGTTTGGATAAGAAGCATCTAAAGTAGCACATGTAATAGTTGGAACTTGATCATCTACTACGCTAATTTGCTGGATACATCTTGTTTCATTACCGGAGTCGTCGATCACACGATACTCAACCTGACTGATACCCACCTCAAAGTTGTAAGGAGTATTGTTGTTGAACCAGTCGGTTAAATTATGATCAGGGTTGAACACACGGTATTGGATATTTAATAACGCAAATGGAGTACAGTTGTCGTTAGCAGAACCCGGAGTAGGAGACAAGTTATGAACAATAGAAGGAGTATAAGAGAAATGACATTCATTCGGATTTGTAGACTGATTAACAAGATCTGCCGGACAGGTAAATTGAGGTGCTTCAATATCCTTAACAATTACTTTAAAGCTACAGAACTCTTCGTTACCGGCCTCATCAACTAATCTATATTTTATTGTAGTTTCTCCACGGGGGAAAACTGTAGCAGGTACAGGACCATCAACAAATGGTAAACCATTGATTTGATGTGATAGTGTGTGTCCCGGACAGTTATCTACACTGAGTAATGGATTAAATTCACCGCCCGGACTAATATAGTTACAATAGCTATTAGTGTACCTGATTTGATTGGGTGGACATACCAACAGCGGTGCACCATCATCCACAATTTCTACTGTAAAGTTGCAGGTTGCAGTTAAACCGACATTATCTGTTGCAGTATATTGGATGTTATATGTACCGGGAGCTAATTGGGTGCCATGAAGTGGTCCATCAACAGTAGTTTCTTCTACGGTCACTGTTCCACAATTATCTTGTGCTACAGGGATAGACCAAACTACACCAGTATTACAGTTCAAATCAGCACCGATGGTAAATGTAGTACCTTCAGGACAGTTTACAAAAACAGGAGGTTCATTATCTACTACATTAATGGTCATTTGTTTTGTAGTAATGTTACCTTGTACATCCACCGCTGTCCATTCAACTATTGTTGTTCCTACAGGGAAAGTAGCTCCTGCTAAGGAGTAAGGATTACCCCATCCATAGTTGTGCGTTAATGTTACTTCACCACAATTATCTGTTGCAGAAGCATCAAAACTATCATCAGCAATGGTATACCCACAAACACCAGGAGTATTTTCATATGTATTACTTTCAAACGGAACTGTAACTACAGGCGCTTGATTATCAGTTACTGTTATTTGTTGGATACATCTTGTTTCGTTACCTGCTTCATCAATCACACGGTACTCAATCTGACTGATACCGACTGCAAAGTCGTAAGCAGCATTGTTGGCATTCCAGTCTGTTAAACTGTTATCCGGATTAAATACGCGATATTGAATGTCTAAATTACCGTAAGCGGTACAGTTATCTTCAACCATAGCAGCAGTAATATTGGGTCTGTAATTATGGGTACACAGATCAACATCAGTAAAGGCTGTTACATCTGTTGCGCAAGTGAGTGTGGGAACAACATGATCTTCAACAGTAATGGTAAAGCTGCAAGATACAGCAGGATGTACACCATCGGATAAGGTATAAGTTGCTGTAGTAACTCCCTGATTAAATGTAGTTACAGGGATGTTTCCGGTTCCGTTTCCTGAAGTTTCACCGGTTAAGGTATATGAAAGGGTATGTAAACCACAGTGATCAATAATCAAGACAGGATCAAATTGACCGTCAGTTGAGGTCCAGGTACAAGCATCTGCAACGGTATATGCCAAGAAATTATCGGGACATACTAATATAGGCGCTTGGTAAGGAGCTGTTCCAATGGTTACTGTAGCTGTTTGCTCACATCCATTGGCATCAGTTACAGTTACGCTGTAAGTACCTGCAGGTAAATTGGTTGCGGTTGCAGTTGATTGATCATCGGCATTAGAATCCCACTGATAAGTATAAGGTGTTACCCCACCGGTTGCATTCACGGTAGCCGTACCATCACTGCCACCGTCACAAGAAACGTCAGTAAAGTTGATAATTTCTGCAAATAGTGGAGTAGGTTCATCTATGTCAAATGCCAGGTGGAATGTACATCCATGCGCATCGGTGATGATCACATTATGATTAACTGGTTCCAGATCACTTAAAGTATGAGTATCTCCGGTTATACTGATTGAGGCACCACCATTGACACTCATAGTATATGGAGTTTCACCACCGGACACAGTAATAGTAGCTTTACCATCATTATCTCCGCTACATACTACATCAGTAGTAGTAACTGTAGCAGCTAAATCGCTGTTATTGTTGTAGATGCTGAATGAAATCTCGGCAGGACAACCGGTAGCAGTATAAGCGGTATAGTAACCGGCCTGTAATCCGCTGAATTCAGTACCTGAATCTTGAGTTACAGCACCTAATGTGATTTGAGTACCATTTGAAGAGGTTAGTGTCACCGAGCCATGTGCACCATTGCAGTCAGTATGTACGATATCCGAAGCAGTAATGGTAACTGCATCAGGGTTGGTTAGTGTGTAAGGTCCTCCAATGATTGTACATCCATTGGCATCAGTAACGGTTACAGTGTAGGTACCTGCGGGAACAGAG
Source organism: Bacteroidales bacterium UBA5429 (assembly GCA_002427605.1). Lineage (GTDB taxonomy): Bacteria > Bacteroidota > Bacteroidia > Bacteroidales > WCHB1-69 > UBA5429. Next base: position 37,428 of record DIRT01000027.1, on the reverse strand, counting down.
CTGATATTTTGTGTTGCCATACCATTAGACCATACATAGGAGTATGGTTCAGTACCTCCTGTTACAGTGATGGTAATAGAACCATCTACATAATCATGACAGGATGGAATTTCCGGTATTTCATTTGTAATAGCCAATACAGCAGTAGGTTGCTTGATGGTTACTGTAGCGGTTTTAGTACAAAGATTCGCATCAGTTACAACAACGGTATGAGTACCTTGGGTTAAACCGGTTGCGATTGCAGTGGTTTGATTATTTGCGCTTGGACTCCATTGATACAGATATGGCGTTACCCCACCTGTTGCATTGACAGTAGCGGTTCCATTATTGCCGTTATGACAGGAAATATGAGTAGTATCGATAATTTCTGCCAATAGAGGAGTAGGTTCATCTATGTCAAATGCCAAGTGGAAGGTGCATCCATGCGCATCGGTGATGATAACATTATGATTAACTGGTTCCAGATCACTTAAAGTATGAGTATCTCCGGTTATACTGATTGAGGCACCACCATTGACACTCATAGTATATGGAGTTTCACCACCGGACACAGTAATAGTAGCTTTACCATCATTATCGCCGCTACATACTACATCAGTAGTAGTAACAGTAGCAGATAAATTACTGTTGATGTTGTTTATATTGAACGAAACCGAAACAGGACAATCACCAACGGTATAAGCGGTATAGTAACCGGCTTGTAATCCGGTAAATGTAGAGCCTGAATTTTGAGTTACTCCGTTCAATGTAACTTGATCACTACTAATTGAAGAGGTTAGTGTCACGGAGCCATGTGCACCGTTACAGTCAGTATGTACAATATCCGAAGCAGTAAGGGTAACTGCTGTAGGGTTGGTTAGTACGTAGTCACCACCGGTAACTGTACATCCATTGGCGTCAGTAACAGTTACCCTATAGGTACCTGCGGGAAGACCGCTGATATCTTCAGTTGCCATACCGTTAGACCATACATAGTAGTATGGTGTTGTGCCTCCGCTAACAGCAATATTGATAGATCCATTTTCGTAACCATGACAAGTTGGATTTGTCAGTGTTGGCGAGTCTTCAATAGCCAATGCGGTTGTTGGTCCATCGATTGTCACTGAAGCAGTTTGAGTACAATTATTTGCATCGGTTACGACTACGGTATGAGTGCCTGGGGCTAAATTTATTGCAGTAGCAGTTGTTTGATCGCCGGCGCTTGCACTCCATTGATATTGATAAGGCGCTACACCACCGGTTGCATTCACGGTAGCTATGCCATTATTGGCTCCATGACAAGAAATGTTGATGAAACCTATAATATCAGCTACTAATGGAGTAGGTTGATCTATGTCAAATGCCAAGTGGAAAGTACACCCGTGCGCGTCAGTAATGATTACATTATGATTAACTGGTTCCAGATTATTTAATGTATGAGTATCTCCGATTATACTGATTGAGGCACCACCATTTACACTCATAGTATATGGAGTTTCACCACCGGACACAGTAATAGTAGCTTTACCATCATTATCTCCGTTACATACCACATCAGTAGTAGTTACTATAGCATATAAATTACTATTGTTGTTGTATATTGAGAAAGAAACCTCGGCAGGACACTCGCCTTCAGTGTAAGCAGTGTAGTAACCGGCCTGTAATCCGCTGAATGTAGCGGGGGAATCTTGGATTATACTACCCAATCTGATTTGATCACCATTTGAAGAGGTTAGTGTCACGGAGCCATGAGCACCGTTACATTCAGTATTAGTGATGTTATCAACAGTAAGGGTATCTGCTGTAGGGTTGGTTAGTACGTAGTCATCACTGGTAACTGTACATCCATTTGCGTCAGTAATAGTTACAGAGTATGTACCTGCGGGCACACCGCTGATATTTTGTGTAGCCATACCGTTAGACCATACAAAATAGTAAGGCGCTGTGCCTCCGTTAACAGTAATATTAATCCTTCCATTGTCATGATCATGACAGGTTGGATGAGTCAATTCCGGTGTGGTTCCAATAGCCAATGCAACAGTTGGTTGATTGATTGTCACTGTAGCAGTTTGAGTACAATTATTTGCATCGGTTACGGTTACAGTGTAATCTCCTGAAGCTAAATCTGTTGCAGTTCTATTATTTAAGCCATTATTATGACTCCAGCTATATGTATAAGGTAAAGTACCTCCCGTAGCATAAACTGTTGCCGATCCGGTAGATTCACCATAACAAGACACAGGAACGATACAAGAAGGACAAACAAAGTCAGCAACCAAAGGATCCGGATTGATTAATGTGAAATGCACAAAATAAGTACAACCCAAATTGTCAGTAACCAATACATTGTAGTTTCCTGCAGATAAATCAGAGAAATCTCCTGTTGAATTGGTTGTAACATTGTTCAATGTATAAGTATAAGGAGCAGTACCTCCGGAAGCAGCAATTGTAGCTGAGCCGGTGCCACCATGGCAAGCGATCTCAGTAATTGTAACTGTGGCAGCTAAATCGGAGTTTTCATTGATGATATTAAATCCTTCATAAGTATCACATTCTCCGGAAGTTTGTGCAATATAGTAACCCGCATATAAGTTGCTGAAAGTAGCAGGAGAAGATTTGTAAGTAGTCCCACCATCAATGGAGATTGATGCACCATTAGAGCTGGTGATTGTCACCTCACCTACATTACTGTTACATTGTGTGTTTTGATTGATAACAATGGTTAAAGTGTGTGCACAGTTGGAAACAGGAGTAGGAATATTATCGTTGCCTGGGTTCCCATCTCCATCCGGATCCGGATCTGAACCATCTTGTGAGGGGTCCTCAATGATTCTGTCGTCATAAGGGTTTTTACCGGAAACCTCAACTTGGTTTGTGTAAGAACCAGATATTAATCTTAACTCTAAAACAATATTAGTAGAGGCACCTACCTCTAAGCGGTTATCAGTACCGCTATTGTTGAGAAGATTAATGTCTGAAATTCCGTTGAAATCGGTATTGACATCAAAAGAGGTACTATAAAGCTCTATGATTTCAAAATTATCGTTACCAAAATGGTCTCTAAGATCCTCTGTAACTTGAATATTGACTAACGGTACATTACCATAGTTTTGAACACGAATATTAAAAGTAGCGTTGAATGTTCCATTATGATTATTTTCGGTAGTTACTAACTGTTTTGCAACCCCAATAACAGGATCACAGTTCAATACGTTTACAGTTAAATAGAAAGGAGGAGCTTCACAATAAGTGGGGTCTGGGCCTACCGGAAGTATAGTATAAACAACTATGCCATCAGATACAACATAGTTAGTAAGAATATCAGTAATAGTAGCTCCTGAACCACTATTATAGCCCAATACAGTTCCCTTAGTATCCTTAGCAGTCCACGTATAGGTGGTGTTAGGCACATCGGCATCAATAGTGTAATTGAGTTGATCTCCTGAACAGATTGTAATATTAGAGGGAGAACTAACTGTGGGTATGAGATGCCACACCACTGTTGCATTATCAGATATTGTTTCACATCCAGATTCTGCTTGTGTGATGATAACGCGATAATAACCAACAATAGTAAAGTCAACGGTAGGAGGAGTGCTAGGCATTGTAGCCGTGTAAGAATCGGTGGTTGCTCCTGGAATAGAAGTCCAATCAGTTCCGTTTGTACTCGATTGCCACTGATATATTAATGTACTGCTAAGGAGTGATGCTGCTTTAACACTTATGTCATAGGGTTCCCCGGCACAAAGATCTTTACTTTCAGGTTGTATGTTGATAGTTGGGTCAGCATAAACAACTAAATTGGAAGTGTAACTGTTAACTGGATTACAACCCAAAGCCGAAGAGGTAACGTGTAACTGATAACTATAGGACCCCACAGGTGTACTATTTGTAGTAGTTGTCCCTAAGGTGTGGGAAGTGGCACCTGTGTAGGTAGCCCCTGTTGGGGTACCGTTTGCCACATTGCTAGTACCAGATTGCCATTGGTAAGAGTGCGAATTGGGAACTCCCCCTGTTATTGTTCCCGTAAAAGTAGCACTACCTCCTACACAAATATCAACATCATCAGTGATAGTAACAGAGGGTTGATCATAAACTTGAATAGTAGCACATCCGGATTCTACAGTTGTACATTCCTTTCCATCCTTGATTAACACGCGATAATAATGGTTCCCTACAGTAAGTGCGTCTGTTTGGTAAGTTGATGATGTAGCACCTGTAATATTTCCCCAAGTTCCGTCGCAATTAGTGTTGCTTTTTTGCCACTGATAGGTGTAGACTCCATTACCACCCGTAGGATTGGCAGTGAGTGTTGGCTGAGCACCAACACAAACTCTGGAATAATTTGCAGTGGGTGTTTGAACTGTAATTGGCGGATCAATTTTTACGGTAACAGGTAGATATAACGGACCACAAACTCCGTTAGTGATCTTCCAGTTGAACACATAATTTCCAGGCTGTGTAATTTGAACAACAGTATTATCTGAATTGGGAGAAACTATTGTAACTCCTCCTGGACCTGAAACTTTTTCCCAAACACCTGTTCCTACGGATGTTGTTGCATACAACGTAAAATTATCAGTATAACAGGTATCCAAAGCTTCTCTTACAGTACCTTCAGGCTTTGCCCAGGTTTTAATTTTTAATATATCTGATGACTTACAAATTCCGTTGGCTACTTCCCATTGTAAAGTATATTCATTGGGAGATCCCGGAACTAAATTACTAATTTTAGCATTGTATAGAGCATTATTATCAAATGTAGGAGCAGTACCTGAAGTATTATTTACAATGGTCCACTCACCAGTATCGTAAGTTGGAGGATAGCTGTCGCTATAGTCACTTGGATATGTAAACCCATTCAATGAGAGCTCTGTTAAATCACACATCTCTATATCAGGACCTGTGGCAGCCATGGGTGGATCTTCATAAATGTTAACTGCTTGTACAACCGATTTGGGTTCACAAGTTCCATTGGTAATAGTATAAGTGAATTCATAAGAATCAGTTGTAAGTCCATAAACAGGGGTTGATAATGCGGTTGGATTAGCAATAATGGTTGGTGTAGGACCGGCAGTTTGCGTCCAAATACCTGTTCCAACCTGAGGCGATGGGTCAACTGTAGCTTCAAGAGTCAAATTAAAAAACTGACAACGATCAATAGAAGCTGAAGCTACAGACGGAGTCGAAGGCTCATCATAGATAATAATCTCAACAATATCCTCTGATTCACAATAGTCAGCCCTGGTAGTCCATTTTAATTTGTATGTGCCATGCTTTGTATTGTCAAAATTAACAACAGTATTATGAGCATTGATGCCTGAAACAAATACAGGATCAGTAGCATCAGCAGGTTTTTCTACTACACTCCATGTTCCGGTTTGGTCAGCAGGTACCTCATTAGCACTTAAAGTATGGGTAAACTCATTACAAAAAGTTTGATCAGGACCAGCCTCTGCAGGGAGAGGTAATTTATAAACTGTAACAACCATTGAGTCACGTGTAGGATCACAAACTGGTCCATTTGTGATTTTCCATTCAAACTTATAAGTTGCATGGCTACCATCTGATTTGGGACCTAAACCGGTGACCGTACTATTATATACCATAGGTGTTGTGATCGTGGGCTCAGGCGCAGTAGCGTCATCTTTGGATACTAAACTCCACATACCCACTCCGATTTCAGGGCTATTCCCTGCCAGAGTGATTTCTGTAGCACAGATTAATTCTTGATCTGCACCCGCATTGGCTATTGAAGGTGGAGCATAGTTTTGAATTCTTACCTGGTCAGCATTGGAACAATCTCCATTGGAAATTCTCCATTCAAAAACATACAAACCGGGCACTGCTCCATTATATACAGCATTAGGACTGGTAGCATCATCAAAAGAACCACCGGCAGGACCAAATAGTTTGGACCATCTTCCGGTTCCAGATGTAGGCTCATTCCCATTCATTTGGAAAGTGATTTCATTACATAAATCCTGGTCTGCACCTGCAGCAGCAACAGTGGGTTCCTCCTCAATGGTTATTACGACTTCATCATACGAATCACAAGATATCCCCTCTACCGTTGCTGTAATAGTATAACGGAAAGTATAATCACCCACTAAACTCAGACCCTCTGCTTTTGCTCTATTGCCGGTCACAGGAGTAACTGTTACCTCTGCACCACTAGGACCACTAATATAACTCCATACTCCGGTACATCTTGGATTGGCTTGAAGTGAAACTGTTTGAATTGCTTCACAGTAACTACGGTCACTACCTGCATTAGCTTGAGGTACTACTACAATAGTTATTGTGTCCTGTTTGGGCTCGCAACGTGCCGAAGAGGAGTTAACCCATGCCAATTTGTATGTTCCCATAATTAAACCGGAAAGAGTGGCATTGGGATCAGACATGTCTGAAATAGGGGGTAGATTAGGACCTGAAATGAAAGTCCATCTTGCACCGGGTTGCGGTACTGCAGCCAACTGAACTGAATTTTGCTGACAAAGTGCAAAGTCGGGTCCCGCATCAACAGTTTCATTTACGGGAGAAGCTGTAACTACAACATCTTGATGATTAACACAGGCTCCATTGGATACTGTCCACCTGATAACATAATCAAAGTGATAGATCAAATTAGTTAGCTCTAATTGAGTGTTTGTCGGATCATTGATTGCCACATAAGGACCTGCAATCTGGCTCCAGTGTCCGGGATAAGGGTTGGGATCATCTGCAACCAAAACTACTTCTCTGTCTCCACACAGATCAACATTGGGAATTGGAACAAACGCGGGTGGTTGACCTACTGTAATCATTACACGATCTTTCGTTGGTACACAAGCTTCATCACCCATAATTTCCCATTCAAAAACATAATCTCCCTCTATCAAACCGGTAACTTCAGTGTTGTGATGTGTGACACTGACAATGTTGGGTGTATTGGGACCCGAAATAAATCTCCACATTCCCATTCCTGCTCCGGGGTCATTCCCATTCAAAGTAGCTGTCGTATCGGCACCTACCGGAACTGGAATACATTCATCGTCACCAGCGTCTGCTGCAATGGGGCCCGGATGATTTGAAACATTGATAATTGCATCATCATGAGCAATTCCGCACTCATTTTCAATGGTCCATCTAAAAATATAACTCCCTTGAGGTAAAGGATCAACTATGGCATTAGGATCATGAATGTCTGAAAAAACTGCTGTAGTGACCAAAACAGGAGGTGTTTCATTAGTATATACACTCCATGTTCCCTCATCAAGTACAGAATTAGGAGCTGTAGCAGCAAGTTGAATTGGGGTATTCAAACATACATCCTGATCATCTCCGGCATTTTGGACTTCAGGAATTGTAGTAGCTACCAATACCGTTGTTTCGGAAGATTTACTCAAACAGGCAGATCCTCCTGATATGGTATATCTAAAACGATATAAACCGGGTGAAAGATTGGAAATAGCTAAATTTTGAACACCTGGATTTCCCATATCTACTGTTTCCGGACCTGAAACTTGGGTCCATGTGGACAAATATTGAACCATGGGATTTCCTGTCTCAGGATCAAATGAGCAAGGTGCATTTCCTGCCAAAATGGTTGATTCGGCATTACAAGCCAATACTTGCTTTGTACCTGCGTTGGCTTCCACGGGAATTCTGGAAGCAATAACATGTACCTGATCATATACATCAGAACAATAATCTTCCAATGCGGTATGCCTTCTCAATTCAACTAAATAGTCTCCCTGAAGCGTGAAGCCGCTTATTGTACCGGGAGAATTCCCTATACTCATCCAGGAAGTAGGATAAGAAAATGGGAGTGAAGGTGTAATCAAACTGCTGGGTCCCGAAATAATTCTATATTGCGTGATCCCTGATCCATCAGCATCATACACTACCCGTGCGTTACTTGAACCACAAGGTAAAATGATAGGACCTTCTTCTACATCCAATGTTGGTGGATTAGGAAGAAAAATAACCTTTACAGTAGAATGACTATAACAGTTAATCCCGAGATGTTCAATGAAATATCTGAATTCGTAAGTTCCTTCGGGAGTTAGATTGTTCACTTCAGTGACTGAAGAGGTGGGATTCACAATATTCGCATTTGCTCCCGGAGGTTGGCTCACGATAGTCCATCGTGAGGTTTCTCCCAGATAACCCGGTTCATTGGCCTCTAAAAAGACCGCACTAACACCAGGGTCACAAACCTTGATTTCAGATTCTGTAGAAACAGCCTGGGTTATATCCGCAGTGCCATGGGGAACGTTGATAACAACATCATCAAAACCATTATAACAAGGACCTACAACAGTCCAACGAAGAACATAAGTTCCCTCTATTAAACCACTTACTTTAGCGTTGTTGGAATGGATATTTGAAAAAGAGGGTAGGTTGGGACCTGAAATAACAGACCAGGTTCCTTGTTGACCACCTTGTCCACAACCTCCGTTAGAAGCAATAAGTTGGGCAGAGGTTGTTGTCGAGTAACAGTGGTTGGGCATTTCCGCAACATCAGCTGTGACAGGTTCGGTACCACCATAATTGACGATAGTAATTGGTGTGCTATAATTAGAGCATGTTCTATCATCATGGATACACTCAATCAACCATTGAACTTGACTGACACCACAGGCACCTTCATGTAAAGTGAAGGTTGTGTTGGGGCTGTTATAGTTCTCAATACCAACTCCGGCACCATTACCACCAACAATAACCCATCTCCCTGTTTCCCCCGGTGCCGGCGGTGTTCCGGATAAGGATCCGACCGATTCGGGACAACCACTAAAGTTGGGAGAAGTAACATTGGCCGGACTAATAGTACGAACCTCTTTTACAACATCCTGAAAGGTTAATGTTCCGTCCGAACAAATTGTTGATATACGGAATGTATAGGACATTCCCGGAAGAAATCCGATCACTTCAGTTGTTAACTCATTGGGGTCAACAATATGAACTGTTGGTCCCGCAATTTGACTCCATGTTGTAACATGTCCCGGTTCCCCTGCAGTTAAACCTCCCCGCAGAAACATTCTTTCATTGGCGCAAATGACATCCTTAACACCAGCATTCACGCTACAAAATTGCGCTTTCGTTTCCTGGACACTAAAAATGGTCACCAGGAAGAAAACAAAGATGAAAAACTTTGAAAAACAGTTGTTTTTTTTCATAAATATCACTTTTTATTATTTTTTTTTACATTTTATGCATTACAAAAAAAATAGTTTTCCTTAGGTAAAAAGGCATTTATAGCCATTATACCATATAAAAAACAAATCCGCAAAAGTAGAGAAATTATTTTAGAATAAAAAATAAATATGACGAATTGAATTGGTCAGAACCATTTTAAGTTGTCTCTTTTCTTTTATTAACCTTAAAGTCAATGAGATAGAAAGATGTTACAATTTAGTTAAGTTTTAATTACGATTTCTGAATTTAAAATTTAGAATTTAGAATTTAGAATTAATTAGAGTGATAGTCCAAAACGTAATTCGTAATCAATCATGCATATCTAAAGAGGTGAATGTTACCGAGTGGGGAAATTATAATGCCAAAAAGGGGACATTTGTGCCGCCCCCCTTTTATTTTTATTTCAAAAAGAAAAAAAGAAATCTATCAAAGTCGAAAGTCTGAAGACGAAATATGCTGAGTTTTTAGATTTTGTGCTCAAACTTTTAACACATTATTATAAATATGGTCTAAGTTTTTGTATACCAGAATGTTAAATCCCCTCCTTTGGAGGGGGCAGGGGGAGGTCAATTCGTAATTCGTAATTATTCACCAATCTCCAGTTTCTCTCTAATAGATTGTCTGTATGAGATTCCTACCGGTACGGTTCTGGTACATAAAGTGACCTCTTTGTTATCGCAGGAAATAACCCGATTTTCATTTACAATAAAGGAGCGATGTACCCTCATGAATTGCGAAGAGGGAAGCATATCCATTACTTTCTGCGTTGAAAGTGATACAATAGCTACTTTCTTTTCTCCACAGATTTTTACATAATTCCCTAAACTTTCTATAAAACAAATATGGTTCAAATTGATTGGGATCATGCACTTCCCAATTGGAAAATGCATGATTTGGGTACATTCTTCATCTTGGCGTTGATCATCGTTTTCCGATTTTAATTTCTCCAATGCGCGATTGATAGCCTTTTCAAAACGGGAGGCTTTAATTGGTTTTCTTACAAAATCGATTACACTGTAATCAAGAATGGAAGTAACTCGCATTATATTTGAAGCAGAATAAAACATAGGATGGGTTTTATTTGCTGTGTATAAAAGTTGATAACCATCGAAATCAGGAAAACGAATACTTAATAAGACAAAATCAACATGACTCTCATTGAGAAACTTTACACCCTCTTTGGTACTGGAAAAAAATCCCACCAATTCAAATTCGGGATAATGAGACATCAATTTCTGAATCTCCAATTGCAAGGCTTTATCATCTTCAACCAATACTACTTTTAAAATATCATTTTCAGCATTCATTAGCCATACATTAATATATTATTATATACATTTATAAAAAGCGAAAAAAGGGTGGCAGAAATATATAAAAAAAATGAGATTTGCCAAAAAAAACAAATATGGGGTTGATATTTAAAAAAATCATACTTTTGCAGCCTGATAATGAAAACAATTTATTAAAAATAATATCATGAAAAAGACAACATTTATTTTATTGCTGTTATGGGGATTCAGTTTCTCTTTAATGGCTCAAGTTACGGACGCTGAAAAGGATTTGCGTACGCTCACAAAAGATACGGTAAGCGGTTGGAAAACCGGAGGTGTTTTTGCAATCACCGGATCTCAAACTTCGCTTTTTAATTGGGCTGCCGGAGGGGAAAACTCCGTTTCTCTCAATGGATTATTGAGTCTGTTTGCGAATTATAAAAAAGGAAAAGGTGCCTGGGATAACTCGTTGGATATCGGTTATGGAATGATGAAACAGGGTTTTGATAAAGAGGTTCCTTTTACCAAAACGGACGATAAAATTGACCTGCTCTCCAAATATGGCTATCGGGCATTCAGAAGTTGGTACTATGCTGCGTTGTTTAACTTTAAAACCCAGATGACTCCGGGATATGCCAAACCGGGTGACGAAAAGAAAATCTCCGATTTCTTTGCTCCGGCTTATACCATTCTCGCTTTGGGGATGGACTATAAACCCAATTCCTATTTCAGTGCATTTATTGCACCGGTGACTGCTAAATGGACCTTCGTTATGGATGATGAACTCTCTGCTATGGGCGCTTTTGGTGTAGAAAAAGGACAAAATGTAAAGAATGAATTTGGGGGATATGTGAGAGTGATTTTTAGCAAAAATGATTTTAAATCTGCTTTTTTGAGAAATATCTCTTTCACCACTAAGATTGACCTTTATTCCAATTATCTGAAAGAACCTGAAAAAATCGACGTAAACTGGGAAACCTTGATTGCAATGAAAGTGAATAAGTATATCACAATCAACTTGACCACACACTTAATCTACGACTACGATACAAAGTTTGAAAGCGAATTCAATCCGGAAGGAGTTGATAAAGTACAATTTAAAGAGATTTTTGGGGTAGGTTTTTCATATAAATTTTAACAATAAATTATTTAAAAGTTAGACAATATTTAATTAATTATTTTATAAATCATTAAAATTTAAAACTATGGGAATGCTTAAAGAATTTAAAGAGTTTGCCATGAAAGGCAACCTGGTAGATATGGCAGTTGCTTTTGTAATGGGTGCAGCTTTTGGAAAATTAGTCAGCTCCTTTATCGATGGCTTAGTGATGCCTTTGGTGGGATACCTGACTTCAGGCACCGATTTTAGTAATTTGGTACTCACCTTACCTAACTTTAGAGAAGGTGCAGAACCGGTTGTATTGACTTATGGAGCCTTTATTACCGTTTTGATCGACTTCCTCGTGGTTGCTTTTGTGATGTTCTTGGTAATCAGAGGAATGAACAGACTAAAGAGAAAAGAAGTAGCTCCTCCTCCTGCAGATCCAACATCCAGCGCTGAGGAAACACTACTTACTGAAATTCGCGATTTGTTGAAGAAAGAGCAATAAAAAGTCGAAAGTCGAAAGTCGGAAGGCGAAATAAATTTAGAATTTAGATTTTAGATTTTAGAATTTAGAATTAATTTTCAGAAGTTTATACTCAATATAGGTTCTTATATTTCTAATTTCTGAATTCTTATTTGGAAATTTAAATAAAAGGGGGGCAGACAAGGCCTCCCTTTTTGCAAATTTATTTCCCCACTCTGGAATATTTTGCCTTTTTGAATATGCAGGATTAATTGCGAATTACGAATTACGATTCTTAAATTTAGAATTTAGAATTTAGAATTTTAAATTTAGCGATAATTTTATTTAATCGCCTGATATTCAATTATATCAATTGCCACGTCCTTTAGGGCGTGGATTGAATGATTCCCCGTGCGATATCGGCCTTTAGGCCAAATTTATTATAATGTAAGCCTTAGAGGGTTAAATTAGGAAAATGCAATATAGTTCCCAATTAATTCTAAATTCTACCTTCAAATTTCTACCTTGTATAATGTCACCCCTTCGGGGTTTGCTTTGCAGAATTATTACATCTTAATCCTTCAAATACTTTCGCCTTTCGCCTTCCGCCTTTCATTCTGAAATCTGAAACAAAATTAACGAAAAATCGTACCTTTGCCAATTATTTCATTTGTTGTTATGATCCGTAAATTTTTATTATTTCTCTCATGGTTGGCTGTGCCAATAATTAGTTTCTCTCAGGATACCATCAGGGTGTTTCCCCTGGAAAAAAGAGTGGTGGTGACTGATCCTTCGCAAGGAGTCAAATCTCATAAAGGATGGGGCGTTTTCCCAAAATCGGAACAACCTGTCCGGAAAATCAACATGTATGTTCACTTCGCTTGTCCCGATTCCATGCGCTGTGCCGACTGGGATTATGCGGATCATATTGTACTGGAAAGGGTAGGGGGAGTCAATGGAGAGCTAAAAAACTGGGAGATCGGATCACTCATTACGCCCTACGGAGGTTTTTTCTCTAAAGATTGGCAGTTTACATGGCAGACCGATGTAACTGAGTTTGCCCTGATATTGAGGGATAGCTGTGAAATTAACTATATCCACTCCGGTTATGAACCCAATCATGATCGGGGTTGGCTGGTAACTATCGAGTTTGAGATAATCACTGGTAAACCGATTGCCCAGCCCATCTCTATTACACAAATCTATCACGATATTTATGAGTATGGAAACGATGAGAACCCGATAGAGGAACATTTGATTCCGGTTACTGTAAAAACCGATCCTCGTGCCGATTTTGGGCGTTTACGTACCATCCAGACGGGACACGGCATGGACCAGCCCGATAATTGTGCAGAGTTCTGCAAACGCTATCGTGAAATTTGGTTTAATCACGAGTTGGTACAGAAACGGGATCTTTGGAAAAAGTGTGGCGACAATCCGCTTTCTCCTCAGGCGGGAACCTGGCTATTTGATCGCGCCAATTGGTGTCCCGGCGATTTGGTTATGATTGAACGACTTGATCTGCCATTGAAAAAAGGTACCGATAACACCATCCTATTTAAGATGGAACCCTACAGCGCAACAGTGATCAATCACGGGGCGCAGCGGATCAGTGCCTATTTAATCCAATATGAAAAGCCTACATCTCGATATGATGTTGCAGTAGAGGATATTATGGTGCCTTCCACTAAAACACTGTATTCCAGAATCAATCCCGCTTCGATGCATCCTCAGATTATCATCCGAAATGTGGGGAGTGAACCGTTGCAAAAGGTGAAGATCATCTACGGCACTGTAGGTCAGAAAATGCAGGAGTTTCTCTGGAGGGGCAATCTTGGATTTGATCAGTTGGACACGGTGATTCTGCCGGGAATTATTGAAGCTACTGCTTTAGAAAATCAATTTGAGGTCAGGTTGGAAAAGCCGAATGACAAGAAGGATCAGTATGTTTTGGATAACCGCATGAGGAGTAGTTTCTCGGCGGCGCCGACCCATGCGTCCCCCCTTATTTTTTATTTCCAAACAAATCAAGAACCTGAACATAATTCATGGCGATTGCTTGATGTGAGCGGGAAAACGGTCTACGAAAAGAAGAGTAACGAGTTGAAAGCGCAGAAAGTATATACAGATACGCTGTATTTGGCTGATGGAAGTTATAATTTGATTTTTGAAGACTCGCAGGGTGATGGATTGGAATTTTGGTTCAATCGGAAGGGAGGAAAAGGAGAAGCGCGATTGTTGAGTGTTGATAATCAGTTGATTAAGGTTTTTGAGTCGGACTGTGGTTCGGGATGGCAATATCAGTTTAGCATCGGTCAGCAACCGGATGCAATAGATCCTGCAACAAAGGAGATTTCGATCTATCCGACCCGTACTTCGGAGTTTACCACACTTTCCTATTTCGCCAATACCCCTGGAGATATCCATGTCAGACTGCTCAGCGATCCGGGTGAAGAGTTGTTGGAGGAGCATTTTTATCCCGCTTTAAAGCAAGGTTACTTCAGATATGATTTGACCCGTTTTCCTTACGGGAGATTCTTTTTAACTGTCAGCCAAGGAGATCAGGAGTTAGTACGCCGCAGGGTACGGTTTGAAATGTCTTCCCCGAAGGAGTAAAATTTCGGATTTCTGGAAAATATCAATACAACACGGTTGTCGTAGAGACAGGGCATGCCCTGTCTCATAATTTAGGAATGGTTGGTCATTGTTTTAAATTGTAGAGACGCAATGCCTTGCGTCTCTAAGACAATATAACGATGGATTTCAAAAAAAACCGAAATCCGCCCTCCGAAATCTGAAATAAAGATAACCCCGAAGGGGTGACATTATTGTAAATAAAGAATTAAGGTAGTTAAATTTTAGTTTTTATTCAGGGATACTGATTACAGGAACATTGGGAGCATCCACACTGACCGGATTTCCGCATTGCATTGTTGGATTGAGCCAACCTCTTTTCTTTTTCCCTTTTGTGATTGACTCCACGTACATCCATTTCCCTTCACAATCCAAAATTACTACCCACTCTCCGGTCTTGAGTTTGGCGACTGTTTTTGAATTTTCATGCGGTTTATTATACAGAGGAACTTCATCATCAAAATCATAAGTATCAAAGTTGAAACGAAAGACCCACGATCCCAAAGTTCCTTTTTTTACATAATAAATAGTGTCACTACAATTATAACAAATCGGGTGGTACTCCTCATCAATAAACTTTATTCTAAAAAAATCACCTTGTTTACCGGTAATGCTCACAGCATGCCCATATTCAAAACAGGGAGGAATAATCCATACATCCGGGTGGTCAGGATCGGTTGTTTTTTTGTAAACCTCCAATTGAAAATATTTGGGATTAAACATGCCGCATTTACAGTCATGAACAAAGAATTTAGGATGTGTAAATGCCTTTAAATCGGGGAGGGGAACCAGGCTGTCCTGCGCTTGGTATGGCATCAGCAAATGAATAAACAGGATGAAAATTTTCATAATTTATTAATTTCTAAATATTAAAGTTTGAAAACTATTAATTTTGTTTCTATCAATTTTGCCGGATTATTAGGATCTTTAACTTTAACGTCCGAAATGGTTAAATTAGGATTTTTTAAATTTTCAATTTTACTCTTACTTTCTTCCGGGAATGAGTTGTATTTACCTGTTGGAATGACAGCAACGAGTTCAAAGCTGTTTCCTGCTGTATGTAAATAACTAAAAACCTTTCTTGGGTTTTGAATTTGCCACATTCCACGAATTCTCAAATTTGTTATTCCAAGTGGGTCAACTCGATTTACTCTGCCTAATTCGTTGGTTTCAGCAAGTTCTACATTGGGAATTTCATTTATTCCATCTATAATTTTTTGTTTGATAATTTGGTATGTTTCATGCTTCGCTGCATAAATACTGCCATAAACCATCCAGAGTGATTTTATGGATTCGTCCGTTGTATGGCCAACACAATAAATCAAGTCTTTCTCAGTCCAGTTTTCACATGTTCTACATTCTTGTGTTATCATAGTGCTGTTTGACAGAATGTTAGTTTTGGGATAAGAACTGTTTAAAGCCAAATCACTATTGGGACTTTGAGTTTTTTTTACTTCGATTGCATCACCTTGACTGATCATCATATCGGGTGGATGATTTTGATTTCCAAGCCAAGAAAATAGTTCGTTGTATTGCTTGATTTTTATTTGTTCATCTTTTTCAAGAATAGTATTTGCAAAAGCATCTTTTATGAACAGTTCCAGTGCTTCTCCAACATTATTTACCCTATTTCTGCCTGTGTAATGATTTTTAATTTTGACGATTGGATTGTTTGCAATGTTTACAATTGCTTCTAAAATATTTGTCATACTGCTAATGTTCCTTCTTTCTTGATTTGTACTTCTTTGAGTATTGTGTGTTCTTTTAGTTGTTGTAGAATTGTTTCAGCAAGATATTTAGCAAGATTTACAGGAACTGCATTTCCAATCATTTTATAACCTGCCGGAACGCTAGAATAGTAGAAAATAAAATCATCCGGAAAGGTTTGAATTCTCGCACATTCCCTGACACTTAATCGTCTGTATAAATGTTCTTTACCCGGAACAAAAATTCTTACATTTTGTTCAATAAATTTCATTTTAGGTGCTTGTGGATGAATAGGAGCATGCCTTCCACCAGCTTGAATAGTAAAGGATTGTTCATTCCAACTCCGAACTCTGTTTCGTGACATGTAAATTGTAGAAAAGTCTCCGGTCATATATTCGTGATTGGGGACAATACACTTGTTTCCATTGGTTTTGTTGTATGGTAGAGCAGGTAAAACATTATCTTTTAAATCGTAAATGGTTTCTTGAAGTGTTAATTTGGGGAAGTTTGGTTTTTGAAACTGATATTTAAATCCCAAATCTTTACGAATACCAACAAAGATTAAACGCTTTCTATCTTGAGGAACATGATAATCGGAAGCATTAAGCATTTTAAAAGAAAGTTCATAGCCAATACCTGCATTTCTGAACATTTCTACAATATTTTTTAGTGCTTCCGTATGTTTTTCCAGAAGCATTCCGCTGACATTTTCCGCAAGAAAAAATTGGGGTTGTTTTGCTTCCAATATTCTGATAAAATCAAAAAATAATTGTCCTCTTTTATCTTCAATTCCTTTCATTGCTCCTGCTTCACTCCAACTTTGGCAAGGAGGACCACCAATGATTCCATCACAATCAGGTATTTCCTCCGCAGGGATGTCAACGATGCTTCTTTTGTCAAGAATTGTGTTCGGGTGATTTTTTTCGTAGGTTTCCCAAATTTCTTTGTCATATTCGTTTGCCCAAATTATGTTAAACCCCGCTTGTTGAAAACCGAGGTCAAGTCCGCCTGCTCCAGCAAAAAGAGATACTATATTCATGGTCGTGTGAGTTTTTGTAGTTTTTTATTGAACAATATTGTATATGTTATGACGAGCAAAGGTACATAAATTTTCGGTAAAATCGTTCCTTACCAATTATTTTTTTGGTTGACAAAAATTTTACAAAAAAAGGGACCCTCCCGGATCCCTTTTCGATGATAATATGTTTGTTATTTCAGACATTCAACAATTTTTTGGAATGTTCTTTCGATATCCATATCCAATCCAACAGAGAAGCGGATTAAACCTTCTGACATACCCATTTTCTTTTGGTATTCCTCTGGAATTTCTGATGAAGTTGATTTTCCGGAGTTGCTGAATAATGTTTTGAAGTAACCTAAGCTTACAGCTAAGTATCCTACGTCAGCATTTTGCATTTTCTCCATCACTTCGAAAGAGCGTTTTTCAGTATCTAAGTCGATAGCGATCATACCGCCAAAGCCGTATCCTTCGTTCATCATCTTTTTGAAGAGCTCATGACTGGGGTGCTCAGGCATACCGGGATAGTTGAACTTGAGCCCCATCTCTTTGAATTTTTCTGCCAGATACATCGCATTTTTACTATGTTGCATCATTCTGATGTGCAATGTGTGTAAGTTTTTAAGAATAGCTGAAGATAATTTGGGATCCAAAACCGGACCTAACAACATCGCTGTTCCGTCGTTTACGTCAATCAAGCTGTTGATAAAATCGTTAGTAGAGCAGATAGCACCTGCAACACAGTCGTTTTTACCGTTGATAAATTTGGTCATACTATATACCACCACATCAGCACCAAAATTGGCAGGAGTAAAAATAAGAGGTGTAAAAGTATTGTCAACCACTAATTTAGCACCATGTTCATGAGCGATTTTTGCTAAACCTTCGATATCCGCAATTTGTAAAAGAGGGTTGTTCATGGTTTCAGTGTACACCATCTTGGTGTTGGGGCGCATCGCATTCTTTACTGCGTCTAAGTCGGTTGCATCAACAAATGTAACCTCAATATTGAATTTTTGAAGGTAGTTCTTTAAAAATGCAAAAGTTCCACCATAAGTAGTCATACTGGACACGATATGGTCGCCTGTGCTACAAATTTGCAAAATTGTACAGGTGATAGCAGCCATTCCTGAACCGGTTACCCAACCGGCTTCTGTGTTTTCCATTGCAGCCAAGGCATCGGATAAGTATTTGTTACTTGGATTCCAGTGTCTTGAGTATAAAAAACATCCTTCAGTTTCACCATGAAAAGTGTCTGTCATGGCGTGTGCTTCCATAAAAGTAAAAGTAGCTGAATCACAAACAGAAGGATTCACACCACCAAATTCGCCAAATTGTCTTAAGTCTTGAATTGCACTTGCAGGATCAAATTTTTTCATAATTGAATTATTTTTTTAAATGTTTATTGATTAATAAATGATTTTTAAGTTTCCAATACAATCGACAAAGTTACGAATTTTTTTTGAATATTTTGCTCTTAAAAATCTGCCATTTTGCCAGTCGGTATAAAATAGAGATTCGGATCACTCCGAAACCATATACAGTACTGCGACTTAAGCTGATAGAGGAAGCTTCTTCAAAATATTTTGTTGGACAAGAAATCTCTCCAATATCGTATCCCAGGTACAAAATCTTAGCCAACATTTCATTGTCGAAGATAAAATCGTCAGAGAACTGTTGATAATGGGTTTTCTGAAGCACCTCTTTAGAGAAAGCCCTGAACCCGGTGTGGTATTCGGAGAGTTTCTGATTTAAAAGAATGTTTTGAAACAGTGTCAACGCTCTGTTGGAGATGTATTTAATGATCGGCATTCCTCCTTTGATTGCTCCTTTTCCCAAGATTCGGGAAGCACACACTACAGGATAAACTCCGTTGGCAATCATGTAACAGATGGAGTGGATCAGTTTTGGGGTGTATTGATAGTCGGGGTGTACCATTACGATGATGTCGCCACCTATTTCCAGCGCTTTATCGTAGCATGTTTTCTGATTTCCCCCATATCCTTTGTTTTGATCATGGATGATGAGGTGTTCAATACCCAATTTTTGGGCTACTTTGACTGTATCATCTTTGCTGCAATCATCGGTTAAGATAACATGGTCAACAATATCAAACGGAATTTCAGCATAGGTCTGCTCCAATGTCTTTTCGGCATTGTAAGCCGGCATCACCACTACAATTTTTTTACCATTAATCATACTCTAGAAAAGATAACCCATTTTGATATAAAAATTCGTCTTTTTTGCACCATCTTGTTCGTTCAGCGGCATTGCCCAATCCACGGAGAGAATAAAGTTCTCATTCATGGCGATTTTCAGTCCCATACCGGCAGAAAAGTGGGGTTGGTAAACCTTCTTGGGATCCCAGTCAAAATATTGTGACAGCGTGCTGATATCGAAATCAGGATCATGAGCAGCAATGTTCGCTCTGACCTGTTCTTCATCCATCGGATTGGGTTGAAGGACCATACCCATATCTGCAAAGGGGTTAAGTCCGATATAGAAGTGTTGTTTTCCTATGTCAAAATGGACAACCTGCCATCTGAGTTCCAGATTGGCATATCCAAATCCATTGGCTAATACTCTGTTTCGCATCACTCCACGGACTGAGTTTCCACCTCCAACTGCTTCATACAAAACGCGTTGTATCACTAAGGTGTTGAGGTAGTTATCCATATAGAAAGGCGAATCCCCCCAAAGTAGCAATTGAGCACCGGCGCGATAGGCTAAAATCAGGCGATTGGGAAATAAGGTGTGGTATTGTTGGAATACCGCATTCAATTTCAGATTGTTGTACTCTTTTTGCTCTCCAAAGGCGGCGCTGTAGGTTAAAAAGAGGTCGCTATAGATCCCCTTTGAGCTGTTCGATTGTCTGTCCCTACTATCGTAAATAACTCCTCCACGGAGGTATGGGTGTCCACCCCCCTTTATTTCTTTTTCAGAAAGAAGCCCCCACAAAATATACTTGTCATAAAGCTCATCAATATCAGGGAGTTGATTTTCAGGTTTTTGACCTTTGTTGAGATGTTCCAGATTTACTGGTGAGACGCGGTAATGAAGCAATCCTAAACCGGCTGCCCATTTAAAATTATCGCGAATGGTACCTTGCAGGTCTCCGGAAACACGGAACAGGTTCCGGTTAAACTTGTAAAAAGCCCTGGAACGATAATCCGGGTTGTTATCTAATTTGGAGTTGTGCCAAAGCGGATTATAGACGCTGGGATAGCCGTTATAGCCGTAAAAATCGCACATGGCATCAGGGAGGAACGAGAGGTCTACTGTCAAACGATGGTTGGGGATGAGGTATTTGGAATCGTAATTAAATCTGAAAAGTCCATATTTTTTAGTGGTATAAGCAATTTCAACAAAGAATGAGTGTAGGTAGTCGGGATATTGTGAGCCATCTCCGTAGTGAAACAGGTTGGTCAAAACACCGTACTGAAATCCCAGGTCGGCATCATAGGCAACACTGGGAAGTGCCCCCAGGTTCCAACCGGTTTTAATTTTCTTTTGCTCCGGTTGTGGTTCCGGCTCAGATTGGGAAAATCCGAACTGTGTTAACAGCAAAAATGTGACTAATAATCCGATTTTTATTTTCATAGGTCTCTGTTTTTTAAAGTTTGAGATATGTTTTACATCCACATTTTTAGCAGATAGTAGATGGTTACACCCAGGTATGTTCCCAGCGCGTACCCAGCCAGTCCGATGGCGACCCCACTGATCAATACTTTTCTATTACCCATGGCACTCACGATAGGCGGAATAAAAGGAGGGGAACAAAAGAGTCCTATTTCTGCAACTACGTAAAGGTCTCCGGTAACTTTGAAAATGCGGCACAATATAATGTGGATTGTCATTATCAGGAGCGTCATTGTGATGATGAAAAACAGGATATTAATCACTCCTGTATTAATTTCTGTAACATCGAATTTTGAAGCAGCAGCGACACAGAAGAGGAGAATGAAAAACATCCCTAATTCAAAGGTTTTGGGTATGTTTCTGATTCTTTTGGAAAAAGAAGCGATAATAGCAAGAGTAGTTATGGAGAGGATAATAACCAACTCATTAAGTTTTCCTACTGTGAGCATAGAGATACCCACACCAATAGCAAAAATGAGGATGGCAATCAGCAATCCCAACATCAATCTGGGGAAAACCCACTTATGGAACATCCGATCATATCTTTCAAAAGAGACTGATCCTATCATTTGTGAATTGGGATCAACAGAAGAGTATTGGTCATAGTAGGGGAGTAGTTTTCTAAAAAGTTTGTATCCTCCTCCGGTTATGAAAAGAATAAGGGGAAAAATAACCACCATTTGAAAAGTTAACGTGATGGTCATTACTTCTTCCGAAATCTTAAGTGCTTGTCCCACTGCGAAAAAATTCATGGTTCCACCTGCATAAATTCCGGTAAGGATGGCAGCCATACCCGGTAGGTCAGTAAATTGCTTATTTTTGAATATGAAAAAAGTAATGATTACCCCTGCAGCAACGGCAACTAAACCGGTAATGAGTGCAGTAACAGCTTTGGGAAGGGATTTAGTCCACAATTTAAAATCAGAACTAAAAAGCATTAACGGAATGGCAATCGGGATGGAAATATTCATCAATAGATCTTGAATTTTCCCTAAACTGACGGCATCTTGTTCTGTCAAAACGGGGGTTAGTGTGATAAAAAGTGCTGCCACTATACCAATTGCATAGGCAACAATTACAGTACCGATTTTCTTAACCAAACTTGTTTTTTGGTATAATAAAATGACGATAAATGGGGTACTTAAAAAGAGGATAGTTAATAATACAACAGTCATATTGATATATGATTTTAAACTGCAAATATATATAAAAATCGAAAAATAATCGAAAATAGGTCAATTTATCTCTATTTTTTTCCTATTTTTGCCCCTTCGAAGAGAGACTCAAGAAATAATTATTTGCTCATGATCTATTTTTTCAAGAAACAGTTTCTACTGTTGATCCTTTTTTTTGCCGTTTCTACACTGATGGCACAGGTTGACCGATCCGATAAAATTGTTTTTGGTGAGAGTGATACCTTATCTATCGTTGATGATAATGATGTTGAGTTAGGTGAAGATGAATGTGATGAGGATTATCAGGAAGTAGGTAAAGAGGAGTCAATGATCTATATCTATTTCGATTGGATGCCCGGGTATGGAACTTATAATAATTTTGACATTTTAACTACTCATTATAAACATGAAACTTCACTTGCAGCAGATACTTTGATTTTAGGGAATTATGTCCATCCTGCTCCTTACAAGGTGTATTCAAAGTATGGAAGACGTCGGAGAAGGATGCATTACGGTATAGATTTAAGTTATCCTACGGGAACTCCGGTGGTGGCTGCTTTTGATGGAATTGTAAGGATTTCAAAGAGTAGGGCGGGAGGCTATGGAGATTTGATTGTAATCAGACATGACAATAAATTGGAAACTTACTATGCGCATTTAAGCCGAAGGTTGGTCAATCCCGGACAGCTGGTTTCAGCCGGTGACACCATCGGTTTAGGCGGAAGTACCGGTAGATCTACAGGACCCCATTTGCATTTCGAAGTGCGATATATGGGTGTTCCTTTTAATCCGGAAAGAATTATCGATTGTAATGAGTTTAAACTTAAAGTAGATACTCTTTATACCTCAGGAAAGGAGATTAAGATAACATCTCCCGTTATGAATCCTCAAGCTAATGATACTCCTCCCAGCAAATTGTATATTACTGTGAAAAAGGGGCAAACATTGGGGCATATTGCGCGGAGATATCGGACTACAGTGTATAAATTGAAAAAACTGAACAGACTGAAGAGCGATTTTATTCGCGAGGGTCAACGATTGAGGGTGAGGTAACCACATTCCGACTATTTAAAATGGTATGAAAAGAATTGCATTTTTCGTTACTGTTTTTCTACTCCTTTTTTCAGCAAAGGCTCAGGATGATTATTACCACTTGGGCTTTTCCCGGGATTATTCCGTTAATATTTCAAGAGAGGATGGAACACTGCTGAAATATCCCTGGATTGGTGGGATTAACAGCATCTATTTTTCAACGATAGACCTTAATTTTGACGGTCATCAGGATTTGATTGGCTTTGAAAAGCATGGTGCGCGTTTGATTCCTTTGTTGTGGAACCCGGTTACTGAAGAGTACGATTATGCTCCGGAATATGTGCGCTTTTTCCCTGAATTGCACGATTGGGCTATCTTTAAGGATTATAATTTCGATGGAAAAGCAGATATATTTACTTATGGATTGGGGTCGATTCGCGTTTTTAAACAAACTTCAACGAATGATACGCTCCGATTTGAGTTGGTTGCCGATCCGTTAGAGTCCTTTTACTACAACGGTTTGGTTAACATCTTTTCCTCTCCTGATGATTATCTGGCTATTGCGGATATCGATCAGGACGGCGATTTGGATATCCTCAATTTTTGGGTTTTAGGGAAGTATGTGCACTGGCAAAGAAATATGTCGATGGAGCTGTATGGACATGCGGATTCGTTGAATTTTGTGCTGGAAGATGAGTGTTGGGGCGAGTTTAACGAGGCTGCAGACGATAATGTGATCACTCTTTTTTCTTACTGTGAACTCAAAGATTGGGATCCGATGGAGGATTATGACCGACATATAGGATCCTCAATGAAGATTATTGACTACAATGCAGATGGGTTACCTGACCTACTTATTGGTGATGTAGATTACCCGGATCTGATTCTTCTGATCAATGGAGGAACGTTGGATTCCGCTTTGATGGTCTCACAAACTACAGATTTTCCCAATGCAACTGATCCGATCTACCTTTTTTCGATGCCCGCAGTGAATTATATCGACCTGGATCGGGATGGTGTTCCCGAGATTCTGGTTTCTCCTTCCGACCCTTCGTTGAATAAGTCGCAAGACCACAATTCATTATGGCGATATGACTACAATCCTCAGTCAATGCAGTACGAGTTAACGACTACTTCCTGGTTGCAGGATGAGACGGTGGATGTGGGTAGTGCAGCCTATCCGGTGTTGTTTGATTGGGATCAGGATGGCTTGTTGGATCTGTTTGTTTCCAATTTTGGGAGTTATGATAGCTCTAACTACGTGAATGGGGTTCAGAAGTCCTATTACGCGTCACAAATTCATTATTACCGGAATATAGGAACAACGACTACACCTCATTTTCAGTTGGTTACGGATGATTTTGGGAATCTGCGCAGCTACAATTTGCAGTCTCTCTATCCTGCTTTTGGGGACATCGATGGGGATGGTGCTATAGATCTGCTCTGTGGTGCTCATGATGGTAAGATTATTTTTTTTAAAAATG
Source organism: Bacteroidales bacterium UBA5429 (assembly GCA_002427605.1). Classification (GTDB taxonomy): domain Bacteria; phylum Bacteroidota; class Bacteroidia; order Bacteroidales; family WCHB1-69; genus UBA5429. The sequence continues at coordinate 12,741 of DIRT01000027.1, read as the reverse complement.
AAAATATAGGGGGAGGCTTACCCGCTTATGCCCCCCCTGCCTTTAATTTTGGGAATATCTCTGTTACATCTCAAAGTACTCCGCAATTGTATGATATTGACCGGGATGGCGATTTAGACTTGCTGATTGGCAATAGACGCGGTAATATTGCCTATTATCGCAATGTGGGCAGTACGGGTACGGCGCAATTTGAGCTGGTTACTACCACTTTTGGAGATGTGGATGTCCGTAATGCGGAATTATCCTACTTTGGCTATGCAGCCCCTTGCTTTTTTGAATACCGGGATACAAAGCTTTTGGTTTGTGCCAATGAGCAAGGCGAACTGCTTTTCTACAAAGATATTGATGAAAATCTGGATGGAACCTTCACACGAGAATGGAATTTAGTTGAAACGATTGATCATCAACCCTACTTCATTCGGGAGGGTATCCGTTGTGGTGTAGCTATCGCCGATTTGGATGGAGATGGGATTCTGGATATGATTGTTGGCAATTGGGCGGGCGGTTTATCCTATTTCAAAGGTAGTGATCCGATTCAAGTATCCGTGCCGGTTGTTGAAGAGGAGATTATTCGTTGTTATCCCAATCCTACCACAGATTTTCTACATATTGAGGTCAATGCGCCCTCATTCCAGTACCAAATCTACTCGATTATGGGACATTTACTCGCTTCCGCTGAGGTCAATGAAAGCATGGCGTACTATTCCTGCTCGCATCTCCCCGCCGGTTTATATATTTTAAAGGTAGTTACAGGACAAAAGGTTTATTCGACGAAATTTGTAGTTGTGGAATAATAATTACGAATCACGAATTACGAAATTATCCTTTTGGGTAAATAAAATGATACGATTTGAGCCGTAAATATACGAAAATGATACGAAAGGCGGTTTTCGGATTTAATAAATTTAGATTTTTTTAATTGTAAGCTGTTTTTAGGATATAACTGCTGTTGTGCTAAAATGGTGTTGAAAGTAGTGACCTATACCGACTTGTTTGGCGTAGTTCTATACCTCCGAATCAACAGGAAAAACAGAACAATCAGGATGATAAAATATAAATATCCGGAATATGGCACTATCTGTGACAGTAATTTGTATGGGTAGTACAAGAAAAATAGGGTTCTTGAAATGAACAAAGCAGAAAAGAGTACCATACTTGAAACAATTCCTAAAAGAATTTCCGTCCATTTCATAATTTTTCTGAATAGGAAATAGGAAATAGTTCCGATTAATAAAGTGAAGATGACGATAGTAGGCAACAAAAGAAATCCGGCCAAAAATGACCCTCTTGCAGCAATATCTGAACTTTCAGCGTTTTGAAAAGCCCAAATGTCGATGAAAATCAGGATTAGCACTGCAGAGAATGATAAAACTCCAAGGAAGTTTATCAAGAAGATTTTCAAAATATTATGCGTTGATAAATTGCTCATTATGTAGAATAAATCAAGCGGTTTAAATCCTTATTAACTACAACATTTAATTACGCAACAAAGATACAACAAAAAGGATTAGAATTAATAGGATTAGAGGATTTTAGGATTAAAAAAAGTCGAAAGTCGGAAGGCGAAAGTTTTTAAATATAGAACTGAACTAACATGTTTCTATGTCATATTTCTAATTTTTTATTTATTTTTTGGAAATAAAAATAAAAGGGGGGCAGATCATATTTCGCATTCTTGTCAATTCTTTTCCCCACTCTCCATTTCATACCTTTTTTGAATATTCGTAATTCGTAATTGGATTCATTCCGCCCTCCGCCTTCCGCCTTTTTTAGATTCCCCTCCTTTGGAGGGGCTAGGGGAGGTCTAATTCGTAATTAATTAAACAACCTTCTCATCACTTCCTCAATTTTGACTACCGGACACAGTTTGATCTTGTACTGATTTTGGTTAATCCCTTTCATGTTGTATTTGGAGAGGAAGATTCTGTTGAAGCCTAACTTTTCTGCTTCGCTGATTCTTTGCTCAATGCGGGAAACGGGTCTGATCTCGCCGCTTAGTCCTAACTCGCCGCAGAAACAGGTTTTGGCATCGATTTCGATGTCAACCGCGGAGGAGAGAATCGCGGAGACTACAGCAAGGTTGATGCCGGGGTCTTCAATGTGAAATCCACCGGCGATATTGAGGAATACATCCTTGGCACCGAGCTTAAAGTTGCACCGTTTTTCCAATACCGCCAACAGCATATTCATTCTGCGCAAATCAAATCCGGTAGTGGAGCGTTGGGGTGTGCCATATACAGCGCTGCTTACCAACGCCTGTGTTTCAATCATCATGGGACGGTTGCCCTCCATAATGGCGGCGATGGCATTGCCACTGAACAGTTCATCCTTGTTGGAAATCAGGATGTTGGAGGGATCGGCAATCTCTCTCAATCCACCGCTGTGCATCTCGAAAATGCCCAACTCCGAGGTAGCTCCATATCTGTTTTTCAGTGCGCGGATAATACGATAGCCGTAATGTTGGTCGCCCTCAAATTGCAAAACGGTATCCACAATATGTTCCAGGATTTTAGGACCTGCGATATTGCCATCCTTGGTGATATGTCCAATCAGAAAGGTCGGAATTCCGGTGGTTTTACTGTAATGTTGAAACTCAGTCGCACACTCCTTGATTTGCGATATGGAACCGGCAGCGGAGTCAATGAGTCCGCTTTGCATCGTTTGGATGGAGTCGATAATCACCAATTGCGGGTTGATCGTTTCGAGATGTTTGAAGATCTCTCCGGTGTCGGTTTCTGTTAGAATATAACACTCGCTATTACCCTGATCATTAATGCGTTCCGCTCTCATTTTGAGCTGCGACTCACTCTCTTCCCCTGAAACATACACAACTGGAAAGTTTGGGAGTGACAGGGCAACTTGCAATAACAGCGTCGACTTTCCAATTCCGGGTTCTCCACCTAACAAAACCAATGATCCGGGAACAATACCCCCTCCTAAAACACGGTCAAACTCAACACTTCCGGTGGTAACTCTGTTGAACTCCTGGATAGAGATCGATCCGATTTTTTTAGGAACTGACCGACTGATAAGCGTGCTCAGTTTTCCCTTTTTGGGCTGGTCCCGATGCACCACTTCCTGCTCATAACTGTTCCAGGCACCGCAGGCGGGACACTTGCCAATCCAGGTGGAAGATTGATTACCACATTGAGTACAGTAGTAGAAAGAGGAGGATTTTGCCATAATTTCCGCTGTTTAGATTAAAAAGCAAAGATACACTTTTTTTTATGGAATATTGTGAAAAATAAATGTACTTTTGCAAGATGCAAATTTTTGTATCAACTTAAAAGACAAAAAGATGAAATTGGAGTTTTTGGGGGCCTCAGGAGGCGAAGTAACAGGAAGTAAATTTTTAATCACAACAGTTGAAGGGAATAAAATTTTACTGGATTGTGGGATGTATCAAGGGAAAGGTTTGGAAACAGACAGTATGAACCGGGATTTAGGTTTTGATCCTAGGGAAATTGACGTTTTACTACTCTCCCACGCACATATTGACCACTCCGGCTTGATTCCTTACATCTATACGTTGGGATTTAACGGGAAAATTTACTGTACTTCGGCAACACGTGACCTTTGTTCCATTATGTTGGCAGATTCCGGAAAGATCCAGGAAGCGGATATCTACCAGTTCAACAAAAAGAGAGCACGTCAGAACCTTCCTCCCGTAGAACCGATTTTCACAATGAAAGATGCTCACGAATCCATGAAACTCTTCTTTACATCACCTTACGATAAACCTTTCGATATTTTCCCCAATGTGAGTGTGGAATTCAAAGATACGGGTCACATTTTAGGTGGTTCCTCTATTGTGTTGAGAATTAGGGAGAACAATAAAGTGAAAACGCTTCTGTACACATCCGATGTGGGACGATACAATAAAAAGATTCTGAAAGACCCTACTTCCGATTTACCTCAGGCAGATTATATCATTTGCGAATCTACATACGGAAACAGGCTTCACTCCACCATTGAAGAGGCTGAAGAACAATTGATGTTGATTGTGAAAGACGCTTGTGCCAAGAGGAGAGGCAAGCTGATCATTCCTTCGTTTGCGATAGGAAGAAGTCAGGAGATTATTTACGCTTTACACAGACTACATAAGGAAAAGAATCTCCCGGATGTGGAGATCTTTGTGGACTCACCGTTGGCTGTTTCGGCAACAGATATTTACCGTTTGCACAGAGAGTGTTTTAACGATGAGATGAATGAGTTTATCGATGAGGTTTCCGATCCTTTTGGATTCAATAAGTTGCACTATATCAGAACGATTGAGGACTCCAAAAAGCTCAACATCTACAACAAACCTTGTGTGATTATTTCGGCATCCGGGATGATGGAGGCCGGGCGGGTAAAACACCACCTGGCAAATAATATCAGCAATCCGCGAACAACTATTTTGTCGGTTGGTTATTGCGCCCCCACCACCTTGGGAGCACGCATTATGAGAGGCGACAAAACCGTTTCGATCTTTGGAAATAAGTATAAAGTGAAAGCGCATCTGGAAAGTATCGATTCTTACTCAGGACATGCGGATTATCTGGAGTTATTGCAATATTTGAGTGTGCAAAATCCTAAAAAGGTGAAGAAATTCTTTGTTGTACACGGGGATGATGAATCACGGGAAGGTTTTAAAGAGAAATTGGAAGAGACAGGCTTTAAAAAAGTGCTCCTTCCGCTTCATAAAGAGAGTGTTAAGTTGTAAAGATTATGGATTGTTTCGGGACCTTTTTTCAACTGTGTGACTATGGCGGAACTTACGATCCCTTTATCGGGGGCACCATCACGGGTGTACCTAAGGGGGTTGAAATAAGTATAGCAGAGTTACAAGCTGAAATGACCCGACGGGCTCCCTCCCCCCAAGATTTTTTTTCTACAAAAAGAGAAGAAAAAGATCAAATTGAGATAGAAAGCGGTATTGAGCAAGGAATTACAACGGGCGAAGCGATTCGTTTTAAGATTTATAATCGGGATGTACAGCCCAATCAGGCGCTGCTGCATGTGCTGAAACCTTCGCATGCGTCTTATACTTATAAGATGAAGTATGGGATTCAGGATAACAGCGGTATTGGCAGGGCTTCCGCCCGGCAGACGGCGTGCAGAGTGGTGGCAGGGGCGATTGCAAAGCAGGTGTTGAAACCGTATGGTGTTGAGTTTCAATCGTCTATAGATAAACGTACAATGGAGAAAATGTGGCAATTGGAAAAAGAGGGCTTGCAGGATGATACGATGGGGGCTGTAGTGAGAGGGGTGATCAGGAATTTGCCGCCCGGATTGGGAGAGCCGATATATGATAAATTGGATGCCAGACTGGCGTATGCCATGTTGTCGATTAACGGAGCAAAGGGATTTGAGATAGGAGAAGGGTTTCATGCCGCGCAAATGCTTGGTTCTGAATACAATGATACGCAAAATCCGGACTTTTCGTTCAATTCAAATCATGATGGGGGAGTGCAGGCAGGCATCTCAAATGGACAGGATGTATACTTTGCAGTAGCTTTTAAACCGATTCCAACCATTCAAAAAGAACAAAAAAGTATCGATTTTGATGGAAGTATTGTAACCTTTTCGGGAAATAAACGAAATGATATATGTGTAGCTCCCCGCGTCTTGGTTGTGGTCGAGGCGATGGCAGCTATGGTTGTGCTTGATTTTTTATTGATAGAACAAAATAGAAAAAGATGAGAGAAGAACAGGTGGGTCAAAGAGTAATGTGGCAAAGTAGGGGAGGGTCTGCCTTATGGGTGCTTTTGTGCTTCCTTCTTTTTGTTTTTATAATGCCTTCATTATCAGCACAAGAGGATCCGGAAGGCGACCCTTGTGAACAAAAACTGGATAAAAAGGTTCAAAAACAGATCAAAAAGGCAAAAGATCTGATGACCAAAGGGAATACCCAACGTCAAGGACTGGAGATTTATCGGGAATTGATGGAAGAGGATCCCACTATTTTGGAGGTAAACTACAGATATGCTCTCTTTTTCTACTCCAACTTGGCTCGGGTTGAGTTCAATCAACCTGTTGACCATAAGGATTTTAAGGAAGCATTGAGTGCTTTCAAGAGATTGCATGATGTTTGTCCGCATTATAAACCGATGGCGAATCTGTTTGCTGCCCGGGTCGCTTTCTTTTCAGGACATTATGATGATGCGATTATCTTTGCGAAAGAGGTGGTTGATAATCCGGACCTTTTTTCTAATGATGCGCACCTGGATGAAGCGAAGTTTATCTTAAGAAAATCGAAATTTAACAAAGAGATCTTTGATCAACCCAGAGCTTTTGACCCTCAACCGGTGGCTCACATTTCTACACAACATGATGAGTATCTGGCATCCATTACGGCGGATGGAGAGATGATCTATTTTACGCGAAGAATGCCGATAGATAAGAAAAGTAGCCCTTTTGCAGGGTCTGTGAAAGAGGATCAGGAGTTCTTTTCTTGTGCAAAACGGAGAGCGGATGGCACTTTTAATGTTGGAGAACCACTGCCATGGCCTTTTAACGACTCAAAAGGGGAGGGAAGTCCGACACTGAACCTCACTAATGATATCCTTATTTTTGCCAGACTAACTGATGGCAATATTGGAGGAACATATTATCCCAATTGGGATCTTTATATCTCCTATCTGATTGATGGTGAGTGGACTGAACCGGCGAATATGGGACCCAATATCAATAATCCCGATTCCTGGGAGTCGCAACCTTCATTGAGTTCCGATGGGAAAAGTTTGTACTTTGCCAGCGATCGTAGGGGAGGATATGGTGGTTCCGATATCTGGCGAGCTGAAAGAAATGCGGATGGCTCCTGGAATAAAGCAAAAAATCTGGGACCGGTCATCAATACCAAAGGGAACGAAAGATCGCCGTTTTTGCACTCCGACAGCAAAACGCTCTACTTCTCTTCTGACGGTGTTGCAGTTGAAGTGGATGAAACCGGAAGAACATCGAAAAGAGTGGATGTTCCGGGATTGCACTTGGGAATTGGAGGACAAGATGTCTTTTATTCAAAAATGGATCCCAATACTGGAGAGTGGACAAAACCGATTAATTTGGGATATCCCATCAATACACCCCTGAATGAGGTGGACTTTTTCGTAAGTTTAGATGGTACAACAGCCTATTTTTCCTCCAACAATATGGAGTCACAGGATTGGAATGTGTATCAGTTTGAACTCTATGAAGAGGCGCGACCTAAGTCGGTTGTGCTGATCAAGGGAGAGGTTGAGTCTGATGTGGATGATTATTCGGATATCACCGTGGAGATCAGAGATACAAGTCTCAACGTGGTAGCCTCGACTACCGTGAACGAGAACACTAAAAAATATGCAGTCGTAACAGAAATAGACACTTATGATCCTAAACCGATCATTGTGAATGTCAAAAAAGAGGGGTTTGCTTTTGATACCCGCGTTGTGGTTCCTGATTTGCCTAAGGGAAGAGTAATCAAAACAGAAGCAGAGGTAAAAAAAGTGGAGGTGGGCAAATCTTTCGACTTGCGCGACATCTATTTTGCTACCAATTCTTATCAGTTGGTGGAGCAATCAAAGAAGCTGATCATCCTGTTTGCAGAGTTTTTAAAGGAGAATCCCACCATAAAAGTTGAATTAGAGGGACATACCGACAATGTGGGTCGCGATAAAGATAATCAGATTCTGTCCGAGAACCGCGCCCGTGCAGTGTATCAATTCCTGATATCTCAGGGTATTGACGCCGCTCGACTTTCCTACAAAGGATATGGGGCTTCCAGACCGATTGCACCCAATACAACTGAGGAAGGAAAAGCGAAAAACAGAAGAACTGTTTTTATCGTTTTAGATATTTGATTTATTGCGATCTCCTCTGGAAAATACCAATTTATAGCCGATTTTTTCCATATCTTCAGCCAGCTGACTGATCCCTTCGGCGGTTTCTACACCGGTTGAGATTTTATTATCGTATAAAAGATATTTTTTTCTAACATTAAGGGGGGAGAGGTTAGGCATAATCACGTTGGCGCCTGCTAACACTGCAAGGCTTCTTCCTGACTCCTCGGCACTGCCGAGAGCCGTTGTGGCAGGGAGCAGCACAGACGGGTTCAACAAACGAATCAACCCGATCATATACAGCGTGAGCTCTACGGTGCCCGCTTTTTCATGAGCAAAAGGCGTGTCGTGATGAGGTAGAAAGGGTCCAATTCCAATCATATCAGGATCAAAATCAGTGATAAAGAGCATATCTTCAGCTAAATGCTCAGCGGTTTGTCCGGGAGAACCTACCATAAAGCCGGTTCCGGTCTCATACCCGATCTCTTTCAAGTAACTTAAACACTCCCTTCTTCTGGCGTGAGATAACGCTTTGGGATGGAGTGAATTATAATGTTCTTTATTGGCTGTTTCATGGCGCAACAAATAACGATCCGCACCCGCATTGAAGAAGGCCAGGTAAGTATCATAATCCCGTTCTCCTACAGAAAGTGTGAGGGCATGCTCAGGGTAACGTTTCTTGATACTGGTGATGATATCCAGCATCTCGTCAGTAGTGAAATGCATATCCTCTCCACCCTGAAGCACAAAAGTCCTGAATCCGATCTGATCTCCCAGTTCACAGCATTCCAGGATCTCCTCTTTGGTTAAGCGGTAGCGCTCTATATTTCTATTACCTGCTCTGATTCCGCAGTAGAAACAGTTGTTGCGGCAATAGTTCGTAAACTCAATTAAACCCCGTATAAAGATCTCATTGCCATAATGTTTAGCTTGCTCCTGACGTGCTTTTTCAAACAGATATTCAGCCAACTCGGGAGTCCTATTTTCAATGATAGTAACCCACTCCTCTTTTGTCAGCTGGCGTTCCGAAGCTAATTTGTCAATAATCTCTCTCATGGTCTCTGTTTTAGACGATTTAAAGCCCGATGGTACCTGGCAGCATTGTTTTGATGTTCCCGATCCGTTCTGGCAAAGTTGTGATAACCGGACAGATCATCCTTGGCACACATGAACAAATATTGATGTGGTTGGTGATACAATACCGAATCTAAGGTCGATTTTTCAGGAATACGTAGCGGTCCGGGAGGTAATCCGAAGTGGAGGTAAGTATTGTATGGAGATTCAACTTCTAAATCTCTATGCAAGATTCTCTTGATGGAAAAATCACCCAAAGCGAACTTTACAGTGGGATCAGCTTGCAGTTTCATCCCTTTTTGAAGTCGGTTGATATACAACCCGGCAATTAATCCTTTCTCTTTTTCTCTGTGGTTCTCCTCTTCCACAATGGAAGCCAGGATAGATACTTCCTGAGGGGTCAGATTGAGTTCTGCGGCTCTTTCTTTCCGGGAAGGAGTCCAGAATTCGCTATATAAACTGTAAATTCGATCGAAAAACTCTTCCGCTTCCAGGTCGTAGAAAAACTCGTAAGTATCGGGAAGAAACAGGGTCAAAACCGTGAGTGTATCGCAGCCGTAGTTTTGTAGAAAATCTTGATCCTGAAGAAGTTGCGCAAAATCCTGAACATCAAATAAAAATTTATCCCCAATTTTTTCGATTAACTGCTCCTTAGTCCGGACATTGTTAAATGTGAACTTTACCGGATAATGTTGTCCTCTCCGCAGTTTGCGAACCATATCCAGATTGGATTCTCCTTCCTCAAAATAGTATTTTCCCTTTTTAGGATATTGGTCATATTTGAGCAGGCGGGCTACAATGTGAAATGTGTTGATATTTTTGACTGCTCCCAGTTCAGTGATTTGCTTAACAACTCCCTGATAATCAGTATTTTTAGTAATATGGATAGGTTCTGAAAGTTGCTTTCCGTTGGGCGCAAAAAGGATTTGATAGAGCATAAAGTGCCCTAAAATTCCCAAAAGAAGCACTCCAACAACAATCCCAATCCATAACTTTCTATTGCTTTTTTTCTTTTTCATTGATCAATTGTAACAAATAAACGTTTTGAAATCCTTGAGCAGTTCTAATCCAGTCTTTTTGTAGTCCTACAATTTGAAAACCATGTTTTTTGAACAGGTTGAGGCTAATCTCGTTATCCTCTTGAATATTACAGTAAACCTGATGAAGTAGCAAGGTAGAAAACAGATACTCTAAAGTAAGTTCCAGCAGTTCATGGGCATATTGATTTCCCCTATAATCCTGATGGATTAAGATGCCCAAACCCGCTTTTTGATGAAAGGGGTCATACTCAAAAATATCTACAATGCCGATAGTTTGAGGTATTTGGTCTGCTTCTTCCGGTAGTAGATCTACCATCAAGCGAAGTTGACCGGTTTTGTTCAACTCCTCCATGGAGACTTCCACAAACATTTGCAGGGTATAGTGCGAAAAAGGTTTTTGTGTCTGACTGATTTTCCAGATTGCAGGATCATTCTCCCATCGGTAAAGCAGCTCTACATCAGTAGGTTCTAAAGCACGCAAACACAATTTCTCTCCACGAATAAACATAATCTTATTTCTTTTTGTCCGGAATGATGCGTTTGATGAGTCTCAGTTTGTGGGTGTATTTTTTTAACTCATAACTATGGATCCCATGTTGGTCTATCTGATCTATTCTAACAGATCCGGAAGCATGAAGTACTTTGCCTGGTCCATATATGATTCCGACATGGGTGATTTTTCCATCCTCATTATCAAAGAAAACCAAATCTCCTTCACGCGCTTCCTCAATAAAGTCGATAGATTCTCCAATTAATGCCTGTTGGGATGCATCCCGGGGGAGTGTAATCCCAATGGTTTGAAAGCATACCTGTGTTAATCCGGAGCAATCGATTCCGGCGATGGTCTTGCCGCCCCACATGTAGGGGGCTCTAACGAGAATGGAAGCGCTTTTTAAAAGCCTTTGATAAGGTGCCCCTGTCATTCTTTGCAATGGCGGATATGTCAATTGATAAGTAACTCCTCCTAAACGAAAGATGGGCTCTTTGCTTTTAGGGAACTGAGATCCTAAGAAAATCATGAAAGGAGCATCGGGTAAGCAATGGGTCATCCAATCGTGTCCGAATGAAACCACTTCTCTTGGAGAGTTCATATACTCTTGATAGCTCTTTTCAGAGAAAGGTTTATATAAATTCGCATCAATCCATCCTTCATAAGGGTAGAAACAGGTGTTCACCCTGAGCCAATCCCCCTTTTGCTCCAGCACTTCATAAGGCTCTCCAAAAAGCATCTGATTCACCAGTTCTGCTCGGTGTGAAGGCTCCGCTCTCATGCAGATCAGAGACAAATTAACAATCCCATATAGACTCATAATCGAACTCTATTAAAAAGGTAAAGAGTCGTATGACTCATCACTAAAGGTTCCTGATGCATCAGGAAGGGAATCTTCCGGATAGGAGGGAGCAGACGCAGGTTGCGTGTAGCCCGGTGCTGCTGTTTCACCACCGGCACGTTCGATTCGCCATGCTCTCACATCGGTGTACCACTTGCCGTTAAATTCACGCGATTCAACATTTATGGAGGCAGTGATCATATCTCCAATTTGAATCGGGTTTAAATCGTCAGCTTTATCTCCCCAAAGTTGAATACACACTTTTTTGGGGTATGCTTCCTGAGTTTCAATTACAAATTCTTGCTTTTTCCAAGCATTTCCGGTCTTTCCCACTCCGGATTGGAGGGGCAGTTTCATTAACAATTTTCCGCTAATTTCCATTCTTCAATTTTATAGTTTTGATGATTTATGGAAGAAATTATTTCTTTTTCTTACCAAAAACCGATACATGAATATATCTGTCGGGGTTCTCTTTAATGTCGATCAGTAGCTTATTGAGATTTTCCGTAGTAAGAGCTAAGTTATTGTAAAGTTCTTCATTGTTGACCAATTTGCCGATATCTCCTTCCCCTTTTTGAATCTTTTCCACAATCAAAGAGAGTTGTTCTATGGTTTGATTCGCTTCGAGGATCACCTTGGCAACATCCGCTTTGGCGATATCGTCGGAAATCTGGTCAAAATTATCGATAATCGATTGCAGTTGAGGCGTTTCCTCATTCAATGTAGTGGTCAACTGATTCAGGTTATCCACAATATGCCCGAATTTGGCTCTATTTTGGCTCATCAATTGGTTCAATTCAGTAGTAGAGTTTTCCAAATTGTCAAAAATGATTTTCAAAGAAGAGGAACCCTCTTTGGAGCTCACGATGCCTTTCAATTCCAATGCAATCGAGTCCACAGAGCTCATAATTGAACTGAGTTGTACCATCATGTCACCCAGTCCGTCTGTAAATGCCGGAATCAAGAAAGATTGTAAAGTATCTTTATTTTTTGCCAATTGTTTTGCTTCCCCCAGCCGCAAGTTGATCACCAATCCTCCCAGCATATCTTTAGTACTCAACTCAAAGTGGGAATCCTTAGGGATATCCATATCTTCATTAATGGCAATGGCAGCACAAACCCGAGCGGGCGAATCGGAAGTCAATGAAACCGTCATCACTTTTCCGATTTTGAATCCGTTATACATCACCGGTGTTCCCTGAGGCAATCCGGCAGCATCGTCAAAAACAGCATACAGCTTTCTATTCCCGCCAAACATTTCAGCCCCTTTGAGGAAATTCGCTCCGGCATAGAAGATTATGATCGCCGAAATAGCCATTATAGCCACCATAATCGCCTTTCTATTCTTCTGAAAAATAGCGCGTATTCCTCTTTTATTTTCCTTTTGTTCTTCCATTGAACCACGAATAATTTAACCGACAAAGATATAGAAAAATTTCGGATTTCGGATTTCTGATTTCGGAATAAAAATCCTATAGATTCAACAGGCAAAGTTAT
>DIRT01000017.1 GCA_002427605.1 Bacteroidales bacterium UBA5429 | reverse complement strand
TAACTTTCTGAATTGAATTTTTCCTTCAGGCACCGTTTCGAGAGCCTCAGGCACCGTTCCGAAAACTTCAGGCACCGTTCCCAGAACTTCAGGCGCCGTTCCCAGAACTTCAGGCACCGTTTCGAGAGCCTCAGGCACCGTTCCGAAAACTTCAGGTACCGTTCCCAGAACTTCAGGTACCGTTCCCAGAACTTCAGGCACCGTTTCGAGAGCCCCAGGCAGCGTTCCCAGAACTTCAGGTACCGTTCCGAAAACTTCAGGTACCGTTCCCAGAACTTCAGGTGCCGTTCCGAGAACTTCAGGCGCCGTTCCCAGAACTTCAGGCACCGTTTCGAGAGCCTCAGGCACCGTTTCGAGAGCCCCAGGCAGCGTTCCCAGAACTTCAGGTACCGTTCCGAAAACTTCAGGCGCCGTTCCGAGAATTTCAGGCGCCGTTCCGAGAACTTCAGGCGCCGTTCCGAGAATTTCAGGCGCCGTTCCGAGAACTTCAGGTGCCGTCCCCAGAATTTCAGGCGCCGGTGCATTTCGGGCATTGAGGGCATTGAGGGCATTGAGGCTCTCGAAATGCTCGAAATGCTCAAAACCACCGTTATTTAAATCTCTGTATGCAATAGCTAATTTTGGTAAAAGCTCAGGTTTTCCGGTAATTAATGCTTCCTTCTTTTTTCTACACCAACCTTGCACCTGCTTTTCCCGGTAAAAAGCATCGTCAATTCTTGCATACTCTTCGTAATATACTAATTGAACAGGCAACCGTTTTTTTGTATGGTTTGCACCTTCACCATTCAGATGTTGCTGCAAACGTAATTCCAAATTGGTTGTACTCCCGGTATAATAACTACCGTCACTACATTTTAATATGTACATGTAACCAATCATTCTGAAAGTTTTATTTTAGTTAGGTTCTCCAAGATTACTTCGTTTAACCTTGCTTCTTCCTTTAGTTGTTCTTCAAATTCGGCTTTGAGGGCGGTGAAACGTTCTTCAAAGTTGAAATCATCATCTTCTTCGGGTAAGCCAACGTATCGTCCGGGAGTGAGAACATAGTCCAATTCGGCTACTTTACTGATGGGGACGGAGGCACAGAAGCCGGGGATATCCTTATAACCTTCACGTGCTCTCCAGTTATGGTATGTGTCTGAGATTTGCTGTATGTCTTCTTTGGATAGTTCGCGGGTGCGGCGGTTGATTAAGTGACCGTGGTTTCGGGCGTCAATGAAGAGGATTTCATGACCACTCCGGTTACGTCTCATAAACCACAATGATGCAGGGATTTGCGTGTTCAGGAAGAGTTTTGCGGGAAGGTTGACGATACAGTCGATTAAGTTATTTTCAATCAAAGCTTTTCGGATATCACCCTCACCGGATGTTTTGCTGGTGAGTGAACCTTTAGCGAGTACAAATCCTGCTTGTCCGTTGGGCGCCAAGTGATACAAGAAATGTTGGATCCAGGCGTAGTTGGCGTTACCCACCGGCGGTACGCCATATTGCCAGCGTCCGTCAGTACGCAACAAATCGCCGCCCCAGTCGCTTACGTTGAAAGGGGGATTGGCAATGATGTAATCCGCTTTTAAATCTTTGTGCGCATCATTCAGAAAGGAGCCTTCATTGTTCCATTTCACCTGTGAACTGTCGATCCCACGAATCGCCAGATTCATTTTACACAAACGCCAGGTAGTTTGGTTGCTTTCCTGTCCGTAAATGGAGATATCGTTCACTTTTCCCTGGTGTTCGGTAACAAATTTTTCACTTTGGACAAACATACCACCCGAACCGCAACAGGGGTCGAAAACTCGTCCCCGGTAGGGCTCTAACATTTCGACCAACAACTCAACCACACTCCGTGGCGTGTAGAACTGCCCCCCTTTTTTGCCTTCGGCAAGGGCAAATTCCCCAAGAAAATATTCAAAAACGTGTCCCAAGAGATCAGCACTGCGGGCTTTGGTATCGCCCAAAGCGATATTGCCAACCAGGTCAATCAGTTCGCCCAAACTGGTCGGATCGAGATTTTGTCGGGCATATACTTTGGGCAAAACGCCTCTCAATGACGAATTTTCCTTTTCGATGGCATCCATCGCATCATCCACAAATTTGCCGATATCGGGTTGTTTTGCTTTGGACAACAGCATACTCCAACGGGCTGCCTGTGGCACAAAGAAAACATTTTCAGCTTTGTATTCATCTTTATCTTCGGGATCGGCACCCAATTCCTCCTCCGCTTTCAGCTTGGCATACAATTCCTCAAACGCATCGGAGATATATTTCAGGAAAATCAATCCCAACACAACATGCTTATATTCAGCAGCATCAATATTTTTCCGCAACTTATCGGCTGCTTTCCAGAGTTGTTTTTCCAAGGGTTCTCCTGCCTGTGTATCACGCGCAGGGTCTTTTTTCTTTGCCATACAATGTCCAAAATTAGTTACAAATTAGCCTTTACGCATTTTTCTGCAAAGTTATAAAAAATTTCAGAAGGCGGAATGAGAAAAAGTCGGAAGGCGAAAGTATTGAAAATTGAGAATTGAAAATTGAAAATTATTTATCATATCTTATTGATATTCAAATAAATGCAAATTCATTCTACCTTCTACCCTCTACCTTCTACCTTATAAAATCGTAATTCGTAATTCGTAATTGATCACACATGTCCAAAAAGGTCAAATATTCCAGAGTGGGGAAATGGGATAACAAAAAAGGGAACATTTATGCTGCCCCCCATTTATTTAAAATACCAAATAAGAAGTAAGAAGTAAGAAGTAAGAAATAAAATTGCCGTAAAGACGCAATGCCTTGCTTTATTTTGAACTATTCAGTTTTGCTTAAGAGTTTCTTGAAAAAAAGAAAAAAAGGGGGGACGGAGATCCATCACCCCTTTGATTTTTTATTGCAGGTAATCTTCAGTTAAAGCTACCCAGTAAGTAGCCCCGCGGCTGAGCATATCTTGATTGAAAACATACTTGGGGTGGTGCACCATGAAAGTGTCCCCATTCCCGATCATGCAGTAAGTACCGGCTTTCTCTTTCAACATGAAGGCGAAATCCTCGCTACCCATGTAGGGGTGCTCTTTCCATCGTTTCTTCTCCGGGTTGGAAAATCAAACGAACAGTACCGTTGAAGTTTTTGGTTTCTGCCAAGTATTTTCCTGCACCTAGCAGCATAGTAGCGTGTGCATCGTGTCCGCACAAGTGTGACCAACCTTCTACCTGTTCTTAGTTTAGTTTCTATACCCTTTGAATTAGAAGGGGTTGAAATTTGAGTTGTCATAACTACCTGGGGACAATTTGTCCCTATGTAATCTCCGAGCAAAGTATCACGTTTTCGTAGTTTTTTCTCTTCAAAAAGTTGTACTTGGTTTGTCATAGTTCTACGGTTAGTTTATATCAGTCATTTTATATTTTTATCAAAATTAGAAAACTCATCCCTCAATTGCCCCGTGTTGAGTGGTTGTTTCCAAAATGGAAATAACCACACTTTTTATCAAAATCACATATCAATTCTTGAACCTCTCCCATAAATCCTCTATTCACGACTGTTTCCATTTTGGAAATAGTCGAACTTTTAAAGAAATGAATGGATATTTTGGTGCTGCTCATGGTTTTGTTTTATCTGTTACTTTAAAGATTTTACTCTTCTTTTTACAAGTGCAAATTTACTATTTTTCTTGTAAACAAGCAACTATTTTTGTTCTTTTATTAACAAAAAGTTCAATATTAAAAAAATGATTTAGTAGACCACATTCTCGGTTGACTACAATTTGTAGCCAAGTCACTTTACTACTATTTTAATGCATATTTTGCAATAGTGTATAATCCGTTGAGGGTGTGTGATTTATCGAAATAATCGAATATGGTTGTTATGGGTTCTAATACACCACTCAAACCGCCTGTAGCTATGGTGATGATCGTTTCGGGTTTGATATTTTCCTGTTTTTGCATATCTGCCTTCAGCTGATTAATAACCCCTTCGACTAATCCTTTGTAGCCAAATATGATACCGCTTTGAATCGCCATGATAGTATCAATACCCAAACTTGAGGATGGTATTTCCAGCGGCACCGAAGGGAGTTGCGCGGTATTGCTAAAGAGCGATTTTATAGCTGTACCCATACCGGGAGCAATGGCTACACCCAATATATTGGCTTTGTCACCTACAGCTACAAAAGAAAGAGCTGTTCCGAAATCGACCACAATACAAGGTTGATGATAGGTTTCCCATGCCTGCACGGCATTACAGAGCAAATCTGTACCGATTTCATTTACAGCCGTTGGAGGAATAGTAACCGGCAGTTTGTGGTATATTTCCGAACTTATGACCAACGGCTCTTTGTCTAGTAAACGCTGTGTTACAGTGATAAAAGCTTCTATCAGTTGAGGCACTACCGAACTGACAACTACATCACTGATCTGTTTAACATCCAGGTTGTAATCTTTAAACAGTGCATTAATTTGATCAAAATATTGATCGCCGCAGCAATTGGGGTCAGTATTAACACGCCAATAGTGCAGCAATTGATCTGACTCAAACAAAGCAACCTTAACGTTAGTATTACCTATGTCGAATATTAATAGCATGATTTGTTATTATATTAACAACTGCAAATGTACTACTTTTCTGGTACAATTTCGTTTTAAAGAGTGGTTCCGATATTTTCAGTTTATCCAGTTGTTCTTTGAGTTGCTCTTTTGTTTGAGGATCTTTTTCTGAATTGTAAGCGGCTTTTAAATCCGGTAGATAGTGTAGATAGTGCGTATCGGCAATGTATTGGGCAGCACGCACACGTACTTTGGGGTCGGCATCGAACAATAAGCCCTGTACCCATCGTTTTGCAGACCACGAATGTTTTGATTGCAACCAATCCAGCGCTGCGATTTTCTCTTCCGGTGTGCCATACAAAAATGTCTGATAATAGGCTGATTCTTGCTTTAAATCGCTGACACTCATTAAGATTTCACGGTTGAATATATCGGGATTAACTACCTCAGACTTGTATTCTTTGAGTGGTAGATTTAATGTCCAGCGTACCATACGCGGAATCATCCAGATCATACCCGGAGTTGCATCAGGATGTGCGATGGAACTAAAAACCCGACCTTTGCCGTAGTAATTGGTAATAAAAAAGGTTTTATTATTGGTCATATTTTTGGGAGCGTTACCTTCTTTGTGGACATCACTCTCCATGATAGCCAAAGTTTTATATGAAATGGTATCACTTTCATTTTATACCAAAACGGGACCTTCGTAGTACATCACATATAAAGTATCGCGATTTGCAAGCTCGGGAAATATCTTTTTGCCCTCATTGGTGAGCGTGAATTTGGATATACCGTGTCCATGATTATCATGTTCAATGTCTATTGCGTGAGCTCCATTGAGTTGCATACAGGCATAATCGGGAGTATTGGAAAAGAGATAGGCTCCTGCACAAATTCCCACTGCTCCCCCACCGGCCGCAACAAAATCTTTGATTCGCTGTTGGTTCAATGCGCTCAAATTTAAAAACTGACGACTACCTCCGCCTCCGGGAATCACAATGGCATCGATTGAATCGAGAACATTATTAGCATTATCGGCAGTGGTAATGGTACGAACGCTCATTTCCGGATCTAACTTCAAAGCTGCTACTGTTTCCCAGATACAGGTTTGCGCTCCGCCATGCCCATCGAAAACAGCAACCCGAATTGTATTGTTTTGCTCTTGAGTTGTGTTCTCTTGTTGTTTACATTGCACAAAGAATAATAAGAAAATAAACGGAAGGAGTAATCTCATAATTTTTATATATTTTTTAATTAAATTTTAATTATTTTTATTTTTTTTAGAACCCTGCAAGGTTAAGGAAAATAAGTGATCCTACAGAAATGATAATCCACAATGAAACACCGAGAACAAAGCTACGGGGACCTGATTTCTTAATTTCGGAAACAGTGATATTGGAGCCAATGAGGAATAATGCTACTACCATACCGCGTCTGCCTAACCAACTGAAATGAACATAACTTTCTTGCATGGATGGGAAGATATTGGCAAAAATAATGGCTAACACGAAAATGAAGATAAACCAAGGAATTTTAATCGATTTCTTGTCTTCTGTTTTGTTCACAAAAGCGATAACCAATGCCAATGGGATAATCCACAAGGCACGGATCAGTTTTACGGTAGTGGCAACTTGCAATGCTTTTTCACCGTAGATAGCTCCTGCACCCACTACCGAGCTGGTATCGTGGATAGCTATAGCTGCCCAGTTCCCAAAGGCTTCCTGACTGAGTCCCAATTTGTGTCCAATAGGCGGAAAAATAAAAAGTGCAACTGCATTCAATACAAACACAACAATCAGAGCAAATGATGTTTGATAGTTCTTGCTGTTAATAATGGGGGCAACGGCAGCAATAGCACTTCCACCGCAAATGGCGGTACCGGTAGCAATGAGCAATGAAGTATTTTTCTCCACTTTCAGCAATTTCCCCAGTGCAATACCTAAAAACATTACAACAGTCACGGAAATGATAGTTTCGATAAATCCCGCTTTGGATGATTGTATCACATCGCTCAGACTCATGCCAAATCCCATTAAAACAATAGAAGCTTGCAGCGTCTTTGACGTATATTTGTGTAAACTATCGTGCTTAATCCCGATAAAAGAAAATATCAAACCGATAAATAACGCTATTGCCGGTGAGATAAACGGCATAAAACAGAGCACGATAACAATGGAATAGAGCCATTGGCTACTTCTTAGACTTCCAAAAAAGTTAGTAAAATTATTATTTTTCATATAGTACTTTTTTTAAACTTGCAAAAGTACATTTTTTTGAAAAAAAAATGCAAATTAAATATAACCTTTCCTGTGGCAATCTTTTTACACTCTTCAGTTTGAAACTGATCGTGGGAAACTGTAGTCATTTGGGGTTGATTTTGGGTTTCTGATACACGATTTGGCTTCAAAGTTCAGTAGTATCCGGTTGGTATGATTTTGGGCAGTGGTATACCCTTCCGTCCCCCCTTATTTTTTTATTTCATAAAAATAGGAATCAATAAACTTAGAAGTGCAAAGATAGTGGTTTTTACATAAATTATTCTCTTTTTTTTGCAATTTAAAGAAAAAAAGAGCCACCCGTGTGAGAGCAGCTCTTTCAAAAATATGAAGTGTGTTATTTAGACTTATTGTTTTACAAACTTTTTAGTTACCACGCCTTGTGTTGTTTCAATTTTTACAAAGTAAACACCTGCAGCATAATTCGTTACATCTAGAGTCATCGCTTCATCTTGAATGACAGTTTGTTGCATCAATTTACCATACATGTCATAAATATTACATTCTGACATCATAAAGAGATCATTATTAAACCTCAATTCTATTGTTGCTGAAGTAGGGTTAGGGAATAGTTGAACTGCTTGTGTCAACTCATTTTCATTGATCCCCACAGCAAAGTCAACATGAATTGTGTGATCATTCAGAACGTTGGTAAATGTATAGGAATCAGCGATAGGTTGTGGTTGATTATCCACCAGTATAGTTTCAATCTGGTAGCCTGCAGCAGGTTCAAAAGTAAAGGTTTGAGAGCCACCATCTGCAACAGTAACTGCTCCTGAAGGAGTAATCGTACCGTTTGGTCCGGCAGTAGCTGTAATGGTATAAGTTACCTCTCCTTCTATTGTGAATGAAACCGGAGTTGTAAAATCACTCTCACCGTCAGTACAAATTGCTTGAACACGTACATGGTAGTCTGAATTGCTTTGTAATCCTGTCATCGTATATTCTGCAACATTCGTAGTTGCTGAAGTCCAATTCGCAGAAGAAACCAATTTATATTCCACTTGCCATGAAGTTTCGGAACCACCGGGAGTCCAGGTAGCTGTAGCAGCCTGATTAGTAATGTTAGTTACTTGTAAGTTTGTAGGAGTATCACAAGATGGAACTGTTTCCATAGAAATAGCGATATTATCCACAGCAACAGGGGGATTATTATGAATACCACCGTCACTTCTCCACATAAAGTAGAGTCTCATAGTTTCTCCGGAGTAGGTAGCAGCGCTCAATTGATGTGTTTCAGTTAACCAGTCAGCTTGTTGTGTTTGAGTTAAGTTTCCACCCAATTGAACTGTTCCGGTTGGAATTACATTCGAGGCGGTTGCAGAAGGAGTTGGTGTATGAATTTCACCAATATAGAGAGCATGATAGTCGTAACCTATTTCTCCGAGAGACTTCCAATCATAAGTAAGGGTATAATCGGAAGTTGAAGGAGTGAAATAGATATCCCTGTATGCCCAAACTATACTAAATGGAGCGCCATAGCTATTGGTTTGACCGCCATCATTGGAAATATACATTCCATAAGATCCCAATGGAGTATTGTTAACTCCGGCAGCATTTCCAATATACCAGGCATTACCACTTTGATTATTCGCAAATTGGAAGCCTGAAGAGACTTCAAAGTCAATAAGGAATGGCACTGTCAATGGAATTTGAGTTGTGAGGAAGGTTCTCTTATCAGACCATGCGCTTTGATCTCCAGGGCCGCAATTAGCTCTAACATAGACATCATAAGTTGATGCATCAGTTAAGTTAGTAAGGGTATACGGATTGGTTACTGAAGAGATCAGGGTTCCTGTACCCAAGGTAAAGCCGGCTTCTCCATATTCAATGTCAAATGAGCTTGCATTAACAGATGCAGTCCATGACAAGTTAGCTGAAGAAGCAGTAATGTTATCCACTATTATATTAGTTGGAGTAGGACAACTTGGGGTGTACTCTAAGGTAAAATCATCCATTGTCAGATACCATGGGCTGGTATTCGCTTGACAATAAATTGAGAAATAATAGGTATCAGTAGTCGTTGGCACAAATGTTGTCTGTACTTTTTGATAAACGGTATTATTTGGAGTAGTAATTGTATTTAAAACCTGGAGTACATTAGCAGCATCCTGACCTGAACAAACAGCTGTTTGTAAAGTTTGCCATCCAGTAATTCCATCAGTTATATACCAGAAGGAGAAGTCGTAGCTCATTCCGGCTTCCAATTCAAATCCCGGAGTAAAGAAATAGTCATTAGCTCCCCATACAAAGTATGCTGCACCACTACCACTTCTTGCATTTCTGTTATAAGAGTTATTATCTACTATTTGAGTATTTGTTTTTGAAGTGAAGTTAGTGGCCGCCCAACATGCCGGTAATGTAGCAGGAGCGGTTAACGATTCAAAACCTTCATTCCATGGAATTGTGGTTATTGGTGCACAAGCTGTAAGCACTGTAATTTCGTTTGTATAAGCACTTAATTCACTGATACAGTCTGACATCACTCTAAACTTGTATGCCGTAGCAGGATCCAGATTGGTTATTGTATAAGGATTTTGAGAAACATTGACTGTTTGCCAAGTAGTTTCAACTGCTTTTTTGTACTCAATAACCCATTGTGTGGCAGTTCCATTTTCAGTCCATGCCAAATCAACTTCACTTGAAGAAATATTAGAAGCTGTTAGCTGAGAAGGAGAAGTACAAGTTACCACTTCAATAGCGATATTATCCACTACTGCGGGGGGTTGGTCAGCAGTTGAACGGTCGTTTCTCCAATGGAAATAGAGTCTCCATGTATTGCCTCCAAGATCAGTAAACTGATCAGATTTAATTAAGAATTGTTTATGTTGCCAGGTAGTTTGTCTGCTTAGCCAATGTTCACCTGTTCCACCGGTATAGTTACCTATTTGTGCTGCTGCATCATAGTTTACACCATTTACTGTCGGTGGATTTTGTCCGGCAGTGAATGGAATATTACGAGGCGCCATATAAACACGTAAGAAATCGTAATTATATTCATAACCATTGGCTTTCCAATCAAAGTCAAGTTTAATCTCAGTAGTTCCAACGGGCACTTCTATATCTATATAAGCATACACCCTGGAAGCGTTATTACCACTTCCGGGAGTATATACCCAGGTATTACCACCATCATTAGAGATATACAAAGCATTTTCACCTCCGGGTGTATTATTTACATCCGGGTTATTTGTTGCATTACCAATATACCATTTATTAATCTGGGTTCCGTTTTTAAAACCAAAATCGCTATGAGTTGAAGTAGTTTCAAAATCGTTATAGTATGGTAATTGAACAGGAGTTGGATATGTAGCAACTGTAATTGGATTGCTATACTCACTGTAGGTACCGCCACAATCTGATTGAACATAGATATCATAAACGGTATTAGGTGTTAATCCTTGTAGAGCATGTGGATTTGTAACTGTTGTTTCAATAAAACCTGCTCCCGGAGTAAATCCAGTAGGACCATATTCAATAATCCATGAAGTAGATGTTCCGTTTTCAACCCAAGAAAGGTTAAGAGAAGACTCTGTAATATCTGACGCCATTAAGGATGAGGGACGCATACAAGGGCTATAATTCAGCACTTGGAAATTATCCATATGCAGGTCACTATCTGTTCCGGCTACATTTTGGAATGCAAAGAAAGCAAATTTAACCAGACCGGTATACGGCATTTGAGTAACGGGATCGATCAACGCAATCGATTGAGTTTGCAGTGTATTGTTAAGTGTATTAAATCCAATTCCGGTACCACTATTATTCCATTCTCTCAATATTCCATCAGAGTTCCAGGTCAAGCCATTATCAGTTGAAATCAACACTACAAAACGAGCTGAACTATTTTGATCTAAATTACCAGGATTGGCATTATTATATGCTGTAGTTGCCAATTCGAAATCAATTTGATATGTTTGAGAACCATCTCCTAAGTCATAAGTAGGCGTAATTAACCAATAGTCCACATTAGTAGACCAGTAATTAACGGCAGCTGTATTTCCTGATAAAGTAGTACGAGTATTCCATCCACCTGACATATCTGACAACACAGCATTTCCTGTTGCAGGGAGCGAACCTCTTTTTCTAGTCCAACAAGCGTTGGGTGGCATACTATTAAATGGTTCAACTACTGTAGGAGGTGTTATAGGCGCACATGGTGTAGTAAATGAGGTAGCCATAGAAAAGTCACTGGTCTCTCCAACACTACAATTAGTTTGGACTTTAAACTGATAAGTTGTAATTGGGATTAATTGACCCAAAGTGTAAGGGGGAGTCACGTTATAGATAGTAGTCCATGATGCATCAGTAGAAGCCTTGTATGACAAGTTATAATCTACAGCACTTCCCACTGTTGGAGCACTCCAATTCAACTCATAAGTATAAGCATCTATCTCAGTTGCAGTCAAGTTAAATGGAGACATACATGAAGGCATGTAATCCACAGTCAAGCTATCATATCTGTTATTATGCCAAGAAGCATTTGCATTATATTTAATTGCAATTCTTTCACTTCCAGTCAATTGGTTATCAGTCATTAAATTCACAAAGAACCATCCCACATTGGCAGGAATATCAACACTTGCAACTTCAACAAATGATGCCGAATTAGTTGGATCAACCATATATCCAAATTTATGATTATCACTACCTCCCAAGTATTTAAAACCGACTCTTAAAGTATTGAGAGGCTCATCAATTTTGGGAAGAATAATAAAGCAATCTCCTGATGATCCGTAGGCAAATGACATCTCCAATACTTTTCCGGCACCCGGAGCTTCTGTTTCGTAATCAATTACTTGGCATTGAGTATTCGTAGAGACAATTTTATCATAACATGTAGGAATAGCTCCAATAGGTGTAGTTTCAAAATCCTCAACATAAGGCAATTGAGTGATTACATCACACAATGTACTTGCAGTTAACACAGGAGTAAATACACTCACATCTCCGCCATCACAAACTGACTGAACTTTAAAGTCATAAGTAGTATTTTGCGTTAAACCTGAAACAGTATAGGGTGGGTTCACATAGTTTACCGTATTCCAACTGGTTTCAGAATTCTCTTTATATTCAAGATTATAAGCAGATGCATTTCCAATCCAATCCAGTGTTATTTCATTGATATCAACACCTACCATTGTCAATCCTGACGGCTCTGTACAAGATGGTTGTACCATCATGGTAATACTATCTAAACGAGCATAGTGCTGAGCAGGCATCTGAATCTGAATTGCTACTCTTTCGTTACCATATAATGTTTCATTGCTAATGATATCGTAACTATACCATCCGCCACTATTGCTTAAAAGAACATTATGGATCTCCACAAATGAGGTTGGATCAACTATGTCGGAAATATAACCAATTTTGAACAAGTGATTTTGACCTCCATAATACTTGAATTTAATTCTCAAATTGTTTACCGGCTCAAGAGTTGCAGGTAAAATAAAGAAGGAATAATTTTCCACACCCTCAGAGGAAAGTTGAATCATCTTTTCATTTGAGAAGACTACTGTTTTAACGTATGCAGGACCTGTTGTCAATTTGTCAAAACAAAGTGGAATATCATTAATTTCAGTATTTACAAAATTCTCAACAAAAGGTAAGGTTTCAAATGGTTCGCAACCTGTAGCAAATTGACGTATTATCGTCCAGGAACTTTCATCTCCTGCACTACATATTGCACGTACTTTTACTAAATAAGAGGTAGCAGGCTGTAAGTTATATAAAGTATATATTGTATCGTATACTGATTCGTATGACCAATCTGCATCATTGTCATCAGCCTCCTTGTACGCCACTTCCCATACTGACTCTTGACCTCCTCTTTCCCAATTAAATGTTACGGAAGATTGATCTGTAGTAATTACAGCAAGCGAGCTATATGGGGGAGCAGGACAAGAGGATGGATAATCTATAGAAACGGCATCTAAAAACATATTCCCATACCAATCTGAAGTAGCTTCAAAAATGATATGTGTAAAATAGCCTGCCGGAATTGTTACGGTGTATTGATACCAGCCCGAAGCTTCTTCTGCAGGAGTGTGGAAATAAACCCGTTGAACGGTGGTCAATAATGTAGCCCCTACGTTATTGTTGGCATCATTAGCATAAACCCTAAGTGCCCCATTCGTATAACTCGTGTTATAATTTTGTCTGTAAAACCAGAATTTCACCTCCATTCCCTCTGTTAAGTTATCAAATTCAGGAGTTGCAAGATATCCTACAGCACCAGAACCATATGAATAGCCGGCAAAGCGTGCCATACCTGAACCTTCAAAAGGAGTGGTTGTAGGATTACTTCCGTAAGACACAAAATCAAAAGAATTAGAAGAACTGTTAGTCCAACAGATAGGAAGTGAAGTTGAGTTAAAGTTCTCTTCAAAAGGCACAGAAGTAGGAATACATGGAGTTTGGAAATTCACCAATTCTCCGAGTAATGTGTCAACATCAACTATGGCATAAGCCTGGTAATGATAAGAAGATGATGGTTCAATGGTTTGGAGATAATAAATCATTGGATTACTATATTCTTGAACATAGTTCCAGATTGTTTCATTTGTTTTCTTGTATCTAAAACCACTTTCCCATGGAGTACAATTTTCATAAGAACCATTTAATTGCACAGAGTATGCAGTAATATCGGTAGCCGGGTCAGTATAAACAATTCCGCCACAATAAGCTACAGCACCAACACCGGTGGGAGTTACATTAGTTTGCGGTAGGATCACCGTACCATTTACGTCCAATATTGAAACCATCATTGAATAGGGAGAGCTACCATCCTGGGTTCTGATAACAGTAATTTGATTGCCTGTTGATGCCGAAAACTCTACAGACACAGGTCCGGAACCGCTTGTAAAAGTAGAGCCTACATCTGTAAGCACTTCACTACCATCTACCAAAACCTTTGCTGTTCCACCACTCCAGCCTGTTGTCATATATGAACTCAGTTTCAATGTATGAGTACAAGACTCAGAAATTGTTCTGGAGCCTACTGGTTCTGACACATCCGGAGCATAAGGTATACCATCAATAGTAGCACTAATGAAAGCTCCATCCACAAAATTGCCTAATGTAGCATTGGCATCGATATCATAGGTAAGCCATAAGTATGAAGTTCCGCAAGGAATTGTTTGTTGTCCGGTAAAGGTCATATTAGTATTAGCACCCGGAGGTGTTGTTATAGTGGATCCAAACTGATTTGTTGAAGAAAAAGAGGATGAAGATCCCGTATAATAAACCTTAGCATTTGAAATATCACTGATCGAAGTTGTTCCATTAGTTTGGAAAACCATTTGCGAAAGTTGTACCTCATCAAAAGCAGAAACCTTTATTCTTAATATTTGTTGATTCACTCCACCGATAGTTGCATCAGAAGTAATTTGATGAGTAGAAAGGAGAACATCTCCAGTCGGTGCTGAACTTGTAAACAGAGGGTTACAAGTTGCTGTATAATCTGTTCCATATATTTCACCTGCTACACCAACTGTAGGAACTAAATCTTTATTTCCATCACCGTCAGTATCAGTATTGATGTCATCCATTTCATAATAGCAAACTAAATTCGCATAACTAGGATGAGAAGCATCAACAGATTGATTGTAATAAGTAGAAATATCAGTTTCTGAAAGTGCTGCATTCCAGATTCTTACTTCATCAATTTTTCCTTGAAAATAACGAGAAGTGTAGCTATAACAACGTCCTATTTCGATAGGAGTTGTATTCGTACCAATCACTCCTGAATAAGCGAGTGTATTGGATTGTAGCTGTCCATCAATATAAATTTTCAATGTATTACCATCAAATACGCCTGCAACGTGTTGCCAGGTATTCAACTGTAATGCACCGGGAGCTGAATTCACCTCTTTCCATCCATTAGGAGTACCTAAGTTAAAGTTCAGGGTTCCATTAGCACCACAACGCAACATGTATCCGGAACCACCGGAGGTAGATTCCTTGTTAATAATACATCCTTCATACACTTGAGCTTTCCAGGCTGTAGGATAGATCCAGGCTTCCAGCGTCACTGCAGTCGTGATGTTTAACGAAGATTCATGTGGAATCTGTGCATAAGTACTGGAACTAGAGAAACTCAACGCGTGATTTTGTCCATGCACAACATGATTTAAAGAAAAGAGCATAAACAAAGAGAAAATAAAATAGATTTTTCTACTCATAACTTATTAATTTATTGTTTGTAATATATTTGATAATCAAAACCTTAACTTTCGTTAACAAATTTTCTGATCTTGTTTTTAAAATAAAAGCGAGAAGTCTCAAATCTAAGGTTCGAAGATATATCTTTTTTTTTATAAAATTAAATTTCTTAAGGATTATTAAGAATTCACAAGTGATAATTATTTATCTGCAATTCAGATCATAGGGAAGTGTATAAATAAAAAAAACAGATCTTTATTTTTCCCGTACAATGAGCAAAGACCCACTATACTCAACCACCTTCATTTTTCCCTTATAATAAAAGGAAAAATAGTATTGTCCATCTTGAAGATCAATCGCGTCAAAACATTGAGTTCCTATGAGTAACTCATCATCCTTCATGTAGGTATTATAATTCAATGCTTCATACACTTTTCTTCCCCAGCGATCAAAGATTTGCAGTACATTTTCACGATAACGATCCGGATCTTCAGGGTCAAACGCGGGATTAAGATTTTTGACAGCAAAAACGTCATTCAATCCGTCTCCATTCGGTGTTATGACGTTAGGAAACTCCAAATCTTGCTCTATCACAACCCTATGGGCTATAGAGCTGGAGCATCCATACACTGTTGTGATATAAAAAACAACATCATAATCTCCCCATGTAGAGTAAGTATGTGTAGGATTCCAATTAAGCGAATCCACTGTACCATCGCTAAAATTCCAATACCAATGCGTATTCGGATCAGCAGCAAAACGAACTGAATCGCAATAGTTGGTAAAGATTACCTCACCTCCTGTTTCACTCATCAAAGAAATTTCAGGAGTATGGGAAAACTCTGCAATAGGTTGAGGGTAGATTTTCAGATAATTCCATTTCACAATTGAATCTGTGCATCCGTTGGGAGTTTTAACAATCAGTTGCACATGATAGGTATCGGGGTTTTCAATAAAAAATTTGGGATTTACTTGATAAGAGCGATACACTTCCTGTCCCCCAAAATTATATATTCTCCACTCATACATATTGAACTGATGAGTATTTGTAATAGTTTCATTGGTAAACTGTATCTCCATTGGAGCACAACCTTCTACAGGGTCAGTATAAAAATCAGGCAAAGGATGGTCGTTAATAGAAACGTATATGGAGTCTTTTCCTGTACAAATAAGATCGGACCCCTCTGCTGTTGCGGTAATTTCAATTAAATACCACCCTTCAACCAAAGCCATAATCTCATCTGTTGTTGCTCCCGTATTCCACCAATAAACAGCATCGGGATCTTCATATTCGGCATTTAAAATGATAATTTGTCCCTCGCATAGTTTCGCTGTATCCAATCCCCCATTAATATTAGGTTCCGGTGATTGAATCACTAGTACATGAAAACTTGTATCATATTCACACCCATATTCATCAATAATCTTCACATCATAAACATTATCTCCTGCCTCTCCCAATAAAATCTGAGCAGAAGTTTTAGATGTTGGGATTACATGAATTCCCCCCCAGATCACTGTATCAATATCCACATTATATTGCCATCCACCGGGTACTATCGAGGGATCCAAAGAGAGGGACCAACTAAAAATATAACCATTATCATAAGGAATATGGTCACAAATGGTAATTCTCCAATTCCCATTCAACGGGCAGTTCAAAAGGTTTCCTATCGATTCGTAAATTCCATAATACTCCGGAGAGGTCGGTACATTAGTATGCATATTAGGCACACTGGGTCTCAGTGCCGGGCCTGTCCAGGTTTGACCAATCTGATCCACATGATGGTATCCTACGGTAGGACCACCAGATCCAAAACAAGTAGTATAACCCGGTCTAAACTCATATTCCCATCCTATACCCGGAGTATTGTATGTGGGATTTCCAATAGGTGGATTGGGTGCACAACCCAGATCGATTCCACCGCCTCCGACAGAACAAGGATTACTAATAGGTCCCATAGGCATAGGATTTCCTGCATTGTGTGCTTTTAAAATCACAGATTGTCCTGAGGGACATTGCAAGCGAATAGAGATATCTCCCAAATAGGAATGCTCCATATTCAATCTAACTCCTTTCAGGTGATTAAGATCGGTCAACATTTGTCCCGGATTAAAAATATCGAACAGAATATCTGAGTTATAACAAGTATTATTGCCATCAGGCAGAAAAACGGTATGCGCTTCAGAAAGTGTACCTGTTTCAGTAGAGCCGACAGTGGCTGTTTGAATAGTAGCCAGAGGATCACTCCCGACATAAACATCCATATAATTACCGGAACAAGCATCTGGAAGTGGGGGTATTCCATTGATTGGGTTATCAGCTACCCTGATCCTTCCTTTGTACATCGTATTGGGGAAACAGCCCATTGTATCAATGGCATACAGCGTATAGTCCCAGCCCCTCACCTGTGTAAAACACTTGGTTACAACTCTTTGTGTATCAACAATAGAATATCCAAAACGCCAGACGAACATTGTATTCTCCTGTGTTTGTTCATAATTGATGTTATTTTGTAAGAAAACTGCTTCAGCACCAAAAGTAATGCAGCTATCTTTACAAACATTCATATAGAGTTCTTCTACAATCGGTTTGGTTGTTACCACAGGATCTACTTGTACATTATAACTTTGACAGGGTGCACGACACGATACAGTAGCAGCCCAACCGGCACCATTTTGGCTTCCGGAAACAAATACAATATGCAGAGCACCTGAAGTATTAAGAGAGGAAGCAACAATCGGTTGCCCCAACGGAGAGATCATTTCATTATAAGTAGCGATTTGAGGTGCATTGTTATCCATTCCATCAAAAACAAGAAGAGTAGCTCCTACACCCACCGAAAAGATCGAAAACTCAATCCTAACTGATAATCCGGGAGAAGCGGGAATAAAAGTGATAGCTGAAAGTTGATTCACTCCATGGTTACCGGAACTTCCTCCTGTATCATAAAAATTTGCAGTGCAAGTTGTGTGGGTAGCGGTATTAGTTCCTGAGGGTATATTGATATTCTGTTGAGAAAAAGCAGTTACAATTGCAAAGCTAAAAAAAGCTAACAATATTACTCTCATGTCTGACGGGTTACAAATCAATTCACATAAAAAAACAATTTTATTAATAATTCTATTTCTATTTTACAATTGTATTTCAAACTCTCTCAACACCTGATTAAGTGAGGTTTTTTTATCTGTAGACGCATTTCTTTTTCCAATAACCAAGGCACAATTAACATGATAATCACCAGCAGGAAATGTTTTAACTCTAGTACCGGGAATAACCACACTATTTTCAGGGATACAGCCACTATACTCCACTGGTTCTTTCCCCGTAACATCGATCACCTTTGTACTTTTTGTCAACACTACATTGGCTCCCAACACAGCTCCCTTCTTTACATGCACTCCTTCAACAACAATACAACGGGAACCTATAAAGCAATCATCCTCAATAATTACAGGTGTCGCTTGTAAAGGTTCCAAAACACCTCCAATCCCAACACCTCCACTAAGATGCACATTTTTACCAATTTGAGCACAAGAACCAACTGTTGCCCATGTATCCACCATAGTTCCGGAATCAACGTAAGCACCAATATTGACGTAAGAAGGCATCAATATCACCTGAGGTGCTAAATAGGAACCAAATCTGGCTGTTGCCGGAGGTACTACGCGAACCCCCAATTTATCAAATCCACTTTTTAGAGGGATCTTATCAAAATACTCAAAAGGAGGGGAAACTATCTTTTGATTGGACTGAATAGAAAAATAGAGTAAAATTGCTTTTTTTATCCACTCATTCACAATCCACTGATCTTCAGAACAAACAGCCACCCTGATTAAACCTTGATCCAATTGATCTATCACTTCCCTGATAACTTTCTGATAATCAGACTCCTTTAATAACTCCCTATTTTCCCAAGCCGCATTAATGAATTGTTCCATAATGAAAAATTTATATCATCCGCGAATTTATTAAAAAAAAACGATTTTCACCCCAATAACTCAATAAAAATTTTGTATATTTGCAAAAAATATCGATTGGCAATGCGAGAATGGGTCAAAATTTACTCTTTTTTTCTTATCTTGCTCATATTTAATACAATATGTATTGCTCAAAATCATATTGTTGTATTGCACACCAATGACACTCACAGTCAAATCGATCCTATTGAAACTCAAACATACGGAAACATAGGAGGAGTGTTACGCCGTTTTCAATTAATTCAGGAAACAAGGCAAAAAGAACCTCACATGTTACTTTTAGATGCAGGTGATTTTTTTCAAGGCACCCCATTTTTTAACTTCTTTAAGGGTTCGGCTGAAGTTGAGTTGATGAACATGATGGGTTATGACGTCGTAACTTTGGGAAATCACGAGTTTGACAATGGAACAGCAGAATTGGCTAAACAGTTGAAAAAAGCTAACTTCAAAGTGGTTTGCGCCAATTATAAGTTCAAGAATAAAAAACTGAGAAGGATTGTAAAACCCTATACAGTGATCCAGGTTAACAATGTTAAGGTCGGTATTTTTGGGCTAACCGCTTCATTAAGTGGCTTAGTTTCTCCTTCAACACTTCAAGAAATCACTTTCTTGGATCCTATTGCCTCCGGAAAAAAAGTGGTTGAGCTGCTGAGAGATAAAGAAAAATGTGATCTCATTATTTGCCTGTCCCATTTGGGCTATACCCCGGTAGGTGATAACCTTATCTCTGATCAGATGCTGGCTGAAGCAATAGATGGAATAGATCTCATTATTGGGGGTCATACACATACCTACCTGGAAAAACCAGAAATAGTGAACGGTACACGAATCTATCAAACCGGTTCGAAAGGAACACGTATTGGAAAAATAAAAATTTTATATTAATAAATACACAGATGGCTTATATTGAATTTGACAAAGAGCAGTTAGTAAATATCAATTTCTCAAAAAAAAGAGAAATTTTGAGATGTAGTAGAACAGGTTCTTTTGCAACAACCACTATTTTGGGGTTGAATACGCGAAAATATCATGGCCTATTCATTGTCCCACAAGACAACATTGATGGGGAAAGACATCTATTGGTTTCTAATCTGAATGAAACTTTTATCATCAATGATATGGAATTTCATATTGGAGTTCAACAATTTAAGGGAGGAATTTTACACCCTAAAGGACATAAATACCTTGAGAGTTTTAATGCCGACCTCCTTCCTACTTATCAATATAAGGTGGGTAATTTCACTTTTAATAAAGAACTGCTTTTTGTTTCCGATCAGGATCGGGTTTTGATAAAATATACTGTTCCGGAACAATTTGAATCTGCTTTTTTACAGGTTGAGCCTTTCCTGGCTTTCCGTCAGATTCATCAATTAACATTCAAAAACTACCAGGCTAATACCGATTTTGAATGGGTAAAAAATGGTGTAAGATATTGTCTATATGATCAATATACCCCGGTATACATTCAATCCTCAGAACCTGTTACATATCGTCATGAGCCTATTTGGTACAATAATGTGGAATATGAAGAAGAAATCAAAAGAGGATATGATGGGCATGAGGATCTGATGAGACCAGGTAAACTGCAGATAGAATTGAAACAAAAGGAACTCTATATTTCTATCGGTACGACCGCTATGGATCCAGCTCAAATTAAAGAACTATTCCAAGAAGAAATGAAGAAGAAAACCACACGTTCTTCCTTCATTAACTGTTTAATTAATGCTGCTGATCAATTTATTGTAAAAAGAGGGGGGAAAACTTATATCGTCGCGGGCTACCCTTGGTTTGGTCGATGGGGAAGAGATACCTTTATTGCTCTTCCTGGTCTTACCTTAGCACTCAATAAACCGCAACTTTTCATAGAGGTCATTGACAGCATTATAGATGAAATGCAGGATGGACTTTTCCCAAACATCGGAGGAACAGGAAATGCTGCCTACAACTCCGTAGATGCACCTTTATGGTTCATTAGAGCACTACAACAGTATGCACAATTCACTAAAATGAAAAAAGAGGTTTGGAACTCTTACGGAGCAATTATCAAATCAATACTCAATGCCTACAGACAAGGAACGCTCTACAACATAAGAATGGAGGAGAATGGCTTGATTTACGCCGGAAATGATGGAGTAGCACTCACCTGGATGGATGCAGTAGTTGATGGTATACCCGTTACACCAAGAACCGGTTATCAGGTTGAGATTAATGGATTGTGGTATAATGCCATCCAATTTGCTTTGGAATTGGCAAAAGTGGCAAAAGAAAATGAGTTTATAGATCAATGGGAGCCTATTGCTAAAGGTTTTCCAAAAGTTTTTAAAGATACTTTCTGGTCTAAGGAGAAAGGATTCCTTGCAGATTATGTAAATGGTGACTATAAAAACTTCCAGATTCGCCCCAATATGGTAATTGTGACCTCTCTACCCTACTCTCCTATCAGCGAAAAAATTAAACAGTTAATTTTGAACATCGCTATGAAAGAATTGTTGACTGATAAGGGATTGCGCACATTGAGTCCTCAGGATGTTGACTACAAAGGTTTTTACGAAGGTAATCAGGCAGAACGGGACAGAGCGTACCATCAAGGAACCAATTGGCCATGGTTATTAGCTCCATATGCTGAAGGATTGGTTACAGTACACCAAAAAGAGGCGATTCCGGTTTTGGAAAAACTCCTCTATCAGTTTGATTCCTTTATGAAAGATTACGGAGTATCTACCATTGCTGAAATTACTGATGGAAATCCTCCTTTTAAACCTAAAGGATGTATATCTCAGGCTTGGAGTGTTGCAGCTGCCTTACAAATAAAATGGTTGATTGAGAAAGAGAAGGGCACTCTGAAGGAGATCAAAAAAGTATAAAAAAAGTTATGAATAGAAAAAACTAAAGAGATGAAAGTATTAATGTTTGGTTGGGAGTTTCCCCCTCATATCTCAGGTGGTTTGGGAACAGCATGTTACGGGTTAACCAAAGGTTTAGCGAAAAATGATGTAGAAGTACTTTTTGTCATGCCTAAAGCTTCACAAGATGAAGATCAAACTTATACCCGAATTATTGATGCCAGTTCCATTGCTGTGGATTTTACCCAACCCCATATCACATCACTTTTTCAAAATGTCTCCTTCATTGAAGTCAACTCAAAATTAGTTCCCTACGTAGGAATCAATCAATATTATCAATTGGTTGACCAAATGAGAAGCGGAACCTTGGTAACTCAAGCATCAGAGGGGAAGAGGACTTTTGAGTTTACAGGGAAATACACTCAGAATTTAATGCAAGAAGTTGAAAATTATGCACTGGTTGCGGCTCAAATCGCTTCTGAGTATGATTTTGACATTATTCACGCTCACGACTGGCTTACTTATAAAGCCGGAGTGGCAGCCAGAAAAATATCAGGAAAGCCTTTGATTGTGCATGTTCATGCTACTGAATTTGACCGTTCAGGGGAAAATAACATCAATGATATCGTATACGGAATGGAACGCTACGGTATGAGTGAAGCAGATGCCGTTTGTGCTGTCAGTAATTGGACCCGTAATATTGTAATCAACAAATACCACATTGACGCTAAAAAGGTGTTTCCACTGCATAATGCTGTTGAACCGGTTCTTAAAGAGGTAGTTAGAAAAAAATATGTAAAAGAAAAGATTGTAACCTTTCTAGGAAGAGTCACCTTCCAAAAGGGACCTGAATATTTTATTGAAAGTGCTAAAAAAATACTCGATAGAGATCCTAATGTCCGCTTTGTATTAGCCGGTGATGGAGACTTAATGCACAATGCTATTGAACGT
Source organism: Bacteroidales bacterium UBA5429 (assembly GCA_002427605.1). Lineage (GTDB taxonomy): Bacteria > Bacteroidota > Bacteroidia > Bacteroidales > WCHB1-69 > UBA5429. Next base: position 54,589 of record DIRT01000017.1, on the reverse strand, counting down.
GTTGCTGAATTGGGAATCTCCGATCGTTTCCATTTCACAGGGTTTTTAAGGGGAGCGGAAATCGATGAAATGTTCGGAATGAGCGATGTTTATGTAATGCCTTCTATCTCTGAACCCTTTGGAATCTCTCCATTAGAAGCCATGAGAGCTTATGTTCCCGTAGTTATTTCTAAACAATCGGGAGTTTCTGAAGTATTGACCCATGCTATCAAGGTTGATTTCTGGGATGTGGATGCCATGGCAGATGCTATCCATGGAATTTTACATTATCCAGCTTTAGCTCATTTCTTGGGAGAAAAAGGGAAAGATGATGTGGATGACCTACGATGGGAAAAAGTAGCAGAAAGGTTAAAAAAGATCTATAATCAATTGTTAAACTCTTAAATCAAAATGTTATGCGTAAAATTTGTATCCATTTTCAGGTTGTTCAACCCCATTTACTGCGAACTTATCGATTTTTCGATATAAATCAAAATCATAACTATTTTGATGATTATCAGAACAGGTATTTAATCCATCGAATGGCTGATCGTAGCTTTTTACCTGCCAACCAACTAATGATGGATCTGATAGAAAAGTATCCGGATTCACTTTATTTGAGTATGAGCATCTCAGGATCCACCATAATGCTTCTCAAAGAATACTATCCGGAAGCACTGGATAGCTTTAAAAAATTAATAGCTACCGGAAATGTAGAGGTTACCGGAAGTACCCTGACACACAGTTTGGCTTCACTCAATAATAAAAACACCTTCCTGGAACAAATTAAACTACAGGAAGAGATACTCCAATCTACATTTGGTGTTAAACCTACCGTTTTTTGCAACACCGAATTGATCTATTCCGATGAGATTGGAGAGTGGCTCTATGAAGCAGGTTATCACACCGTATTAACCGAAGGCGCACGTCACATTTTGGGTTGGAAAAGCCCGGGATACCTGTACTGTAACCCCTATAAAACTGATCTGAACGTTTTGATGCGTAATCCAATCCTTTCGGATGATGTTACCTTTAGATTTAACGATTCCTCTTGGGATCAATACCCTCTAAGTGCTGAAAAAATGATTCAAACAATCGATTTTTTCCCTGAAGAGGAACCACTCGTTAACCTATTCTGGGATTATGACCTATTAGGATTAGTTCAACAGGATGAGAATGGTATATTTGAGTTCTTTAAGGCTTTTCTATCTCAATTGGCAAGTTCGTCTAACCATCAGTTGTGTACTCCTTCTACAATTGTAAAAAGTAACAAGACTAAATCTACAATTCATGTGCCATGGGCTATCTCCAGTTCAGGTGAAGAAAAAGATCACAATGAGTGGTTGGGTAATGAACTTCAACAGGAAGCTTTTTCACAACTCTTTAAATTAGAGGAATTATATAAAAAATCAACCTGCGAGTACACAAAATTAACCTGGTTACGTTTACAAAATGCATTCCACTTTAACTTTATGAGTACAAAATGGTTCCCGCATGAATCTGTAAAACGAATTTTTGATGTATACCCCTCACCATATCAAGCATTTATAAACTACATGAATGTATTAAATGACGTCAAACTTCAACTAGAAAAAACAATAAAATAATTATCTTATGAGCATTGTTAAGCCATCTATTCCTAAAGGTACACGTGATTTTCAACCTTTAGAAATGATGAAACGAAACTATATTTTTAATACTATAAAATCAGTTTTTGAAAAATACGCGTATCTCCCCATTGAAACCCCCAGCATGGAGAACCTTTCTACATTAATGGGAAAATATGGAGAAGAGGGGGATCGTTTATTGTTTAAAATTCTCAACTCCGGTGATTTCTTATCGGGAGTAAATCCGGAAGAGTACACAGCACAACAATTAACACCCCTGATTGCGGAAAAAGGATTACGTTATGACCTTACAGTTCCCTTTGCCCGCTTCGTTGTACAACACCAAAACGATCTAACCTTTCCATTCAAAAGGTATCAGATGCAGCCGGTTTGGAGGGCAGACAGACCTCAAAAGGGACGCTATCGTGAATTTTATCAGTGTGACATTGATGTAATCGGCAGTGATTCTTTACTGAATGAAGTAGAATTGATCCAAATTACAAATGAGATTTTTGAAAAATTTCAGATCCCTGTTGAAATGAAGATCAACAACAGAAAAGTATTATCCGGAATTGCTGAAGTTGTAGGACATCCCGAAAAGATTACTGATATTTGTGTAGCAATTGATAAAATTGACAAAATTGGTCAGGAAAAAGTATGTGAAGAACTACTCCAACGAGAAATTAGCTCTGAAGCAATTAATAAAATTGAACCATTCTTTAACTTTAAGGGGAGCAATAAAGAAAAATTGGATTTATTAAAGCACAATTTCGAAAATAGTACCATTGGATTAGAAGGAGTTCGTGAACTTGAAGATATTCTCAACATATGTAAAGAACTACAAATTGAAGAGCCCGAAATCGATATCACTTTGGCACGCGGTCTTAACTACTATACCGGAGCTATCTTCGAGGTAAAAACTGTGGGTGTAGTCATGGGCAGTATCTCCGGAGGTGGCAGATATGATGATTTGACTGGTATTTTTGGATTAAAAAACATGTCAGGGGTAGGAATTTCATACGGAGCTGAACGGATTTATGACGTATTGGATGAGATGAACCTCTTCCCTCAACAAATTGGCACTCCGGTCAAAGTAATCTTCCTTAACTTTGGTGAAACTGAACAACTCTACGCTTTAAAGGCTGTTCAACAGGTCAGAGCTGCAGGAATCGCTGCGGAAATCTACCCCGATAAGGCAAAAATTGGAAAACAAATGAACTATGCCAACAACAAAGGAATTCCCTTTGTTGTTATGGCTGGAGCACAAGAGATAAGTCAAAATCGTTATACACTGAAAAATATGGAAACCGGAGAGCAAGAGATATACGATTTGGAAACTATAATTAAAAAACTATCATAAAAATTATTATAACCTGATAAAAAGTATGAAAAAAGCATTGATATCGGGAATTACCGGTCAAGATGGGAGTTATTTAACGGAACTATTACTCGAAAAAGGATATGAAGTTCATGGGATTATTCGCAGATCCAGTTCCTTTAATACCAAAAGGATAGATCATCTTTACAATAACCCTGATCTATTGGATAAACGCTTCTTTTTGCATTATGGAGACCTAACAGACTCTAGCAATCTCAATCGTTTAGTTGAAAAAATTAAACCCAATGAAATTTATAATCTCGGAGCACAAAGCCACGTTAAAGTCAGCTTTGAAGTTCCTGAATACACTGCGGAAGTTGATGCAATTGGAACACTTCGCTTTTTAGATGCCATTAAAGAAACCGGAATCAATACTCGTTTTTACCAAGCCTCTACCTCAGAACTCTTTGGAATGGCGCAAGAGGTACCTCAAAATGAAAACACTCCATTCTATCCAAGAAGCCCGTACGCTGTAGCTAAATTATATGCATACTGGATGGTGGTAAACTATAGGGAAGCCTACAATTTATTTGCATGCAACGGTATTTTATTTAACCATGAGAGTGAACGGAGAGGTAAAACTTTTGTAACTCGAAAAATCAGTGTAGCTGTAGCTAAAATAATGACCGGACAGTTGGATAAACTATATCTCGGGAACCTGGATGCCAAAAGAGACTGGGGCTATGCACCTGAATATGTGGAAGGAATGTGGAGAATACTGCAATCTGACACCCCCCAGGATTTTGTATTAGCAACCGGAGAAACTCACACTGTTAGAGAGTTTGTAGAAGAAGCTTTTAAAGTTTTAGGTGAAGAAATTGAGTGGACAGGAACAGGAGTAAATGAAGTAGGTGTTCTAAAATCTATTGGCAAAGAAGTTGTTGCAATCAACCCTCGCTACTACAGACCTACAGAAGTGGAAATCCTTTTAGGTGACTACTCGAAAGCAAAAAAAATACTCGGTTGGGAACCTAAAACAAAATTTAAAGATTTGGTTAAAATCATGGTTTTAACTGATTATCATAAACTCAACTCAGCCTACCTGTAAACCTTTATTAATATGAATCTAAAATCCAAAATTTATGTTGCCGGACATTTAGGTTTGGTTGGTTCTGCAATTGTTAGGCAACTGCGAGCAGAAGGATACCAAAACTTGCTCTTAAAAAGCTCCAAAGAGGTAGATTTGACCAATCAGGAACTGACCCATGAACTGATTAGAAAGGAAAAACCTGATTACATCTTTGTTGCAGCTGCAAAAGTAGGCGGAATATTAGCTAATAATACTTATCGTGCTCAGTTTATCTATGAAAATCTGATGATTCAAAATAACCTGATCCACGCGGCCAAACTGAACAATACTAAGAAATTGCTCTTTTTAGGAAGCAGCTGTATCTATCCCAAAGAAGCACCGCAACCCATACGTGAAGAAGCACTGTTAACCGGTGTTCTGGAATACACCAATGAACCTTACGCGATTGCTAAGATTGCCGGGATAAAAATGTGTGAGAGCTATTATCACCAATATGGCTCCAATTTTATTTCTGTAATGCCTACCAATTTGTACGGAGAAAATGACAATTATGATCTCGAGACATCACATGTTTTACCTGCCATGATTCGCAAGATGCATCTCGGAAAACTACTCTTCAATGATGACTGGGCGGGAATATACAACGATCTCAAAGCACATCCTATGGAGACCCTTAATGATCAGATGAGTCAAGAAGAAATCAAAACACAACTAAGTCGGTTTGGATTGGAAAAGGACAAAATTACACTCTGGGGAACCGGTCAGGTATATCGCGAATTTCTTCACGTAGATGACATGGCCAGAGGTGTGATTCATATCATGAAACATGTTTCCGCCGATCAGCTTTACAAAGAAAAAAAGATCTCGCACATTAACATAGGTACAGGTATTGATCTAACCATCAAAGAATTAGCAGAATTAATTCAACAAATTACCGATTATAAGGGTGAAATTGTATGGGATCATTCAAAACCTGATGGGACTTACAAAAAACAATTGGATATCACGCGTTTAAAAGAGTTTGATTTTACTCCTGCCATCTCCTTGGAAGAAGGAATTCGCCGTGTTTATCAACAATATACTCAGGATTAGCTTCTACACAGTTTGTCGCTCCATTTTTTGAATCAGAGACCAGATCACTACCCCACCGGCAATGGTCACATTGAGCGAGTGTTTAGTTCCATATTGGGGAATTTCCAAAGCCCCATCCACCAGAGGTAATAATGCGTCATTAACTCCAAACACCTCATTACCAAGTATAATCGCTATTTTTTTATCTTTTTTTGGTTCAAAATGATTTAAATAAAGGGGGGTATCTGTCTGCTCGACAATATAAACCAAAAACTGCTCCTCTTTGAGTCTCTTCACCAAATCCACGACACTCTTTTCGTATGACCAGGAAACCGATTCAGTAGCTCCTAGCGCTGTTTTGTGAATCTCTTTATGTGGAGGTTGTGCAGTGATTCCACAAAGATAAAGATGTTCAACAGCAAAAGCATCAGCAGTCCTAAAAAGAGACCCCACATTATTCATACTTCGAATATCATCCAAAATGAGCACCAAAGGGAACTTCGCCTCATCCTGAAATTCAGACACTGAAATGCGATTAAGCTGCTCCATCGAGAGTTTTTTCATAAAATCACCGTTTTAAAAAGGCAAAAGTAGAGAAAATTTAGAGATTAATGTTAATTTTATGAAAAAAATGGGTTTCATTACTGTAAAAATTTGTATCTTTGCGCGCATTTTTAAGACTAAACAATGAAGAATCCCAAATTAGCAACACGCTATGCACAAGCCTTATTCGATTTCGCCAAAGAGCAGGATCAAATCGAAGAGGTTTTTAAAGATGTTCAACTCATTATCAATGTTTTAAAAGAAACAAAAGATCTGCGAGTGTTAATTGATTCACCCCATGTTTCACTCTCTAAAAAGAGCGATCTTTTTAAATCTATCTTTGCGGAAAAGATTACAGAAACCTCCTTCACTTTCCTGTTATTGATTATCAAAAAGCGTAGAATTCCTGAGATCTTTACAATTTTGGAACAATTTATCAAAATCTACCACCGACATCATAACATCAAAGTGGCTGAACTAACTTTTGCGCAGGAAATTTCCTCCCCCCTAATTGATCAAATCAAAAAACTATTGGAAGAGGAGTTCAAGTGCAATATTATTATGAATATTTCCATAGATCCAAAAATTATTGGTGGTATAGTAATCAAAGTAGATGATATTTTGGTAGATGCTTCCATCTCCTCAAAGATCAGACGATTAAAAACAGAATTTTCACAAAATATTTACAAAGTATCCTTTTAACAGCAAATAACAAATTATATAATGGCAGAAATTAAACCTTCAGAAGTAACTGCAATACTTCGTCAGCAACTAAAAAATTTTGATGCAAGCACCGAACTTCAAGAAACAGGAACTGTTCTTATTGTAGGTGACGGAATTGCACGTGTTTACGGATTACAAAATGCTCTTTCGGGGGAGTTGGTAACTTTTGAAAAACCGGAAGGTGATATCACAGGAATCGTGTTGAACTTAGAGGAAGATAACGTGGGTGTTGTACTATTAGGAGATGCAAAATCTCTCAATGAGGGAGACCTTTGTAAAAGAACCGGACGTGTAGCTTCCATTAAAATTGGAGAAGGCTTGCTGGGTAGAGTTATCAACACTTTAGGTGAACCGATTGACGGAAAAGGAGAAATTAAGGGAGAACTTTATGAGATGCCTATTGAACGTAAAGCTCCCGGTGTAATCTTCCGTCAACCTGTTAAAGAACCCCTTCAAACAGGAATTAAGGCAATCGACGCGATGATTCCAATCGGTCGTGGTCAGCGTGAGTTGATCATTGGGGACCGTCAAACAGGAAAAACAGCGATTGCTATCGATACCATTATTAATCAAAAAGAGTTTTACGACAAAGGAGAACCCGTATATTGTATTTACGTTGCTGTAGGACAAAAAGGTTCTTCCGTTGCGAATACTGTTAAAACACTAACTGAAAAAGGCGCTATGCCTTACACAGTAGTGATCACAGCTACTGCTTCAGATCCGGCAGCTATGCAGTTCTACGCACCCTTTGCCGGTGCAGCTATTGGGGAATTTTTCCGCGATACCGGAAGACCTGCATTGATTGTTTATGACGACCTTTCAAAACAAGCTGTGGCTTATCGTGAAGTATCCTTGTTGCTCCGTCGTCCACCCGGTAGAGAGGCTTATCCCGGTGACGTATTCTACCTCCACTCCAGATTATTGGAAAGAGCCGCTAAAATCATCGAATCTGACGAGATTGCCAGCCAAATGAATGACCTTCCTGAGGTTTTGAAACCGATGGTTAAGGGAGGAGGATCGCTGACCGCACTACCTATCATCGAAACTCAAGCAGGAGACGTATCAGCTTATATCCCTACCAACGTGATCTCCATTACCGACGGACAGATCTTCCTGGAAACCAACCTCTTTAATGCCGGGGTGAGACCTGCTATTAACGTGGGAATCTCTGTTTCTCGTGTAGGAGGAAATGCACAAATTAAATCGATGAAAAAAGTAGCAGGTACACTAAAACTGGATCAAGCACAATATCGTGAGTTGGAAGCATTTGCTAAATTTGGATCCGATTTGGATCAGGCTACACAAAATGTTTTGGACAGAGGGGTAAGAAACGTTGAAATCCTAAAACAAGCACAATATTCACCAATGAAGGTAGAAGAGCAAGTAGCAATTATCTTCTGCGGAGTGAACTCTCTACTTCAAAAAGTACCCGTACATAACATTAAAAACTTCCAGGATAACTATCTATTGGAACTCAATGAAAAACATCCTGAAGTACTGGAATCTATCAAAAAAGGTGTTATTGATGATGATATAACATCCGTGTTGAGACAAGTTTGTATCAAGATAGCAAAACAGTATGAAGTTTAGTACTGGAATGAACTAATTAAAAGATTATGGCTAGTTTAAAAGAGATTAGAAATAGAATTGGATCGGTACAATCTACACAAAAGATTACCGGTGCTATGAAATTAGTATCAGCAGCAAAATTGAGAAGAGCTCAAAATAGTATTATCGGATTGAGACCCTACTCCAATAAGCTGAATGAAATTTTATCCAATATTTCTAGTTCCATTCCTAATAAATCTGAAATGCCTCTCTTTGCTCAAAGAGAACCTAACAGAATTTTGCTCATTGTCATTACTTCTAACAGAGGATTATGTGGTAGTTTTAACTCCTCCATTACAAAAGAAACACAACGCTATATCGAAGAAAACTACTCAGAACAACTGGAAAATAACAACGTTGATCTGATCTGTATCGGGAAAAAGGGGAAGGAACAGTTGGAAAAAAAATATAACGTAGTAGATCATTATGAAACTTTTATTGAACGAACTCAGTTTCACCCTATTGCTGAGTTTGCTGAAACCTTAATGGATCGTTATATCAATCGTGATTATGATCGCATTGAGATTATCTATAATAGATTTGTTAATCCTGCTGTTCAAAAAATCGAGATTGAACAATACTTACCTATTGTAGAAGATGATGGTGCAGAAGAAGGACAAAATCAACTTGCAATAGACTATATTTACGAACCATCTAAAGCTGAATTGTTAGAACTACTGGTTCCTAAAATTTTAAAAACTCAATTCTTTAAAACAATCCTGGATTCCGTTGCTTCAGAGCATGGTGCAAGAATGACCTCTATGTCTAAGGCTACTGATAACGCAATCGAACTGTTAAAAGAGCTTAGATTGGCGTACAACAACGCTCGTCAGGCAGCGATTACTAACGAGTTGAACGAAATTGTTAGTGGTGCAGAAGCGTTGAAAGGATAAAGTGGTAGATATAAAAATAAAAAAAGCGGTTTTTGATTCAAAAACCGCTTTTTTATTGTCGGGGTGAGAAGACTCGAACTTCCGACCACTAGTACCCCATACTAGTACGCTAGCCAACTGCGCCACACCCCGAAATACGAGGGTGCAAAAATACAAATAATTATTGATATTACAACTACATTTTAGTTTTTTTTATTTATAGATTCATTTTAAATTTTGTAATATCCAAAAAGAGACCATTTTCTGTAAATTAATCTGACAACTTTCCAAAAAAAAATCCTATATTTGCCGATTTGTATCAACTTACTTATTTTGAACATTTTATTCATTATTAATATAAATAATCAATTTATGAAACCATATCTATTAGCTATTATCATGCTATCCCTAGTAACAACTCACACTATGGCCGATACCAATTCGGATTTTGTTTCAGATAGAACAATCTCTAATACGCTTTCAAAAATATACAAAAAGAGCGAAATCTCGAATAAGATCGTAGAGAGAGGTGTTAGACAAGTTGCTAAATTATGGCAACCTTCAGATGGAACCAACGAAGATTTTTTAAACCTTTGTGAAACCTATTCTTGCAGAACTAAAGCTGATAAACAAAAGCTATTTGAAAGAATTGAAGTTCACTTTGAAACTATCTTGGGATACAACAACCTCATTTCAATGGTACTACTCCGACCCGTTCATGTAACTGGATATGAGAGCCTTAAAATTGACGATATTTTTAGCGCTTATAATCCCAATGCCAACTTTAATGACGACATGTTTAAAAACAAGATTGCATTTATTGTAATCTTGAACTTCCCATACTACACGCTAGAAGAAAAAATGGCAAACGGAGATAAATGGACTGAACAAGAATGGGGCTATGTTAGATTAGGAGATATCTTTACCTCTCGCGTAACTGCAGAAATTAATCAACAAATCAATACAGCCACTGCACAAGCTGACAACTATATTTCCAATTACAATATCCCGATGGGAAAACTATTGGGACCTCAATTTGTACGCTATTGGCCCTGGGATATGAAATTGATCTCACATTGGGGGTTACGTGATGAAATAAAGGCACAATATGCTTCTACTAATGGATACGAAAAGCAAAAACTAATTTACCACACTATGCTGCATATTATCAAACAGGATATTCCCGTTGAGTTATTTGAAACTAATGATTATTATTGGCACGCCCCCTCTAATGCCATCTACCTTGCTGAAATTGAAGTGGTTGGTACTCCTGATAAAAACTTACGTTATCAACATCTTCTGAATATTTTTCAAGCTATGAAAAATAGCGACCCCTACTATCCAAACTATGAAAACTATATTGAACGAAAATTTAACACTGATTTAGAGATCCCTGTAGAAGAAGTTGAAAAACTTTTCACCACTCTAATCACCTCCCCTCAAGTGAAGGAAGTAGCACAAATGATCTCTAAAAGATTGGGACGTAAATTACAACCTTTTGATATCTGGTATGATGGTTTTAAAACCAGAAGCAACTATGATCCGGCTTATTTAGACAGTATTACTAAAAGTAAATATCCTACTCATGAAGCATTTGAAAAAGACCTTCCCAATATTCTCATCAAATTAGGTTATACTCCTGAAAGAGCAAAAGAGATCTGTTCACACATCACAGTAGACCCATCCGTAGGAGCCGGTCACGCTTGGGGTGCAGAGATGAAATCTGCTCACTCTTTGCTAAGAACCCGTGTATCCGCCAATGGAATGGACTATAAAGGATACAATATCGGAGTTCATGAATTTGGACACAATGTTGAACAAACGATCTCTCTTCATGACGTACCCAACTATTTCCTACACGGTGTTCCCAATACGGCATTTACCGAAGCATTGGCATTTACATTCCAGGGAAAAGATCTTGAACTCCTGGGAATCCCAAGTGAGGACTCTCTTACAGAAGCACTCAACACCTTAGATCTTTTCTGGGGTTGTTATGAAATTATGGGGGTATCCCTTGTTGATATTAAGGTATGGCAATGGATGTACAGCCACCCTCAAGCCAATGCTAATGAATTGAAAGACGCTGTGATTCAAATTGCAAAAGATGTTTGGAACCAATATTATGCTCCTGTTTTTGGAATTAAGGATACTCCAATTCTAGCCATCTATTCTCACATGATTGATGCTCCTTTATACCTTTCTGCTTATCCAATAGGACATATTATCGATTTTCAATTAGAAAATTACCTCAAAGGAAAAGATTTAGCCCAGGAAATCGATCGTATTTTTGCTATTGGTCGTCTGACTCCAGACCTTTGGATGCAAAAAGCAGTAGGAGAAAAAATATCTGTCCAACCTTTGATTACTGCAACCGGAGAAGCAGTAGTAAAAGTTAAAGAAGGAGAAAAAGCAAAAAAAAGAAATAAAAAATAAAAACATTAATTGAGTTCCCATGCACGATAAATTAAGCATCGCTAAAAACTGGCTTCCTCGTTATACCGGAACCCAAGTAGAAGATTTTGGCAGATACGTAATCTTAACCAACTTTAGGGATTATGTTACCCAATTTACTCAAATGATGGATGTTCCGCTATGTGGAGAGTTATTACCCATGCAAAGTGCAACTAAAGACAATATCACGATTGTCAACTTCTCCATGGGAAGTCCAATGGCTGCTACGGTAATGGACCTGTTGATTGCTGTTGAACCCAAAGCAGTGCTCTTTTTGGGTAAAACGGGAGGTCTAAAACCTTATATCGGAGTGGGTGAACTTTTACTTCCCATTGCTGCAATCCGGGGAGAGGGAACTTCTAACGACTACTTCCCCCCTGAAGTACCGGCACTGCCCGCTTTTAATCTGCAAAAAGCAATTTCAACTGCTATTCGGGATGCCGGAAGAGATTATTGGACCGGAACCGTTTATACTACAAACCGTCGCTTATGGGAATATGACGAAGAGTTTAAAGAATACCTCAGAAAGATTAGAGCTACAGCTATTGATATGGAAACGGCAACATTGTTCTCTGTTGGTTTTTCAAATAGAATCCCAACCGGTGCCCTGCTTTTAATCTCAGATCAACCCATGAACATTGATGGAATTAAGACTGAAGAGAGCGATCAGTATGTTACTAAGAATTTTACTGAGGATCATCTAAAAATTGGAATCGATGCAATCAAGATGTTGATTAACAAAGGATTAACCGTTAAACACCTAAAGTTTGACTATTACGATTTTTAATCATGACTTTTGAACAAATTTTTAAACAATTAGAATCTCATCAATACGCTCCCATTTACCTTTTACATGGAGCAGAACCTTTCTATATTGACGTAATATCCGACTTTATTGAAAATCATGCGATTGAAAAAGATCAACAAGATTTCAATCAGTGGATTGTTTATGGAAAAGACACTTTTGTTGATGAGATCCTTGCTAATGTTAAAATGTTCCCTTTTGGATCCCCAAAAAGAGTGGTTATTGTTAAAGAAGCACAAGATCTTTCAAAAATAAATGGTTTAACCCCCTATTTGGAAAATCCCTCTCCATCTTCTATCCTGGTTCTTTGCCATAAATACAAGGATGCACCGGCAGCTCTAACTAAAATAGTAGATAAAAATGGAGTGCTCTTCAATTCTAAAAAAATTTCGGATTATAAAGTTCCTAACTGGATTGCAGATAGGGTGAAGTTTTATGATTTTAGAATCACAGATCATGCAACCAATATTTTGGCAGAGCATATAGGGAATGATCTTTCAACTATCGACAACCAGCTCAGAAAGCTCAAGATCATCCTTCCCCCTAATAGTGAAATTACACCTCAAGTAATTGAACAACATATTGGGATTAGTAAGGAATACAATATCTTTGAACTGCAAGATGCCCTAGCTAAGCGAAATAAAGCTCGGGTGTACCAAATTATGTTCAACTTCTGTAATCACTTTGACAGCAATCCTAACCCTAAAACTATCAATAGTTTAACCTCTTTTTACCTAAAAATGTTAGCTTACAATCTTTCAGACAAATCAAAAGCTGCGGCCAAAACAATCTACACAACCAATAGTGATTGGGCTTTAAACAAAAACATACAGCAAGCCAATTCTTTCTCTATTGCCGAATTACAAAGAAATATTGCTATTCTGAGAGAATATGATGCCAAATCTAAAGGTGTGGAGAGTACAACCGCCCAGGAGGAATTACTGAAAGAGATGATATTTAAAATCTGTGGATAATCTGAATATGACTACCTCAAACAATTTAAGGAATCTGCTCAAACATCCTATCTACGACATTGTGGAACGGGTAGCTGATCAACTTGGTGTGGAAACCTTTGCAGTAGGTGGCATAGTAAGGGATTTGTTCCTAAAAAGAGACTCAACCGATATCGATATCCTGGTGATCGGAAGTGGTATAGAACTATCCCAAAAAGTAGCACAAGAAATCTCTCCGGATTGTAAAGTCTCAGTATACAGAAACTTCGGAACTGCACAACTGAACTATATGGGACACCAGATTGAGTTTGCAGGTGCCAGAAAAGAGTCTTACAATAAAAATTCAAGAAAACCCATTGTGGAAGATGGAACTCTGTGGGATGATATCAGTCGCAGAGATTTTACCATCAATGCGATGGCTATAACCATCAATGGTCCTAAAAAAGGTGAACTGATCGATTTTTTTAATGGTTTTCAAGATCTTCAAAAGAAAATCTTAAGAACTCCATTGGATCCGGATGTTACTTACTCTGATGATCCTTTAAGAATGATGCGCGGAATTCGTTTTGCTACTCAATTAGGTTTTACAATTGAAGAAAAAAGCTTTCAATCGATTCAAAATAATGCTTCCCGTTTGGAAATTATTTCAAAAGAGCGGATCGTGGAAGAGTTTAATAAGATTTTACTGGCTCCCCGACCCTCTATCGGAATCCAACTTTGTGAACAAAGCGGATTATTACAACAATTTCTTCCAGAACTCATTGACCTTATGGGAGTTGAGAGCCAAAATGGCAAAAAACACAAAGATAACTACCTGCACACTTTAGAAGTAGTCGACAAAATTGGTATGGTTTCCAACAACTTATGGCTGATTTGGGCTGCTTTATTACATGATATAGGAAAATCAAGAACTAAAAAATTCGATCCTGCACACGGATGGACTTTCCATGGACATGAAGTTGTTGGGGCTAAAATGGTGGCACAAATTTTCAACCGACTCCGCATGCCAACCAATGAAAAAATGAAGTATGTGCAACTCCTGGTGCAACTTCATCTCCGTCCCATCGCATTGGTCGAGGATGAGATCACAGACTCGGCAGTAAGAAGATTACTTTTCGATGCCGGCGATCAAATTGACGACCTAATGCTGCTTTGTGAAGCAGATGTCACATCAAAAAATAGAGAAAAAGTTAAAAAATATCTTAATAATTTCGCCATTGTACGCAACAAACTGAAAGAGGTCGAAGAAAAAGACCAACTGCGTAATTGGCAACCCCCTATCGATGGACAACAAATTATGGAATCATTTGATTTACAACCATCAAGAGAGGTGGGCATCATTAAAACAGCTATTCGTGAAGCAATTTTAGATGGGATTATTCCTAATGAGTGGGAAGCGGCCTATCAATTTATGATTCAAGAAGGCAAAAAACTAGGTTTAAAATTAAAAAACAAGTAAACTCATGGCCGAATCAATCACATTAATCATCTTCTTTGCTTTCATCATACTTATGCTCTTCCTTGATCTGGGAGTGTTTCATAAGAAAGATCATGAAATCCAATTTAAAGAGGCATTGATCTGGACTATCGTCTGGATTTCTCTTGCCCTTCTTTTTTATGTATTTATTTATTTTAGGGGGGAGCTCATTCATGGCATCGAAGATATGGAAACGCTCCTCTCGATCAATAAAAAGCACCATCACCGACTTAATTTTGATGGTATGAGCTTCCAGGAAGCGATTCAACTATACCGCAAAACCCTCTCTAATGAGTACCTTTCCGGTTACCTGATTGAAAAAGCACTCTCTCTTGACAATATTTTTGTGTTTATCTTGATTTTTACCTCATTTAATGTAAATCGGGCTTACTTACACAGAATCCTTTTTTATGGTATTATTGGTGCTTTGGTATTCCGTTTCATATTTATTTTTGCTGCAGCAGCACTGATTGAACGTTTTGAGTTTATATTAGTCATTTTTGGAGCCTTCCTGCTCTTTACAGCGATCAAAATGTTTATTGACCGAAATAAAGAGGAGAAAATCGATATTGAAAATCATAAGCTGGTCCGCTTTTTTGCTAAAAGAGGATGGTCAACTACTACAGTACATGGACATGATTTTTTTGTCAAAGAGAATGGAAAATGGCTGGCTACTCCCCTATTCATTGTATTGTTAATAGTCGAACTTTCTGATATTGTCTTTGCTGTAGACTCTATCCCGGCGATTTTTTCCGTTACTAATGATCCTTATATTGTGTTTATGTCCAATGTGTTCGCCATCTTAGGACTACGCTCCCTATTTTTTATGCTGGAAAGTATTATAGATAAATTCCGTTATCTCAAAATTGGTCTATCTGTGTTATTAGGTTATATCGGGATAAAAATGATTCTTGTTTTTGTATTCGAGTTACACATCCCAACCAGTTTCTCTTTACTCATGATCGTTTTCATCCTCACTGCCAGCATTTTAGGTTCACTTATTGTGGATACTATTATTAAACGTAGAGGTTAGAGGTCGAAGAGTTTAGGAGTCGAGGTGTCTGAAGTATTTTTTTTAATATTGTCAAAATATAGAAAAAGGTGTTATCTTTGCATTTAATTTAAATTTTCACCAAAATGAGTATAGCCCTAATCATTATTTTAGCAATTATTATTTTTTTATTTCTGACCATTATCGGAATTTATAACTCTTTAATCCGCAAAAAGAATGAAGTAGATAACGCTTTTGGCGGTATGGAGGTTCAACTGAAGAAAAGATACGACTTGATCCCAAATTTAGTTGCCACTGTAAAACAATATGCAACACATGAAAAAGATCTATTGGAAAAAGTAACGGAGATGAGAGGTAAAGCGGTTACTGGAAATTTAAATGCAGACCAGAAAGTGGCTTTAGACAATAAGATCTCTGCAGGTATGAGATCCATCATGGTGGCGGTTGAGAATTATCCTGATTTGAAAGCCAATCAAAACTTCCTGGATCTTCAACACTCATTAAATGAAGTTGAAGCTCAAATATCAGCTTCCAGAAGGACTTATAATGCTGTAATCACTGACTACAACAATGCCATTCAAGTGTTTCCAAATTCCATCATTGCTTCTTTCATGAAACTTGTTAAAAAAGAGGTTTTTGAGATCAATGAAACAGAAAGACAAAATGTGGATGTCAAAACCCTTTTCAACTAAGCTTTGTAATCCATGATTAGTTTTGAAGAACTCAAATCTCTTTATGATACACAACTGAAAAGTAGATTATTAGAACTGGAATCTTTACGAAAAAATGTATTAAAACTCATATACTTATTCATAGCCACAATTTTTCTGTTGTTTCCCACATTAATCTTTTTATTTGTCGAAGAACTGATTGGAAACATTGGGATCATTCTTGGTTTTATAGGAGTGTTGATTGGAATAGTAGTCCTTAGTGTCAATTATGTTACTTATGTCAGAAAATACCGGAATCGCTATAAAAAAGCGGTGGTTGCCGAAATTGTTCGTGCTATTGATCCAAATTGGGAATACAATTACAATCAATCCATTCAACTGAAAGAGTACTTTGATAGTAATCTGTTTTCAACTAGAGTGGATCGATACACCGGTGACGATCTAATCACAGGACAAATAGATAAAACAGACTTCAGGTGTTCCGAATTTCATACCGAGTATAAAACCTACACTTACACAAAGAATGGTGGAGTCCAGGAACATTGGCACACCATTTTTAAAGGGTTATTTTTTCATGCTGACTTCAACAAGCACATTCAGGGGGAGACCTATATTGCACCCGATTTTGCAGAAAAGCTATTTGGGAAGTGGGGACAGAAATTTCAGTATAGTACGAAAGGGGAACTCATTAAACTGGAAAATCTTGAGTTTGAAAAAAGATTTGTAGTTCATGCCACTGATCAGGTTGAAGCAAGATATATTCTCACTCCCAAGATCATGGAAGCATTGGTAAAAATTCACAATCAGTACAAACGTCCGATGCACATCTCTTTTATAGGATCTCGAGTATATTGTGCAGTAAGTTTCTCTAGGAATCTTTTCGAACCCAATATCTTCAAATCAGGAGTTAGCTTCGATGACATTGTCATGATGTACCAGCTTTTCATGCTTAATGCTGTCATCATCGAAGAGATGAATCTAAACACAAGAATCTGGACAAAAGTGTGAATCCAACGCTCATGTGCTCAAAATAGTCAAAAGGATCTCAAATTTCCAAAATTAATTTGAGATCGCTATTATAACCTTTCCTAATATCGCTCATGGAATAGAACTCTTCAGCTTGTTGTTTGTCACTTTTTAAAAATTCAATCACTACTGATTGATTGAATTGAGCGAAAAAGAGTTTAAAAGCTTAATAGTTAACTTTTTTTATTGTGTAAAATTCTTCCTTAATAAAAAAATTAACATATACTGGATTCTTAAGTGATCATTATTTATATTTGCAGATTATAAACAAACCGGTAATCAGCAATTAAAATCAACACCTATGAAAAGAGTTTTACTTATCATTTCGTGCTTTGTGCCCATCTTAGGTCTGAGCGCTCAATCCGTAAACTGGGGAACCCAAGCCAAGTTAAAAACCAAGCTTTTTCCAATGAATTGGATCGCTAATGGTGGTTACATCGGATCTATCAATGGAACATCTTATTATGCAGAAAATGTAAATCGTGCCAAACTCCTCACATTCGAGGATACCAGATATATCTTTTTTGCATCTGACGGTAATAAACTAATTAGTGAATCAAACCCAACTGAAAGTCAATACGAAGATATTAGTGTGGGTGTCTGGGGGGAACAAATCTATGTTGCACACTCAACTACAGCTAAAAAAAGTGGAAAAACAGATGTAAAATTAGACTTGTACAATCCCAATAACTTCAAGAAGGTTAAAACAATGGAGCTATTTTCCTTTGTGGCATTAGACAAAGAGCCTTATATTGACTTTGCCAAGTCTGAAAATGGCAATTTTTCAGCGTTTGTTATGAGTGGTATTAATCCAAGTACAGGAGAGGGAACCCTTATTATTAAATGTTTTAACAAAGAGTTCAATGAAGCGTGGACGCACTACTATGATTATAACGGTTCAGGCTACCCTGAAGTTCGAAATCTCTTTTTATCTGATGCCGGAGAGTTAGTATTGAGTGTTACAGTATATGAGAATAAAAGAAAGACAAAATTGACCTCCTTTGATTTTGTTGAATTGAGTACCTCCGATAGCAAATTTGTAAGTTTTCCGTTAAAGTCTCAAAAAATGGAATTATTGGATTTAAAAGTAGGATCCTATGGAGCTCCACACCAATATCTTTGTGTATACGCAGAAAATGAAAGCATGGTCGGCTTTAAAGTAGATTTCAATGAGGGTGGTATTGACCCTATTTTTACAAAACAAGCTTATGATGGAGAATGGAAAATTGATCAAATTCTTAATTTAGGTAATGGTAAATATACCGTTGCTTTTCAAAACAGAGGCTTGATTAAAATTGAGGTTCGTCAATCTAACGGTATGATTGATAGAACCTTCTTTTATTGGAATAGAAGTTTCCGGTTGATTGGTGTTGATAGTGAAACTAATAAAATAACTTACGATCAAACCATTGGTAGAAAGTATAACGTAAAGTTAGCACAGTATGTATATGAGCCATATGTGAGCGTTGCTCCGTACTATTTTGCAAAAGATGGAAAAGTTCATATTGTTTATAATACAGACAGAGAAACCAAAGAAAAGGAATGCAACAAACATGAAAGACCGTCAGGCAGTATAAGAGTAAGTCTTGCAATGAACACCAAAAAGCCGGCAACCAAAATGATTGTTATTGATGAAGATGGAGACTATACCGTTAAAACATTGTTTGATGAAAAGCAAACTAAACTCACCTTTTTATCCAGATTCTGTCACCTTAATGATCAAGATGAGCTTATTCTTCCTATTGGAAAGAAGAAGAAAATGATGTTTGGCAAAATGAAGTTTTAAAAATAAAAAAAGGGGGAGGAAGTCCTTCTTTCAATGGAAATAACTAGCTAATTAGGTCATCTGTCAGCTCAGTTGTTCTCTATTATTTCGATTTCTTCCTCCGTTAAATCGTAAAGTTTATAAACCCATTGGTCTATCTGATTCTCTAAATCTGTTGTGTCGGCTGATGGGTTTTGTCTTTTCTCTCCCATTACTGCTTTAACCAAATCCACTATTTTATTTTCAACCTCTTCTTCAACAAATTTCGGTAATGGAAAAGGATTTAAGTAGTTAGTTTTAAATCTTCTGGCGTCACCCTGTAAGGTATCACCGGTTATTTTCAAAAACCACCACAACAACTTTGAATTAGCTATTGCCAAAAGGTATTCATAACTCTCTTTTGTATCTTCTTTCTTGACCCAACTATAAACTGTTGTTGGATGGTAAAAGTGATCTGAGTTCAAGAAAGAGTGATTGAAGTACACATATCTTTTTTTGTTCTCTTACATTTCAATAGTTTATAAGGAATTGAAAATTGGCAATCGTGTTTGTCATCCGTTCTTGCATATGTGCTTATACATATGCGTTAGTCTATTCTAGATTATTATTTTCAAAATAGAGTTCGGGCAAAATGATTTTTACTTCCTGCTCTGTGTCTTCTTTTTTCCAATAGACTATAAAATTCACTTTCGCTCTTTTTAATTCATAGTTCTTCGCCTTCCTATTTTTAATTTCATCAATGAATTTCTTCGAGAATTTCAAGATAGATTTTCCATTATTGTTCAAACATTCATCATCTTTTACGATTAAGTTGTCACCGCTTTTAAGTTGAGAAACAAGATGTTGTCGACTTATGAAATAGTCAAGCCAAACATCTTTAAGTGACAAGTGAATTGCTAATTCATTTGGGGGTAGATGATTTTCGTAATTTTCAATTCGTTCTAAATTGTCGGTTATTAGGTTATCAAGAAAGTTTGAATTTAAATGAATTGTCAGGTTTATTTTTGCTCTTGTCATGGCAACATACAGAAGTCGCTTAGCTTCATCTGTTGTGGAGTTGTAGTTTTCGAGCATTAGAAAAACATTGTCAAACTCTTTCCCTTTTGCTTTATGAATGGTTGAAACAAAAATGGTTTCGCCATTTTCGTTATAGAAATCTTCTAATTTGGATTCGCGAATGAAAACCTCTAAATCGGATTTGTATTTATATTTTGGGTTACTTGCTTCAAATTCTTTAACGATATTTCCTACCACATCTAGTTTTGTGCTATTGCGATAATTGTTTACTACTTTACGTTTTGCGTTTTGCCAAGTTTCATCATTGATTGTATAAACACCTTCAGCTAAGTTTAGTTGATTTAAAAAGAAACGTACTTCGTTAAGATTATAAAGACTAAAGCCATCATTTGACTGAATTAATTTTGCTTGAAGCCCTTTTTTTAAAAGAAGTCCTGTTATTTGAAGTGCTTCTTCATTTGTTTTGGTCAAAACACAAGTTGTTCCGGAAAGCCCTGTTGTAAGGATGTCCTGAACAAGTGGACTGATGAGGTTTTCACTTTGATAACGTACAATTTTTATTTTTCCATTTTCATTTTGCTTTGCAATAATTGGTGTTTGTTTTAGCCTATGAGAGATTCGTTTTACGAACTGATTAGAAAGATCAACGATATTGCTTTTACTCCTGTAATTTTCAACTAATTCGTGTTTTACGGCTTTGTTTTCAAGAATGAATCGTTCAAGGTGTTTTGAACTTGCACCCCGAAACTCATAGATATTCTGGTCGTCATCTCCAACAGCAATAACCCGCATTTCTTCGTTGCGTTCCATTAATGCACTTATTAAACCAAACTCGTTCTCGTCCATATCTTGTGCTTCGTCAATGACCAAAACAGTCTTTGTAATTCGACTTTCTTCTACTTCGTTATTCTTTATTTTTTCAATTGCTTTGTTAATGATATTGTCTGATTTTTCAATACTCCCAACTTTGCCTAATAAATCAAAACAGTAAGAATGAAAAGTTTTTATTTCAATGTAACCAGCTGCATTACCAATAAGGTCAATCAATCGTTTTTTAAATTCGTTAGCGGCAGCTCTTGAAAATGTAATCATCAGCAATTGTTCGTGTTTTACATCTTCCATTAAAAGTAATGAAGCTAATTTGTGTACTAAAACTCTCGTTTTCCCGCTTCCCGGTCCTGCAGCAACTACAATGTGTTTTGTTTCATTGTCATTAATGATTTTTAATTGTGTTGGAGAAAGTTCTCCAAAAAGTTTTTGGAACTTTGCAGGTGTAATATTTCTTTTAATCTCACTTTGACGACTGCCCGGAAAATATCTATTTAAAAATGAAGAATAGTTTAAGTGAAAATAATCTTCAACAAACTGTAATGCACTTTTATAATCCTCAATCATCATTTTTGCATATTCGCCAACAATATGAATTTGCTGAACTTTGTTTTCATAAAACTGATTTAGCTTTTGATAATCATCTTTTGTATAGCGTTTTTTATTGTCTTGTTCTGTTCGTTCAATGGTTAAACGGTTATACACAACCAAAAAACCGCCTTCAATTTTTATTGCTTCAATTCTTGATAAGTAAAAAAGCGTGTCTTCAATATCATCAAGACTAATGTTGACTTTAAACAAAGCTTGATCTTTTTCATAAGCAGTTTTTAATTCGTGAACAGAAAACTCAACTAAGATTTCTTCTTTTATAGCATCTCTTTCTGATATGTTTTCATTGCTTTTTTTATAGAGAAATTCCACAATGAATTTCGCCAAAGTGTGTCGTTTCTCTAATTTCTCTTGTAATAATTCTTTCGATTGTAATGAAAGGACTGCAATGTGATTTTTGGATTCTAAATTTTTACGCTTAATCCAATTTTTAATCGCCCAAAAATTAAAAATCGTTTTCATCTTATTGGTACTTATATTGCTAAGTCCAACTTCTTCTGCTTGTTCGTTAAGTTCTTTGATGTGAAATATCTTTTCTTGTTCTTCAATAATTGGAAGTAAAAAGTTTTCAATTTTACTAAATGTATCAACTATTCTGAGCGATCGATTTTTGTTTTCACCTCTTTTGATAAAAGCGGTCAAATCTTTTGCATCGGCTAGTATTTTTTCTTCTCGCAAAAGATTAATGATTTTTATTACTCTTTCTTTTACAATTCCTAAATGATCACTGATATAATCAACCCTTGATTCTGCAATTTCATCACTTGAATGTTTTCTGCTTTTACTTGAAAAAAGTTTCTTTATAATTCGAACAGCTTCTACCTTTTGGTTGCCAATAAATTTTTCTGAAGCATTGATTTTATCAATAGCTTCTTGTGCATTTTTTGCAAGAATACTATTCGCAAAAATTCGTGGCATATTTTGTCCTCGTTTCAAATAACCTGAATCCTCAAGTGCAGCAATTGCGGTTGTTACTCGCGTTTCAATTTCAACTACATTATCGTCCCAACCTGCTTTTCGAGCAATTTCCAAAGCAGAATTTGAAACCGTGGAACGGAATTTTGTAATGTCTTTAATGGCTTTCCAAACTTGCTGAATTTCTTTAATGGAGAGTTTGGTTTGATTGAAAAGAATAAAGTGTTTGCTTAAATCTTCTTCATTAAACAATACAAAACAATCTGCTAAAATATTTTCATCTCGTCCTGCTCGCCCAGCTTCTTGAACATAGTTCTCAAGTGAATCGGAAATATCATAATGGACGACCATTCCGACATCTTTTTTATCAACGCCCATTCCAAAGGCAGAAGTAGCAACCATTATTTGTGTTTCTCCATTGATAAACGAATCCTGATTTTCAGATTTCTCTTGTTTATCCATTTTTCCGTGATATGGTTTTGCATTAAAACCGTCTTTTTTCAATTTTTCTGCAAGTTCGTATGCTTTTCGCGTTCGTGAAACGTAAATGATAGTTGGACATTTTTTTTCTTCTACCAAATCTCTTAAAGCTTGGTATTTTTCTTCTTCGGTTTCTTTTTCAACTACTTTATATTGCAAATTTGTTCGCGATGCTGTTGAAGTAAACAATTCAAGATGAAGTGATAGTTTTTCCCTGAAATAATCACGTATATCTTCAATTACTTTTTGTTTTGCTGTTGCTGTGAAACAAGAAACTGGTATTCCATCCTCAAGATTTTTCTTTTCCTGAATAGATTTAATGAAATCCCCTATGTATAAATAATCAACCCTGAAATCTTGCCCCCAGGAAGAAAAACAGTGCGCCTCGTCAATTACAAAACGCGCAATTTTCCTTCCTAAAACTAAACGTTCAATAGTTTTTGAACGTAACGATTCTGGAGATATATACAAAATGGAAGCTGATCCATCCGCAACTCTTTCAAAAGATTTTGCTCTTTCAATCGGGTCAAGCAAACCGTTTATTGTAACTGCATCCGTAATCCCAATTTTCTCAAGATTATCAACTTGGTCTTTCATTAACGATTGTAATGGTGAAATCACAATCGTTAAAGCTTTTGAGTTTATTCCACTCATCAAAGCAGGAACTTGAAAGGTTATTGACTTCCCACCACCTGTTGGAAAAACTGCCAATATGGACTTGTTGTTTAACGCAGCTTTTACAGCTTTCTCTTGTAGTGGTTCGCCATCGTAAGTTCTGTAAGAATCAAAACCGAAAAGCTTTTTCAATCCCTTGTGTGCATCCAATGCCTGATTACAGTAATCGCAACCGCTCACACAAGGTTTGTTTCTCAACAGGAACATTATTCTTTCTACTTCGGGATAATTTTTCAAAACCCAGGGCGGTGTTATTGAATGGACTTTCTTGTGTTTAATAAAAGAACTTATAAGAGATAAACTGTAAGCTAGTTCAATTGGTTTTTCTAAAATGATTTTTGCTAAATCAATATGTTCGCAAATTTCGTTTTTGAATTTCTCACGAATTAATTTTTCAAGGTCTGTGTTGATGCTGTTGTATGAAAGGTAACGGAAAAAAGCATGGAATTCTTTTTTATTATTTAAAAGCAAATAAAAAATCTGTTTGAGCGTATCATCTGTTTGGTTGAAAGCCGAAACCTCATCATAAAATAAATCTTTGGCTTTGATTGAATCATTTAACGGATTATTAATATCGTCAGATTGTAGTTTGTCGTCTTTGAGAAGATTATGATACGGTTTTGCTGGAAAAAGTAAAGGTGAAAGATACAGTGTGTCAATGATGTTTGTTGACCTTATTCCTGCGTCAGCAAGATCTTTGCCAATGTATTTAATATCGTGATTTAAAATGTTGTGTCCGCAGATAAATTGCGTTCCATTTACAAACTGTATAAACTCAGTTACCGAAGTTTTATGAAAAGAACTTTCATTATCCTTAATGCTTCCGATGTCAAGAATTTTTCCGCTTTTCGGTTCAATCTCCGTATCTATGAATGCAATTGAGTTCATTTATATTTCAGCCTTTATCTCTTCATATCCCGTTTCACCATTTCTAAATTTTTCTGCAGTGTTTCACTGTTTGGATTATGCTCTAAAGCACGTTCTAAGTAATACAAAGCAGAATCCAATCTACTTTCAATAGCAAAGCTAACTCCCATATTTTCCAATGTTTGAGTATTATTTGGATCTATTGCCAGTGCTTTTCTAAAATAGACTCTTGCACTGTCCATACGGTTGAATCCTTGCCCAAATATTTTTCCTTTCTGATTCAAAAGGTTCACCTGTTCGCCCTGCTCCTTAATGAGTTGATTGATTTGTTGCATCGCCTCAACCGCCTTCCCCTCCTCCAGCAATTTCGTTGTCTCCTCTACCCGATTCCCATGCCAGGCCTGCAAAACCAATTGAGCATTCTGAGCAGCTAATTCATGGTTTGGATTGGATGTTGCAATCTGATTATAAATCTGATACGACTCCGCATACTCTTTTTTATAAAAATAGTACTCTGCCAGCAACATTTGAGCATTGGTACTGGTTGGATCCAATTGCAGTGCTTTCGATAAGTAAGCGTGTGCACTCTTCAAATAGCGATCCTTCGGACTCTCTTTGTACAATTTTAAATAACTGCCCCCAGCAGAAGTATTACATTTGATACTGTTATCAGATACGAGTACATCCGTTGTAAAAAGCTTGATATCGTTCTTCCAGACAAAATTCCTCGCAAACGTCTTAGCACCGTAGAGGATGAAAAGAGGAAGAAGGGTGATGTACGGCAGTGCAGCGGGAACCTTCCTGCCCCCCATTTTTTTTAATATCAAAATAAAAAAGAAAGAAATGATCAATGTGAAACCCAGAAGTGGAATAAAGAGGAAACGATCATTCATAAAAGTGCCGACGGAGAACAGAAGATTGGAGGTGATGGAGAAGGTGATGATGAAGTAAGAGATGGCTAACGCAATGAGTGTTTTTTTACGGAATCCTTTGACTATCAAGTAGATTAAACCGATAATTCCCAATAATACAAGGAGCACTACAGGATTGGAAAAATTGGTGATTTCTATTTGATGGGGATAATAATCGTGTGTTAACGGATGCGGGAAGATCATCAGTTTCAGGTAAATAGCCCAAGTGTATAATACTGTGGCGATTCTTTCTCCAAAAGTGGCGTGAAGAAACGGATTGTTTAATATTTGGGGAACCTCTTCGGTTGCCATCATAGAACCTAATGCCCGATAACGAACGTAGAGAAAGATTGCTGAGCCGATAAAAAGCGGGATGAGTGTCCAAAAATAGTCCCATTTTTGAGGTTTTGAATCCATAAAATAAAGGACAAGCGGCACCACAGCCAAAAATGTTATCCCGTTTTCCTTAGAGAATAGACTGAAAAGGATTCCCAAAAAGGAGAGTAAAAGATAATATTTCTTTCTGGTAATCACAAATTGAATCGAAGCGTAAAGTGCAAAAAAGGCACCCAACATGGTCATGATCTCGTCCCGTCCTTTGATATTGGCGACCGCCTCAACATGAAGCGGATGAAGGACAAAAAGGATTGTTGCCACAAAAGGAATGGAGAGATACCACTTTTCATGATCCCAACGCGGAAAAGCCGTTTTGAGAGTATGATAAATCAGGAAAGCGAGCAACAAATAGAGTACCAAATTTCCAAAGTGACTCACCGTGGGAAGTATGCTATCGGTAAACAGTTGCTCATTTCGCGGATCACGATCCATTCCCACCTGATTTTTGAGATCACCTCCAAACAGTTCATACTCAACCATAAAGGTAAACTGCGCCAAAGGTCGATATCTGCCTCCTGCAACCAGGTTTTTCTCATGTCCGAAATAGCCAGAAAAGGAATCCTGGGTAAAAATATCTTTGGTTCCTGCCCAACCCTGCAAAGTATAATTGTTCTCAAATATCACCAAACGATCATCCAATGCGTAATCCAGAGTCAACGTGTTGATATTGGGGAGAAAAACCGCAATAAAAATAAAAAGATATCTCCAGTTACGAGCTTTCATTGAAAGAGGGAATTATCGTGAATATTAACTCATGATCGCATATCTGATTTTCAGAAGTGAGACCAAGAGGGATTCCAACTGATTCAATGGCAACATGTTAGATCCATCTGATAAGGCATTTTGGGGATCCGGATGAGTTTCCAGGAAAATTCCGTCGAAACCTACTGCAATACCTGCCTTGGCAATAGTAGGAATCAAATGGGGTCTGCCACCGGTTACTCCTGCAGGTTGATTAGGCATTTGCAAGGAGTGAGTAACGTCAAGCACTACCGGACAAGCATTCTCCTTTAACTCTTCAATGCCGGTAAAATCTACCACCAGATTGTTGTACCCAAAAGAGGTTCCTCTTTCCGTAATCATCACTTGCGGATTACCAACAGAGCGCACTTTATCGACAGCGAACTGCATTTGATTGGGAGCCAAAAATTGTCCTTTTTTAATATTCACTACTTTTCCTGTTTTGGCAGCAGCTTGAATCAACTCTGTTTGGCGGGATAAAAATGCCGGAATTTGCAAAACATCTGCCACTTCCGCTGCTTTTACCACCTCCTCAACAGAGTGAACATCCGTTACAATAGGTAAATCCAATTCCTTTTTTATTTTTGCCAAAACCTGTAATGCCTCATCATCTCCTATTCCGGTGAAGGAGTATTGGGAGGAGCGATTTGCCTTTTTGTAAGAAGCTTTAAAGAAAAAGTGAATCTCCAACTTTTTACAAATCTCTGCTATTGTTTCTGCAATAGAGTATGTAATTTCCTCATTTTCAACCACACAAGGACCGGCAATAAGGAAAAAGTGATTGTTATCATAAGTAATCATAAAACAATGTATTTAAGAGTGCAAAGGTATAAAAAATATTCTGACTTGAAGGGTTGAGATCAAAATGGATTGTGAACCTAACAATCATATTAATCAAAAAAATATCGAAAGAAAATCAAAAATTCAATTCCGAAATCCGAAATCCGAAATCCGAAATTTTTTATATCTTTGCAGGTTGACTAATTGCTGATTTATGGATGCTGAAATAACAAAATGCGCGGAACTTTTAAAAGCGGGTAAAGTGATCTTGTACCCCACCGATACGATTTGGGGATTAGGTTGTGATGCTACCAATCCTAAGGCAGTAGATAAAATTTATAAAATCAAAGAGAGACAGGAAATCAAGAGTTTAATCATCTTGATCGACAGTGAGAGCAGATTGCCTCTATACGTTGAAGATATCCCGTTGATTGCCTGGGATTTAATCACACATACCTATCGTCCAACTACTTACGTTTATCCTAAAGCAAAAAACTTACCCTCCCGATTGATTCCAATGGACCAAAGCATTGCGATTCGAATCGTAAAAAATAAATTTTGTCAGAAACTGATTCAAGCATTGGATAAACCGATTATATCCACATCAGCAAACCTTTCCGGAGAACCATCTCCCGCTTCATTTAAAGATATTTCAGCTCATATTATTAATAAAGTTGATTACGTTGTACCAGAAGAGTATGCAGAAGGAGCAACCTTAAATCCATCAAGATTAATCAAATTTATTGATGATTATAATTTTGTAGTCATACGCGAATAAAGCTAAATTATGAAAATTGCACTTTTTCCCGGATCTTTTGATCCATTTACCAAAGGACACGAAGAGATAGTCAACCGGGCGCTCTCTATATTCGATAGAGTGGTGGTTGCAATCGGCGTACACCACGAAAAACAAAGTTATTTTCCGATTGAAGAACGAATTAAAGCGATAGAAAACTGTTTTCAAGGGAAAAATGTGAAAATTATTCAATATGATAAACTTACAGGAGAACTTTGCCAGGAAATGGGGATTCAATTCATTGTGAGAGGAGTCAGAAATAGTACTGACTATGAATATGAAAGAAGTATCGCAATTACCAATCAGCAATTATTTGGCGTTGAAACACTCTTCTTGATGAGTGATCCTCAATTCTCCCATATTTCTTCTACTATTGTTCGTGATCTAATAAAACATGGGGGGGACATCTCATCCATGGTTCCTAACTCAAGCCTAAAAAAATAGATCATGTTTCGCTCCCTGTTTCGTTTTGTGCTACTCATTGGCTTATTCCTGACCCTATTTCAGGGACAGGCGCAAAAACCACGCGAAGTTGTGATTGAGGGAAAAGCGGAATTTGCAACCAACTATAAAATCCGGGTTATTACCTTTTCAGACTATATCAACTGGGATCCGATTGAAACCACATCAGAACAAATTGCGAGAGATGGCAGCTTTAAACTCTCCTTCCAGATGCCTACTATCCAGTTGATTAGATTGGAAATTAACAGCGCTACAACTGAACTTTTTGTAGTTCCCGGACTCCATTATCAGTTTAAACTGGATATGGACCCTGCCCTGTTCACTATGTTCAATCCGGCTGATGAAAATGGTTTTATTCAACTCATTCCTTCTCAACTGGATACCAACGACCTCAATTATAAAATTGGAAAGTTTGAAGTTGAATATGCCCGCTTACTTGAAAAATACGGAAGAGATATTATATGGTATAAAAGCTGGACTCATCTGGATTCTTTAATCACGGAATTGAGTGAAAGCTTCCCCATCCGATATGAACCCACCAACTACTACCTTTCCTATATCTACTATACTGTAGGACAACTGGAGGCTTTTCTTTCCAGTAAGGAGCCTTTAAGAATCTATCAAAAATATTTTGACAATGATTATATTCTGTACAACAATCCGGCTTACATGAACTTGTTTAACTACTACTTCAACGACTACCTTTTAGTATCACCCAGAATATCAAAAGAGACCTTAAACAAAACAATCAACGAAAACGCTGACTACCTCACTCTGTTCAATGAAGTGGGTAAAGATTTTTCATTAGTCAATGAGCGTTTAAGAGAGCTGGTATTGATTAAGAATTTAGCACAAATGATTAACAATGAAGAACTGAATCAAAAAAATATTACTCAGTTCTTAAACCATATTGCTACCAACACCCGCTTCCCTGAACATCAACCTATCGCTATCAATTCGCTCAATAAGGCAGTTCAATTCAATGCTGGTGCCTCCATTCCCGAATTCTCTTTCAAATATGCTGATGGCTCTCTCTTCCATCCGGAAGAATTGAAAGGACAATGGGTTTATTATCACTTTTTCTCGACCCAATGTGTCAGCTGTATTCGTGAAATGACGCTCATTCAAGAGTTACAGAAACGTTTTGAAGGAAAAGTTACCTTTGTAGGAGTTGCTGTGGATCCTGATTTTTCTAAATTTTTACAGTTCAGAAAAAAATATCCTCAGTTTGATTGGAACATGGTGCACTTCAACGATTCTTACGCTTTTCTTAGACAAATGGAGATCACCTCACTACCGGAATACCTCATGATGGCTCCGGATGGAACACTCTATAATCGATATCCTCCCTCTCCTGAAAAGGGACTCACTACTCACTTACTTCGTCTTTTAACAACAGAAAAAGAAGAGGGGCATCCCCTTGATCCACACTATCAAAGATAAAGTAAAATTAATCGTTTTTTTTGTAATTTTACATTGATTTCCGACTCTTTTTAACTGATTATCTTTATCATTTTTATTTGATTTCTTTTATTTTGGAAAAAAAAATGGGGGGGGGGAAGCAAACCTATCGCTCCACCCCAATTTATGATCAAAATAACTCAATAAATTGCTCCTTAGTTCAGCCTAGTCATCAATTCGGATAAAATCACCATCCATGGTAAATTCTATATCCATATCGTTATTGAGTGTGATTTGTTGGTGATTGCCTTCCAATTCCCAACCTACTATATAAAATGCAGGGAAATTCGCCACAACATAAGCTTTGATTTTAGCAGGAATAACACTGTCCGGTAGCTCAAATTCACTATCAATCTTAATGATCTCTTTCTTTCTGTTGAACTCTAATTCAGTCTCTTTGTCCAAATAAACGTCATAAGTAACAGTAAAACCGTCAGTTTCTTTGATCACTTGAAGAATTTGATGGTCAGGAAAATGAGTGTTAACGTAGGTCTGAATTTCCACAGGAATTTCAGTTGGAGTACGTAAAATTTCTTGCTTATCGCATCCCTGAAGTGTGAAAAATAGGATTGAGAAAAGTGCCAAAGTGGCGATTGTTTTAGTAGCTTTCATGATCTGAAATTTTAATTAATAATCTGTGTAAAACGCTACTTATTTTTTATTATTGTATTGTTTTAAAAGTATTTTTTATTATAAAAAATAGTGAATATTTATCAATTTTATTGAATGTTAAAAATAAGTATTTTAACATATTTGAAGATTGTTTATTGCAATAATATATTTTATCAATATAAACTTAACAATGTGAAAATTAATTATTAGATTTGCGGTATCAAATAGTTAGAGTTTTATCAACCAAATACCTCATACCATGAAATCAATGTTTAAATCCATTTTAGCACTTGCAATGCTTACTCTGTTTGCCAACATTAATTGGGCAATGGGACAAACAGTGAATATGAACCGCTGGATTGAACTGGAATCAGATAGTGTAGAGAGGGTTATAACCTTCAAATTTGCGGCTGATTCTCCAAACACAAAAGCAAGGCTTCTTTGCGGAACACTAGATACTACTTTTAGCATTGGCACATATTTATACTATTTTTCATTTTATGTACCAAGTCATACAGTGACCATTTATGGTGATATAACAAAATTTGATTGTAGTTCCAGATATTTAACCGAGTTAGATATTTCTAATAATACCGGATTAACAACGTTATATTGTCATAGTAATTCTTTTATTTCCCTTGATTTTAGTGGACAAACAGCATTAGAAGAGTTGGATTGCAGTATTAATCAATCTCTCACTTCTTTGAATCTGAGTGGTTGTACAGCTTTAAAAACGATAGAATCCGATTTTAATCCTTTTCTTATTACTATGAACCTAAGT
This sequence comes from Bacteroidales bacterium UBA5429, assembly GCA_002427605.1. Classification (GTDB taxonomy): domain Bacteria; phylum Bacteroidota; class Bacteroidia; order Bacteroidales; family WCHB1-69; genus UBA5429. The sequence goes on along the minus strand of DIRT01000017.1, from coordinate 23,287 downwards.
GGCTGCACAGCTTTGGAATCATTACATTGCAATTATAATTATTCACTTTCTTCCCTGGATGTAAGTGGTCTTACAGCTTTGGAAGAACTGAAATGCTTTAGTAGTGCTTTTACTTCTCTAAACGTAAGTGGCTGCACAGCTTTAATTGAATTACAATGCGGATATAATAATCTCACTTCTTTGGATCTGAGTGATTGCCCAGCTTTAGAAAGGATGTCGTGCTATGATAACAATATTTCTTCTTTGAATTTAACCGGGTGTTCAAATTTGATTGTATTAAATTGCGAAAAGAATGATCTTTCTTCTTTAGATCTAAGTAGTTGCACAAATTTGAATAATTAGCATTGTCCCGGTAATAATCTCTCTATTTTGAATCTTAGTTACTGTCCGCTCTTGCACACTTTCAATTGCTCTGAGAATGATCTTTCAAGTATTAAAATATGGGGTTGTGAAAATCTAACCTACATTGAGTGTCAGGACAATAAACTCTCTGCCTGTGGATTGGACTCTTTATTTTACCTCTTACCCAAAAAAACAGATGGTAATACATATAAGATCATTGTTAATAAAAACCCGGGCACCCGTTTCTGCTGTGATACTCTGGCCACCAATCGTGGTTGGCTGGTAGTAACTGACTATTACACTTTAGTTGTCAACTCAGAATATGATTGTCCCGATTTTATTCATGAAGAGGAAGAATTTGCAATTAAGGTTTATCCAAACCCGGTTAGGGATGATTTACATATTGAATGTTCAGATAAGATCGAAAGTGTAAAGATCTATGATGCATTAGGAAGAAAAATGATCAGCAAAGAAAACACCCCAAATAATACTTCTATTGATTTTTCTAATCTTGGGAGTGGATTTTATATTCTTAAACTTCGTGCCGCGGAAGGTACAGAAGAGTTTAAGGTGATTAAACAATAAGCATAAAATTTACTATTTTTGCAAAAAAATAGGTTTTATGCACCGTGTCCTGGCTTTATTGTTATTGATGTGTGCGCAGCTATTGCAGGCGCAGAATGCGGGAATTATCCCATCCCCCCAATTATTTTTATTCCAAAAAGAAAAAAAAACACTTGATATTCAAGAGAAAACAGTAGTTGTAGCGCAAAATGAGTGGCAAAAAAATGAGAAAATTGCAAATATAGTTTCCAAATTAGAGCGGCAACTTGCGGAAGAGTACAAAGCCGATTTAATTCTAAAAGGGAATAAAAAATCAAAAGGAATCAAGCTGTTTTTGAAAAAAGAAAATATGGCCAATATTCCAGCTAACAGAGATCAGGCATATCAGTTAGTTATTGATAATGAGTCAATTACAATTGTTAGCGAAACTGATCAGGGTGCTTTTTATGGCATCACGTCGTTGATGCAGATGCTGACTCATTATCATGCTTTAAATCAAGCAGTTCCACTCTGTGAAATCACGGATTACCCCATTTTGAGCAAACGAGGCTGGATGGATGATATCAATCGGGGACCGATTCCGACTGTGGATTTTGTCAAGGAGGAGATTCTGCAACTTTCTGCGCTGAAAATGAATTGCTTTACGCTCTATACGGAGTCCGTTTTTAAGACTGAATCCCACCCCGATGTGGCGCCCATCGATGGGTTCACTGCTGCGGAAATTACTGATATAGAGGAGTTTGCAGCATTGCATTTCGTCGAGATGATTCCCAATCAGCAAATGTTCGGACACATGGAAAAGATGCTTAGAAATCCTTTTTATGAGCAACTGGGAGATGATCAGCACATTCTAAACCCTTCTGATCCAAATATTTACAATTTTATTGAAGATTATATTGACGAGATTGCTCCTTTATACCGCTCCAATTATTTTCATATCAATTGTGATGAGACTGAAAATTTGGGGGGAGGGAGAGCTCAAGCACTGGTCGAAAGTATCGGTCAGAAGGAGACTTATCTAACTCATATCCAAAAAGTTAACCGGATGGTCGAAAAGCACAACAAACAAGTGATAATGTGGGCTGATATCCTGTTGAAGGAGTCCGAAATGATATCGCAACTCCCAAAAAGTATCATTCCCGTCTTTTGGGCATACCATGCCGCGCCCTCCTTTGCCGAACCGATGAAACAGATCCGGGAACAAGGTTTTCCCTTTTGGATTGCTCCCGGCACCTCCAGTTTTCAGACTATTGCACCCAATCACGAGATCTATCTGAAAAATATCGCTGTTATGACCCGAGATGGCGCACTAAACGGCGCTTCCGGAATGCTCAACACCTCTTGGGATGATTCGGGAGAAGCACTATTTCAGAGTTTATGGCATGCTCACGCCTGGGGAGCCGAAATAGGCTGGAAGCCATGCAAAGAGGATGATCCTGCACAGTTCGAAAAGGAGTTGAATCAGAGATTAACCCAATTTAACCGCAACTATTCCTTGCATCGGTTTGGTGTAGAGGGTTATTTCGAGACTATTGAAGCGATAGCCCAAAGTAAAGCAGCAATTCAGGATGGCATGACGCTTTGTTCCCACACCTGGCGACCGCTTTCAGAGTTTTGGGCTCCACTTTTAACTCCAGAATATGATGCTTTAAATCTGAATCTACTCAATCAAATTCCTGATTTGAGAGCGCAACTGAGTCGCTTTGCATCACAGGCCAAACGCAATCATAAAGATCTCGATTTTTTAAGTTATGTCGTTGATCGTTACGAATACAATGCCTTGAGAAACCGTACCCGCAAGATGATTTACGACCAATTTATGGAGGGTACACCTGAATCATTGGCACAATTAGATCACCAATCTCAGTTTTTGAAAAAGAAACTCCATGCTTTGAAACTCAGCTACCAGAATTTGTGGGAAAATGAGTGTCGGGTTCACTTTTTCGATGAGATTCGCAAACGCTATGACCGTGCTGCAGAGGAAATCAACCAACTGCCTTATCAGATTATGATCTCCGCTCAAGTCACACACAACGCCCCGACAACCTCATCCAAACAAACCGTTGAATTCAAATCGTTATATCCCAATATATCAATCTATTACACAACAGACGGCTCAACCCCTAACCGGTTTTCTGAACAATACAGCGCTTCATTTCCACTGACACAATCCTCCATTATCAAAACGGTGGTGTATGATTCTCTGCAACGCCCATACTATCAAGAACAATATTTACTGCAACATTTAGGAGTCGGGAATATCGTTCATCTTCACACTCCTTACAGCACTTATCTCCCACAATATTCCGGGGGTTCTGCATTCTCCCTAGGGGATGGTTTGACGGGTGGATCAGACTTTAGAGACGGGCGTTGGCAAGGCTATTGGGGTGAAGATATTGCTGTGGAGTACGATTTTGGCTCCCCCCAATTGGTTTCAATCATTGAAGCAAAATTCCATCAGCATTGTGCAGGATGGATCCTGGCTCCCGACACATTGCATATTTACACTTCAACCAATGGGGTTGATTATCAAATAGATAAATCTATCATCTTCACTGAAATTGATGATAAAGAGGTTGGAATTTACTTCCGCAAAGTGGACGATTTAAAGATAGAAACCCGCTATTTGAGGATTATTTACAAAAACAAAGGTGCTTTACCTGCCTGGCACGGCTCAGCCGGAGCAGATTCTTACCTGTTTTGTGATGAAATTATAATCCGTTAATGATTATTGTGGGAATCGATGATGCCGCAAATATCTCTAAACACCTCTTCAACAGAGCGCATTCCATCTATTTCAAACAACAATCCTTTCTTTTTATAATATTCTGATACCTGGAAGGTTAAGTTCTCGTAGTTGACAATTCTTTGCTTGATCACTTCCGGAGTATCATCGCTTCTCCCGATCAATTCTGCACGTTTAGCCAAACGTTCTGAAACAATCTCCTTGTCCACTTTAATACATATAACCAAATCTATTTCAATCGGACGATCAAAACCGATTCCTTCCAACATTTCGGCTTGTTCAATAGTACGCGGTACACCATCCAGAATAAACCCCTTAGCATTGGGAAATTTTTGTAAATAATTAGCCAACATATTCAAAGTTACCTCATCCGGACAGAGATTTCCCTTCGAAATAATGGCGTGTGCCAAAGCTCCTAATTCCGTACCTTTGGCAATCTCTTTTCTAAAAAGTTCACCTGTAGAAACGTGGTGTAATCGGTAACGTCTTTTGACCAAATCTGCCTGTGTTCCTTTACCCGAGCCGGGTGCACCAAGTAAAACCAGATTAAATAGTTTTTTTTCAGCCATAATCACTGTTTTGTATCAATTATTACTCATGTAACTGATAAATATCAACCAAATTTCTCCCCAGACCATCATAATCTAATCCTCTTCCCACTACAAACAGAGATGGAATATTGATACCAATGTAATGAACCGGTAAAGATTTATCGTATGTATCAGGTTTAAATGTCATCGTTGCAATTCTTACATCTTTCGCTTTTTTTTCTTTCAGTAAAGCTGCCAAATGGATATAAGTATTTCCTGTATCCACAATATCTTCGATAATCAAGACTCGCTTTCCCTCAATATTTTCAGTTAACCCTATCACTTCCTGAAGATTATCTGTACATTGTGTTCCTCTGTATGAAGCAACCTTAACACAAGTAACCACACATTCGATATTGAGTTGTTTGAGTAAGTCTGAGGCAAAAATGATCGCTCCATTCAATGTAACCAGAATGATGGGAGTGTCATTTTGATAGTCCTGATTAATTTGTTGTGCTACCCGAGTTACGGCTTCATCAATCTCAGCAGATGAGATCATCTTTCTGAACTTCTTATCTTTAACTTGAATCAGTTCCATAACTACTTGATTTTGATTTTTCCTTTATTTAAATGAAGTTTCACTCAGTCCGGATCCATTGAGAGCTAACTCTTTCATGTAGGATGGAACCTCTTTTCCAAGGTATTGATCCACATAGATCTTAGCTAAATATTGTCCTAACATAAAACCGTGTCCACGCATACCCATGAGCAATCCCAATTCAGGATCTACAATATATCTGGGTTCTACGTAATAGCCTGACCAGAATGCCTGGAATGTCACCCCACCGATTTGAGGAATCCAATCCACAAAAACTTCAGATACAATTTCCAGGAACTCCTTAGAGTTATATCTCAAATCAACACGGGTTTCATTGGGGTCAATAGCAGGAGAAGCACAGCCAATGATTTGACCGGTTTCGTGCAACTGTTGACCATATACGGCAGAAAAACCTTTTCTCACTCTTCTGTCAATCAACATATCCAGACTATCGCCATTTTTACCCAACATGGGCAATCTCTTAGTGATAAAAGCCTGGTGTTTAACAGGATAGAGTCCGGTCTCAATACCCAATTGTTTTGCAAAAACATCCGCTTCTTGTCCTAAAGCATTGACAAAGTGATCGCAATGGTACTCGACATACTCTTTGTTATGGGTTAGAACCAGTGCCATATAACCGTTTTGAGTTTTTTGAACTTCCAATAGTTGTGAGTCTTCCAAAATAGTTCCGCCGTGTGACAATCCAATATTCCTTATCGCATCCAAAACCAAGCCCGGAGTTGCTTGCCAACATTCATTGGTAATCAATGCTGCTTGATAAATATCCAGAGAGTCATTAAAATAAGGAGATATCTCTTTCTTGAAATCCTTTTTATCCACCATAAAGGCATCTGACCAGCTCATGGAATCATGCAATGCTTTGTAAGTCTGATCATCATGTGCAAAACCGACATAGCGTGTCTGTTTCAGATTGATTTGAGTCTGTTTTTGCAGCTCTTTGTAAATTTCCAGATTTTGACGTGCGATATCTGCAATTTTAGGTACGGAAAAAGCGGGTCTTCCACCGGCAATATTGCGCCAGGAACTACCTCTACGGAAGTTCACCATCACTACCTGCTTTTTGTTTTCTGCAAAATATCTGAACAATGCACTTCCGGTCATTCCTCCCCCGGCAACAAACACCTCACATCTCTCCTTGCGGGTCGGTTTTCCGTCCACTCGGGTTATCAGCTCAGGATTACTATCTGTTGGATATAATTCTTTTACATTAACTTGACTGGAAAGGGGACCTCTGGGGGTAGGAGTACCCACTACTTCTATACCTTTAGTTCTCAAAAGCTGTCTCACTCTGGGAACACATCTCTTTCCACGACAAGCACCCATTCCAATACGGGTGATATGTTTCAACTCATCCACCGAAATCATTTTACGATCTCCAACCGACTTCAAAATACTCTCAAGTGTAATATCCTCACAGTGACATACATAGATAGAATCCTCTTTCTTCTCAACATAAGGAGTCATCTTAAGTGGTTTAGGATATTTATCTTTGGCAATAAAACCGGAAACATCGGTCAAAGATTCACCTTCAAATTGGGTTGCTTTAACCCTGGCAACATGCGTTTTATTAGGTTTTCGCAATATCTTCTCAACAACTCCTTCACCTAACTTTTTCCCTTGATTGTTAATGAGATACACCTCTGCGCCTTCATCAATAAAGTACTCAATAGGTAAGAAGAGCCAGTTCTTTTTGAGATTATATCCAAAAATAGCCAAACCGGGACATTGCGCTACACAATCCATACATCCAATACAGAGATCATAGTCGATAATTGGAACCGAAGAGGTAGAAGATTTGGTAATCGCTTTCTGCGGACAGGCAAAAGAGCAAGGATTACATGCAAAACCATACAAACAGTCGGCAATCACGAATCCCTGTTTCTGCATTCTTTCTTCGGAAGGCTTTCTGGGTGTTTCCAATATCCTTACCGGATGTTGTTGAGAGTCAATATAATCCTTAGAAACTTGCAAATAGTGATCAAAATTGATTCTCTTTCCGGCTTCCATAGCAATTTCGAGGGCAGCTTGCTTTCCTCTTAACACCGCGCAGGTTCCCTCTCCTACTCTCACCGCATCACCCACTCCATAAGCATGAATACCAAACACAAATCTTCCTTTAATCATGATCTGATCATCAGGAATCAAACCTGTACAAATATTGATTACATCGATCCCCTCAATCACTTTTTCGGTACCCGGAATCGGTTTAAAGTTTTCAGCTTCTGCTATCACTGCACCGACAACCCCGGTTCTATCTTCATTAGGTATCGCTTTCAATAAAACGTGTGATGTCAGAATAGGAATACCCAACCTTCTCACGCGGTTTGCTTGAACGGGAAAACCACCTTCACGGTCCATGGCTTCAATAATAGCAACCACATTGGCTCCCGCCTGATAAGCTTGATAAGAGGTTAAATATCCGATATTTCCGGCTCCAATAGAGAGAATATTTTTCCCTAAGAGCGTATGTTCCACATTCATCATTTTTTGTACCACCGCAGCGGTATATACTCCGGGAAGGTCATCATTCTCAAAAGCGGGCACAAATGGAACTGCTCCGGTAGCAACTACTAAAAATTGTGCATCGACATAAAAAATCTCTTCGCTTACTAAGTTTTTAACCGCAATTCTTTTACCTTCCAAAACATCCCAAACAGTGGAGTTAAGGATGATGCCATCGTGATTATCTCCTGCCAGGTGACTGGAAATTTCAAATCCGCGCATCCCCCCATATAATTTTTCTTTCTCAAAAAAGAAAAACTGGTGCGTTTGCATATTGAACTGACCCCCAACGATCGCATTATTGTCAATCACCAAATTGGGGATTCCGAGATCATTGAGTTCTTTACGACAAGCCAAACCTGCCGGACCGGCACCAATAATGACAACCTGAGTTTTATATATCTTAATCTTTTTATGCGTATCAATTGGCGTAACGGGAGGAATATAGTCTGCCGGAATCTCCGTTACAGTTTTAACCCCATCCACTTTGGTGATACAGATTCTTTTCACCTGACCATCCACTAACATTTCACAGGCACCGCACTTCCCAATTCCACACTCTAAACTTCGCTCTCTACCGTCAATACTGTGGCTATGGACTGTGAATCCCGCTCGGTGAAGTGCCGCTGCAATAGTGTAGCCCTCCTCTCCCTTAACAGGAATTCCGTTATATTCAAATACTACTTCTCTTTTTGGAGAAACATCTAAAATCGGGTGTTTTTCAATTTTACTCATAAATAAAAAACTGTATTGTTCTCAATTTAAAATAGATAGAATCTTTTTGTCCTCATTTTAACAAAAAGCAAATATACAATAATTAATGGCATGATTAAAATTTTTTTTCATTCCCCAACATTTTTTACAAAAGAGCTCAATTCTATTTGTCTTGATATCAGCGAAAACGACGGAATGAAACAGAATAATTTTAAATAAAACCATTTAATTGAATCCTTTTCTTTATATTTGCAGGTTAATTTGATGGCACATTATTAATATTCAAAAACAGTATATTTATGATTAAAAAAATTACATCAAGTCAGGAGGCAATCCAACTAGAGGAGCAATATGGCGCTCACAACTATCATCCACTCGAAGTTGTACTTTCCAGAGGTGAAGGTCCTTTTGTATGGGATGTTGAAGGTAAGAAATATTTTGACTTTTTATCAGCCTATTCCGCTGTAAATCAAGGTCACTGTCACCCCAAAATTATCAACGCGTTAATTGAGCAAGGTAAAACTTTAACCCTCACTTCGCGTGCTTTTTATAATGATATTTTGGGTGTTTATGCAAAATATATTACCGAATATTTTGGATTTGACAGAATGTTACCCATGAACTCCGGTGCTGAAGCGGTAGAAACTGCTTTAAAACTGTGTAGAAAATGGGGATATATGAACAAGAGTATTCCTGAAAACCAAGCTAAGATTATCTGCTGCGAAGGAAACTTCCACGGCAGAACGATCACTATCATTTCTATGTCTAATGATCCATCTGCATATTCAGGCTATGGTCCATACACTCCGGGTTTTGTAAGAATCCCTTACAATGATATTCCCGCATTAGAAAAAGCATTGGAAGATCCTAACATTGCCGGATTTTTAGTTGAACCGATTCAGGGAGAAGCAGGCGTTTATGTTCCTGAAGATCAGTTCTTAGCTAAAGCTTACGAATTGTGTAAAGCTAAAAATGTACTCTTTATTGCTGACGAAGTACAAACCGGAATCGCCAGAACCGGAAAATTATTGGCTTGCGACCATGAAAATGTAAAACCGGACATCTTAATCTTAGGAAAAGCGCTCTCCGGCGGAGTTTTCCCCGTATCTGTAGTGTTGGCTAATGATGAGATTATGCTCAATATCAAACCGGGTGAGCATGGCTCTACATTTGGAGGAAATCCTGTAGCGTGTAAAGTGGCTATAGCTGCGTTAGAAGTCGTAAAAGAGGAAAACTTAGCAGAAAAAGCTGAATATTTGGGTAAAATCTTCCGTGATGAAATGAAAAAAGTTCAAAGCGATATGATTGAAATCGTGAGAGGAAAAGGGTTGCTCAATGCGATTGTTATTAAACCTAAAAATGGAAAAGAAGCTTGGGACGTATGCGTGAAAATGAAAGAGATGGGAGTATTGGCAAAACCTACACACCAGCATATTATCCGCTTTGCTCCTCCTTTGGTGATCACTGAAGAACAATTACGCGAAGCTATCGCCATTATTAAAGAAGCTATTTTATCTTTTGATTAATCAACTAATTATAGAATTATGACACAAATCCTTGCCATAAATCCAGGTTCAACATCAACTAAAATTGCTGTTTTTGAAAATAACAAACAGGTTTTTATTAAAAATATTAAACATTCAGCTGAAGAGTTAGCTCCATTTAAAAAAATCACAGATCAGGTTGATTTTAGAAAAGAGATTATTCTCAACACATTACGTGAGAATGAAATTGAAGTTGAGGCCATTCAGTTCGTTATCGGTCGTGGTGGGCTGATTAAACCGATCCCTTCCGGTACATACAAAGTGAATGAACTCCTCAAAGAACACCTCACTATCGGCTATTCCGGTGAACATGCATCCAATTTGGGTGGACTCATTGCAGACCTGATTGCAAAGGAAATCGGACTCGATGCTTCCTACATTGCAGACCCCGTTGTGGTGGATGAACTACAAGATGTAGCTCGTATCACAGGTCACCCTTTGTTTGAGAAAATCTGTATTTTCCACGCTTTAAATCAAAAAGCGATTGCCAGAACTTTTGCAGCATCTGAGAATAAACAATATGAAGATCTCAACTTGATTATTGCTCACATGGGCGGCGGAATCAGTGTTGGAGCACACCTAAAAGGAAAAGTAATCGACGTGAACCAGGCTTTGGACGGGGATGGTCCATTCTCTCCTGAACGCTCCGGAACACTTCCAATGCACCAAATTGTTGATGTCTGCTTTAGCGGAAAATACTCCAAAGAAGAGGTCAAAAAGATGATTGTTGGAAAGGGAGGTTATGTTGCCTATTTCAATACCAACGATGCTTATGAAGTGGAAAAAATGGCAGCAGCAGGTGATCCTAAAGCAATACTGATTGAAAATGCAATGGCATATCAAATTGCAAAAGAGATTGGAGCAGCAGCTACAGTCCTCAAAGGCAAAATTGATGCGATTCTTTTAACCGGTGGGATTGCTTACGGCAAACCCATGATTGAGAAAATAACACAATATGTTGAATGGATTGCTCCAATTAAAGTTTATCCCGGTGAAGATGAAATAAAAGCTTTGGCCTTCAACGCACTTATGGTGATTAACAAAGAGATTGAAGCAAAAGAGTATAAATAATGAGAATTGCACTCTACAGCAGGCCCCATAATTATAAAGATAACCCCTTTATTACCTCGGTTTTAAAGCTGTTATCTCAACATCAGGTTCAACTGATTGCTCATGAAAATTTACAAAATGAGCCTTTTATGAAAGAGTGCCCGTTAAAAACTACTCCCTTCTCAACTTATGAAAATTTAAAAGCCCTCTCCCCCATCGATTTTATCATCTCGTTTGGGGGAGATGGTTCTTTTATCGATGCAGCCAATCTGGTTGCGGATTTACAAATTCCGGTCGTGGGAGTCAATACCGGAAGAATCGGGTTTCTGACAGTGATCACCAAAAAGAACTTCGAAGCCGCGATTGAAGCGCTAATCAACAATGATTATGAGATAGAAAAAAGATCTTTGCTCCATATTGAAGCAGATCAACAACTCCCGTTTAAGAATCTGTTTGCAGTGAATGATGTAACCATCAGACCTTCAGATGAGACCTCTATCAACGGCATTCTCGTTTGGGTGAATGGGGTTAAAGTCAACACCTATTGGGCTGACGGACTGATCATTGCAACTCCGACAGGATCAACTGCCTACTCATTGAGTTGCGGCGGTCCCATTATTCATCCTTCCGCTCAGGTTCATGTGATTACCCCGATCTCATCTCATACTTTGGCGGTTCGTCCCATTGTCGTTCAGGATCAGGATCGGATCACCATCCGGGTTCAAAGTCGCTCCAATCGATTCCTATTATCCTTAGACTCAACCCGTTACGAAATCGAGAACCCCTGCACATTAACCATCACCAAAGAGGCTTTTTCCATCCAGACACCCCGTTTCTTCAGCTCCGATTACTTTTCCGTCATCCGCGAAAAACTCATGTGGGGCATCGACCTCCGGAATGTTAATGAAAACCATTGACTAAAGGCGAAAGTCGAAATAAATTACGGATCCGCTTGATTTTCAATTTCTTACTTCTTATTTATTTTTTCTTTTTCTTTTTGAAATAAAAAAAACAGGGGGCAGGATTTGTAGTGTCTTTTCTGTTAATCTGTCACCCCACTCTGGAATAGATAGTATCACTAAAAGTGTGTATGGAATTTTTTCTATCATATTGCAAAGTTGAGAAGTTGGATAGAGAAAAAATGGCGTGTGCCGCATAATAGTGAAAAAAAGGGTGCCTTGTTATGAGACAGCCTCCTATTGATGTGGTTGATTATCTGGTTGTTATGATCAAATATTGCATAATTTTAAAATTATACCTTCAAATTTAAAACCCCGAAGGGGTGACATTATTATAGCAAAATGTTGACCCCAAGAACCAAAAGAACCCCGAAGGGGTGACATTATTGTAAATTTAGAATTTAGAAGGTAGAATTATGAATTAACGATTCGTTATCCGTAATTGATCACTCACATCCATAAAGGTATCATATTCCAGAGTGGGGAAATGGAATATCAAAAGAGCAACACCCATTCTGCCCCCTAATTATTCTTTTTTCAAAATAAAAAAAATAGAAAATTTATAACAATTTATTCATTTCGACTTTCGACTTTCAATACTTCGCTCTTCCCCACAAGCGTAGAACCAGCACCTCTGCAAGGAAGAAAAATAGCGCGAGCATGATAAAATAGCGCCATAAGGCGATTCCGGTTAGCTTGTCGGCAACCGATTTGGTGAGGTCCTTTACCTGGAAATTGAGTATTTCAACCTTGGCTGTACTGTTTTTGGTGATATTCTCCAAATCTTTTTTGGAAAAATACTCCAATTGTGATTCCCGGCGATTGAAGTTCATCGCCCAGGTGGACAAGGTGTCATCCCCGAAGGTCAAATCGTAGAAACCGGGAGTGGTAATCTGATTGTGGAAACTCACCGCCAGATCATTGCCTCTGTTTTGCTGTTCGGGAATAAACTGCTCCCCGTTATTTCTTGATTTTAAGGAAGCTACCTCATCTCTCTGTGTCTGTTTACGCGGAACCAACACATGCTGATCCTTCCCAATGGTGTAATAAAGCTGGGGCTGAACCTGACTTTGAATCGCAATATTGTGCAACGGAATAAAAAAGAGCGCGTGCTTGTGGGCATTCCCAAAAAGATCATTCAAAGCCACAGCTGAAAGGAAAACTCCGCCTGTACCCACAGGGAAATAACTCAACAAAGGCTCTCCATTTTCCAGATTTACAATCAATTCCATACTTCTTTGAACAGAACCAAAACGGTAATATTGGAGGATTGTCGGTTTTTCTATTTGCTCCTCTTCCCTTTCCAGTGCATCTTTATAGTAAGGACTTTCGTAGTTGATTTCTCCCATTTTCAGAGGTTGTTTTACCAGAGATTCAATGGCAGGCAGTTGTACACTGCTTAAAAACTGATTCCAGGATGTGCGATCTAAAGTATCAGGAGGGAAAAGCAAAATCTGAGCTCCCCCTTCAAGATATTTCACCAGTTGATCTTGCAAGCCACTCGAAAAACTCTCCACTTGATCCAGGATCAACAAAGCGGTTTCCGGGAATAGCGAGTAGTCAATCTGGGCAACAGGCATCACAGTCAGTTGAAAGAGCGAATCTTTTCCGTATAATGCATCAATATATCTGTTGGGCTTCCCCCCGGATATTGAAATGATAGAACTCTGATCAAAAACAGGATAGGTAAAATAGAGACGATCGTCGTAGTTAATGGGCGCATCATTGATCTCCAAATAAGCGGTTTGCGTTCCCTGTTCGTTAATGGTGTAAGAGATTTGTGCGTCAGCATAACTTTTCGCCTTGATATCCAGCGCTGTCAACCCTTTTTGTGCTCCGTTAACGTATAGTTTCAAGGGCAATTTAACTACATCGGTCTCCCCATAGTTTTGCACTCTGACATTGAGCAACACGTTATAGCCTTTTTTGAAAACCGGAGCTGAAAACCAACAAGAATCAATCGCTATGTTATTGACTTGTGCAGCTGTAATTGGAACCAAAAAATTGGAAGAAAGGGTATCTCGCAGCAATGCTGAAAAGTCAAACTGATTTTTCTGAAAATCGGAGATATAATAGACAATCTCATTCTTCATTTTGGAGTTAAAAGCTGCATTTTCTTTAAATAGCAAAATTTCTTGCAGCGTTCTGCTTTGAGGAGTAATTTGAATCTCATCCAATTGGGTCAGAATCTCTTCCTTATTTGAAATATGCGTGTGTTGAGGAAGAAAATCATGCGTTATCAGTAGAAATTCATCATTGTATGAAAAAGCATCTACAATCTTTTTTGCGGCATCTACAGACTCTTTAATCAATGAGCCGGAGGTTGAATTCGCCTCCATGGAAAAAGAGTTATCAACAAAAACGGTAATCAAGTTTCCACTCTCACTTTTTTGATTTTTTCTTGGAATATAGGGCTGTGCAAAAGCAAAAACCAAACAGGTTATGGCTAAAATACGCAGTAAGAGGACAATCAACTTTTTTAATTGAGACTCTTTTTTTGTTTTAAGCAGAATATCTTGTAATAGTTTTACATTTGAAAAATATTCAACTTTAAATCTCCTAAAATTAAATAGATGGATTGCAATGACTATCAGTATAGTAAAGAGAGCAAAAAGAAAATATGGATAAGTAAACTGCATTGATATTATTTTTTGGCAAAATTAAAAAAAATATTCTTATTTTTGCATTCTAATAGAATTAGTTTATGGATTACAAAATTATTATCATTGCAACTGTAGTATTAGGAACCATCGGTTTGCTATCTGCGGTCATTTTGTACTATATTGCCAAAAAATTTCGCGTTGAAGAGGATCCTCTTATCGACGAAGTGGCAGAATTGTTGCCGGGAGCCAATTGTGGCGGCTGCGGATATCCGGGCTGTAAAGGATTGGCAGAGGCCATCGTGAAAGCGGGCTCATTGGACGGATTGAACTGTCCTGCCGATGGTTCATCCACAATGGATAATATTGCCGGACTGCTCGGTTTAACTGCAGAGGCAACTGAACCAAAAATTGCCGTGTTGAGATGTAACGGTACTTGTGAATCAGCACCTGCTAAATCATTGTATGACTCAGCTTTAAGTTGTGCTTACGCTAACACTTTATTTGCCGGTGAAAGTGGCTGCCAGTACGGATGCCTGGGCTGTGGCGATTGTGTTACCGTTTGTCAATTTGATGCCATTTATATGGATCCGGATACGAAACTTCCAACTGTTATCGAGGAGAAATGTGTTGCTTGTGGTGCTTGTGTAAAAGCTTGTCCCAGAACACTATTGGAACTTCGCAATAAGGGAAAACGAGGTATGAGAATCTATGTTGCCTGCTCCAATCAGGAAAAAGGAGGAGTAGCCAGGAAAAACTGTTCTGTTGCCTGTATCGGATGCAGTAAATGTGTTCAGGTATGCCCTCATGATGCGATCACTGTAAATAACTTCCTGGCTTACATTGATTTTAATAAATGTAAACTATGTAGAAAATGTGCAGAGGTATGTCCTACCGGTGCTATTCATGAAATCAATTTCCCACCTCGTAAACCCAAACAACAGACTGAAGAGGTTAACAGTTCCAATGAATCACTTGCTTGAGATGAAACGTATGAAAACATTTAAAATTGGTGGTATCCACCCTGAAGATAACAAGCTGTCTAAAGGAGTTGAGGTTGAAGTTTTTCCCTTACCCAAACAGGCAACCCTATTTGTGAATCAAAACTTAGGAGCTCCATCTACACCTGTTGTGCAAAAAGGAGATCATGTCAAAGTGGGACAACTGATTGCCAAAGCGGAAGGATTTATTGGCGCCAATATTCACTCTCCTTACTCCGGAACGGTTACCAAAATAGATCCGGTTTCAGATTTTATGGGCTATAAACGTACAGCTATTGAAATTGCAGTAGAAGGAGATGAGTGGATGGAACATATTGATACAACTCCTGAGCTTAAAAAGGAGATTACACTGTCCAAAAGTGAGATCATCGATAAAATCAAGGAGTGTGGTATTGTCGGATTGGGAGGAGCTTGTTTCCCTACCCATGTCAAATACATGATTCCGGAAAATAAAAAGGTGGATTACCTGATTATCAATGCCGTAGAGTGTGAACCTTATATTACTACCGACCACCGCATGATGCTGGAAAAAGCAGAAGAGTGTTTGGTTGGAATTGAGGCATTACTGATTGCTTCCGGTGCTCCGGTAGCACTGATTGGTATCGAAAACAACAAACCTGATGCGATCGCTCACCTCCAGGAACTGATCAAAGATTATCCTAAAATTCAAGTACATCCTCTCAAAACCAAATATCCTCAAGGTGCTGAAAAACAGCTGATTCATGCCTTGACAAACAGGGTCGTTCCCAGTGGTAAACTCCCTATCGAAGTGGGCGTAATTGTGAATAACATCACCACTTGTTATGCTGTTTATGAAGCTATTCAAAAGAATAAGCCACTGATTGAAACGCACCTTACCGTATCAGGTAAAAGTTTGGAAAATAGAAAAAATTTGCGTGTCAGACTGGGTACTCCATTGAGAGAAATACTGGATTATGTGGGAATTCCGGAAGATACCGGTAAAGTCATTTCCGGTGGTCCTATGATGGGAAAAGCGATCGCTAATCTTGATACTTTTGCGGTAAAAGGGATGTCCAGCATCCTCTTTATGAATGAAAAAGAGAGCAAACGCGGTGAAACGATAAACTGTATCCGTTGCGGTAAATGTGTATTAGGTTGTCCTATGCGACTAGAACCTTACTTACTGGCACCTTTAGTTGAAAAGAAGGATTATGAAGCGTGTGAAGCCAACGGCATTTTAGATTGCATTGAATGTGGATCTTGTTCATATAATTGTCCTGCTTTCAGACCATTACTCGACTTGATTCGGGTTGGGAAAAGTAGAACTACTGCCATGATTCGAAGTAGAAAATCTTAATTCTGAACAAAATTTAGGTTACATATTGTAGAAGAATTTAACTATTTCAAAAAAAATAGCGAATAGAGGCTGAGCGTATTGTATTTTTTTGTATTTTTGCCGACCAATTCAAAAACATTAAAAAAATGAAAAAAGATATTCATCCAAAAGAGTATAGAGCTGTTGTATTTAAAGATATGTCTAACGATACTGCATTCCTAAGTAAGTCTACAATTCAAACTAAAGACACTATTGTATGGGAAGATGGAAACGAGTATCCTCTAGTAAAATTAGAGATTTCCAACACATCACACCCATTCTTCACAGGAAAAGTTAAATTAGTCGATACTGCGGGTAGAGTTGATAAATTCCGTAGTAAATATCAAAGACATCTTGATAAAAAGGAATAACATTTTTCACATCATAACTTGTGAGGCTTTTTAATTTGATTGAAAAGCCTCTTTTTATATTGGGTAAACTATGAACTATATTCTTTTTGACAACGAAGATTGGGAATCCTTACTCCCTTTCACCTTCCTCCGACCCATGAGTCATATTCGGATTGGAATTTTTACCATTCAAGAGAAATGGGACATTTTTTTGGGAGTAGAAACTTCTCCGTTGACTCCGGAATACCTTCAAAAAGCATATCCTGTTCATACTACGGATGATAATATCTGCATTGCGGGCAATATCATCCCCAATGAAACTCTTGTTACTGCGATCACTCAACTACAAATGAATGAAGCGTTGATATCAAAAGAGAATCAACTCATTGCAGCGCGAACTTCCTCTATTGAGCAGCTTTCTCAATGGGAAACATTACAAAAGATTCCATTTGAAGGAACCTATTTTCAGCTGACTGAGAAGTTTGAAATCTTTCTGCATAATGGAGAAGAGATTATCAATGATTTGAAAAGAGTATCTCCTACTCCAATTTCTGAAAATGTTCGAAATAACAATCTGATTTTTGGAGATCCTTCACAACTCTATATTGATCCTACAGCAAAAATCTTTGGAGCAACTTTAAATTGTACAGAAGGTCCCATCTATATCGGAAAAAATGTTACGGTTATGGAGGGCAGTCATTTAAGAGGACCTTTAGCCATATTAGATGATGCCATTGTTAAAATGGGAGCTAAAATTTACGGAGAAACCACCATTGGACCGCTCTGTAAAGTGGGTGGTGAAGTTGAAAATGCAGTCATGTTTGGTTATTCCAATAAAGCTCATGATGGCTATTTAGGTAATTCCGTAATTGGTCATTGGTGCAATATTGGTGCCGGCACGATTACCTCAAATCTTAAAAACAACTACAGTTCGATCAGACAATGGAACTATAAAACCCGTAGATTTGACCATACCCGCCAACAATTCTGCGGATTGATGATGGGGGACCACTCAAAATGTGGTATTAACGTCGCTATCAACTCCGGAACTGTTATGGGAATCTGCACTTCCGTATATGGTGCAGAGTTTCAACGATTCTATGTCGCGAACTTCATGACCGGCTCTCCTATAGGAGGATATCGCAAAAACAACTTTAATAAAATCATTACTTCAGAAAAAGCAATGATGGCACGAAGAAACATGGAACTAAATGAAACTTTTATAGAAATAATGCGTACACTGTATGAGAAAAACGACTGATATGCTAGATGAACTATTTGCTATAAGTGACATAATAAATAAAGAATCTCACTTTATCCCCATATTTTCCTTAGAAGATGAGAAAACTCTGAAAGAAGAGGTGATCAACGATGAGATTCCTATCCTACCCCTTTTAAATACGGTTCTTTTCCCGGGAATGGTTATTCCAATCACCGTTGGAAGAAGTAAATCGATTAAACTGACTCAAGAATATTCCAGATCCAACACCCCAATTGGTGTAGTTACTCAAAAAGATACTGATGTTGAAGATCCTACTCAAGAGGATTTATATAGCGTTGGAACACTCGCTAAAATTATCAAATACTTGTCCATGCCTGATGGTAGTGTTACCATTATTGTGCAAGGGATCAAACGCTTCCAGCTGATTGAACTGACTCAAACGGAGCCTTACTACAAAGCAAAAGCTGTTGAATACCTATCCAATGATCATGATCCTCAAGTGATTAGCGGTGAGACTTTCAATGCGATCATGGACTCCATCAAAGATACGGCTACTCAAATTTTAAAATTAAATAGCCAAAATGCAAAAGAGGCAAGTCATGCTCTGAATAACATTGAAAGTCCCTCTTTTTTATTGAACTTTATTACCTCAAATCTTTCGATTTCAATCGTTGAGAAACAAAATATTTTGGAAATACAAGATATTGTCGAAAGAGGAAAAGTAATATTAAAGTTTCTCAATAAGGATCTTCAGTTGCAAGAACTCAAACATCAGATCCAAAACAGATCTAAAGAGGAGATTGACAAGCAACAGAAAGAGTACTTCCTGAATCAACAGATGAAAGCGATTCAACAAGAGTTGGGTGGCTCACCTGCTGATAAGGATGTTGAAGAACTGACTCAAAAGGCAGGCAAGAAAAAATGGAATAAAGAAACAGCTGAGCTTTTTGAAAAAGAACTTAAAAAGTTACAGCGAACCAATCCCATGGCGCCCGACTACTCAATCCAGCTCAACTACCTGGAGTTGTTGGTAGATCTGCCATGGAATGAGTATGTATCTGACAATTTCGACCTGCAAAAATCGGAAGAGATACTCAATCGGGATCACTACGGATTGGATAAAGTAAAAGAGAGAATCATCGAATATCTCGCTGTTCTCAAGCTCAAAGGAGATATGAAATCCCCGATTCTTTGTTTGGCAGGTCCTCCGGGAGTGGGTAAAACCTCGTTGGGCAAGTCCATCGCTGATGCCATGGGAAGAAAATATATCCGCATGTCATTGGGAGGATTGAGAGATGAGTCTGAAATTCGGGGACACCGCAAAACCTATATCGGTGCGATGCCCGGAAGAATTATCCAAAGTATGAGAAAAGCAGGACAAGCTAATCCTGTGTTTGTATTGGATGAGATCGACAAGATTTTGGGAATGAATGTACAAGGAGACCCTTCAGCAGCTCTTCTCGAAGTACTTGACCCTGAGCAAAATACAGCTTTCTACGACAATTATCTGGAAACTACTTTCGACCTTTCCAGAGTACTTTTTATCGCTACAGCCAATAACCTGGGAAATATCCATCCGGCATTGCTGGACAGAATGGAGATCATCGACATTGCGGGTTATCTGATGGAAGAGAAGATTGAAATTGCCAAAAGACACTTGATTCCTAAGCAACTCATAAAGAATGGAATGGAGAAAAAGAAGCTCACTTTTTCAGATGAAATCATTGAAAAAATAGTTTCTGATTATACCAGAGAATCTGGAGTACGTAATTTAGAAAAGCTAATCGCTAAGGTAATCCGAAAAAGAGCCGCTTGTTATGTACAAGAAGGAAGGTTAAAATCCAGAGTAATCAAGTTAAAAGATATCGAAGAAGCCTTGGGAGCCCCTATTTTCCAAAAAGAGCGCTCTTTGGATGCACAAATCCCCGGAGTGGCTACCGGTTTGGCATGGACAGCCGTAGGTGGAGAGATTCTTTTTGTGGAATCGGTTGTGAATCCCGGTAAAGGGGAAATTACGCTGACCGGAAATCTGGGTGATGTAATGAAAGAATCTGCAACCATCGCTTTTGAGTATCTCAAAGCGCATGCAGCTGATTATAACCTCGATCCGAAGATCTTTGAAAAGACCAAAGTGCATATTCACGTACCTGAAGGCGCCACGCCCAAAGATGGTCCTTCTGCCGGAATCACGATTTTAACCTCCATCATTTCATCCTACACCCAAAGGTTGATCAGAGAGAAAGTGGCGATGACAGGCGAAATCACACTCCGTGGTAAGCTGCTGCCTGTGGGCGGAATCAAAGAGAAGATTCTGGCTGCCAAAAGAGCCGGCATCAATGATATTGTCCTCTCTACCGAAAATAAAAAAGATATCAAAGAAATTAAAGAAGATTTTATCCAAGGTGTTAATTTTCACTACTTTAGTGATATGAAAGACGCCATTGCATTCAATCTTTTGAAGTAATATCAATATGTTTTCAAAAATTGCCATTATCGGGAGTGGAAATGTGGGCTACTGGTTATACCACGTTTTGACTCAAAAATTGGCACCACAAACTGTTATAGAATCTGTACCGGCACGGGATTTATCTCGCTTAACTTCGGATGCCGATCTCTATATTTTTGCGGTTAAGGATGATTTTTATGAAGAGGTGCTGCAAAAAATCCCTTTCAGAATGCCCATGGCGGCTCATACTTCCGGATCTCTTCCGCAAGAGATTTTGGCTCCATACACGCAAAATTATGGGGTCTTCTACCCTTTTCAAACCATCTCTAAATCGCTTTTAGAGCAACAATATTTCCCAGAAGTACCGCTCTGTATTGAAGGGAATAACGAGCAAACGACTCAACAGTTGCTCTCTCTGGCGCATACCGTTTCAGATGCCGTCTATCCGATGAATAGTGAACAGAGACAACAATTGCACTTGGCTGCTGTTTTTGCTTCCAATTTTTCTAATGCCCTTTTTAATATGGCAAAAAAAATATTGGGGGGATCAGGAATCCCCTTTGAGATTCTATATCCCTTAATAGATCAGACCGTTGCAAAAATTAAAGTGATGTGTCCTGCAGATGCGCAAACGGGACCCGCACAAAGGGAGGATCACTCCATTATGCAAAAACATGTCGCTCAACTGGATGAGGAACAACTCAAAAAGATCTATCAGTTGATGAGCGAATATATTATTGAACAAAAAAAGAAAAAAGAATAGAATGAAAATCAGAAGAAAACCGGATTGGCTTAAAACAACTATGGTGAGCGGTGAACACTACGCTTTTGTCAAAAAGATGATTGAAGAACACCATCTGCACACCATCTGTAGTAGTGGGAAATGCCCTAATAAGGCTGAGTGCTGGAGCTTGGGAACAGCCACATTTATGATCATGGGTGATATTTGTACCCGGACTTGTAAATTCTGTGCCACCAAAAGCGGAAAACCCCTCCCTCTCGATCCGGAAGAACCGGAAAAGTTGGCAAAAAGCATCCAACTAATGCAACTCAAACATTGCGTGATTACCTCTGTTGACCGTGACGACCTGCCCGACAAAGGAGCGGGACATTGGAAAGCGTGTGTCCAGAAGGTGAGAGAACTCAATCCGGATATCATTATCGAACTGCTCATTCCCGATTATGACCGCACTTTGGTGGATATCGTTTGCGAGGGTGGTCCTGATATTATTGCACACAACCTGGAAACCGTTGCCAGATTAACCCCTGAAGTGCGCAGTAAAGCGACTTATCGCAAAAGTATGGAAACCCTCCAGCACATTATTGATGCCGGAAAAATATCGAAAACCGGAATTATGGTCGGATTGGGTGAAATGGAAGAGGAAGTGATTGAACTATTGAAAGAGGTGGCTGCCATAGGTTGTCAAATGGTCACTATCGGACAATATTTACAGCCCACCAAAGAGAATATTGAAGTGGTTGATTATATCACTCCCGAACAGTTTGAAAAGTACAAACAGATTGGGCTGGAATTGGGATTTTCAAGCGTGGAGAGCGCTCCTTTGGTAAGATCTTCCTACATGGCTGAGAGATCATTTTTGAAGAAAATCGAGGAACAAAAGAAACAGAATCATGCATAATCCGGATTTTATTGATTGGGGAACGATCGAATATGCCCAAGCATGGCATCAACAAGAAGAGATCTTTAATAAAATATTGGAAACCAAAAAGTTAGGTCAGTTAACGGAGGCGCTTCAAAAAGTGATTCTGTGTGAACATCCGCATGTTTATACATTGGGCAAAAGCGGTGCTGAGAACAACTTGCTCGTCAATCAGGCATTCTTAGACTCTATCAATGCGACCTTTTTCAAAACCAATCGGGGTGGCGATATCACGTATCACGGTCCGGGACAGTTGGTGGGCTACCCTATTCTGGATCTGGAAAATTATCATTTAGGATTAAAAGATTACGTCCACCTGATTGAAGAGAGCATTATTCAGACCATTGCCGAGTATGGCATCGTGGGAACCCGTTTGGAGGGTGCCACCGGAGTTTGGCTGGATGTCGGCACGCCACAGGCCCGTAAAATCTGCGCTATCGGCGTTAAAGCATCCCGTTATGTGACCATGCACGGGTACGCCCTGAATGTCAACACGGACCTCTCCTACTTCAACCATATCAATCCTTGCGGATTTGTCGACAAAGGGGTTACCTCCATCCAAAAAGAGCTACAAAAAGAGGTCGCCATGAGCGAAGTGAAGAGGGTTTTTGAGAGGTGTTTTGTGGAACTGTTAAATCAGAGAGATTTTTAATTTCGGATCTCAAATCAAAAAAAGGCGGAAGGCGGAGGGCGGAAGGCGGAATGAATACAATTACGAATTACGAATTACGAATTACGGAACCGCTTGATTTTCTGTTTATTACTTCTTATTTCTTATTTCTTATTTGGGATTTTAAATAAATGGGGGGCAGAACAAACATCCCTTTTAGGTTAGCTCGTTTCCCCACTCTGGAACATTATACCTTTAGGAGAATGTGTGATCAATTTCGCCTTTCGACTTTCAACTTTTTTATTTACCCTTGCATTGTCAATTCCCATTGAGTATGAAAACAACAAGCTTATCAAGTCTGATGGAAGCCTGATTAAAGAGAGAGATCTATTTAGGGAAATTGCTAAGGAAATTCAAGGAAAAACAATAATTGCATATGAAATATTTTATTTTTCTTTCAATAATAGTCTTAAGTGTCCCCTTTTATTAGG
>DIRT01000031.1 GCA_002427605.1 Bacteroidales bacterium UBA5429 | reverse complement strand
TACACACTTTTAGGGATACTACCTATTCCAGAGTGGGGAAATGGAATGACTGAAAAGGAAGATCTATTCTGCCCCCCATTTATTTTTATTTCAAAATAATATATATAATTAAATATCAATGGGATATGTTAAAAAAACTCAATACCAAACTTCCGAAATCCGAAATCCGAAATCCGAAATCATCACAGGTCTACCACTGTTATGCCGCTGCCGCCGAGTTCGAGGATTTCATCGTAAAAATCGCGTACTTCTTTTCTGCGGGCGAGGTATTCGCGGATCTTTTTTCTGAGGATGCCATCCCCTTTGCCGTGCAATATCTTGACCTGATGTACACTTAAAAGCACCGCCTCATCGAGAAGGGCTTCTACTTGTACTATAGCGTCATCAGTTCGCACCCCCCTTAAATCAATATAAGGCTTAAAATGACTCAACTTCTGATTGATTAAGTCGCCCAAACGAGTTCCACCCACATTCGTAAACCCTTTTTTCTCAATCGTTTTCGCCTCTTTCTTACTGATTCTGGTCAATTTGTTAAGCACCGTTTTAAAAGTGATCCCTTTGAAAGAAACGGTCACATCATTGCCTTTAATCTGAACCACTTCACCCACTGTTTGCACCTCATCAATCAACACCTGATCCCCCACTTCAATCGGTCTATCTTCCTGTACAGGTTGAGGCGCGGGTTTAGGCTTGGGAACCATCGGTTTAAAAGCAGGTTCTTTGGTTTGTTTCTCTGTTTTTTTGGAAAGTGCCTCCTTAAATTGATCCACTTGAGCTCTGATCTGTTTGGTTTTTTCAGAATCTGCCTTCACCTCTTTGATCTCCCGGATCGTTTTTTCAATCACTTTATTGGCATTCTCAACGATTTGAATAGCCTGATTTTTAGCGTTTTTTAAAATCTCTTTCCTTTGACTTTCAAACTCCTCATATTGAGCCTGATAGTCCGCAATGAACTGCGCCAGCTGTTCATCCGTTTGATTGACCAGTCGCAGCTGTTTGGATAACTCTATCTTTTCGAGTTCCACCTCTTCCAACGCTCGTTCATAGTCAATTTGCGCTGTTCCGGACTTTTGAATTGCCTGTTCGATAATCGTTTCCGGAAATCCTATCTTTTTCGCAATTTCATAAGTGAAAGAGCTTCCCGGCTTGCCTTGTTTCAGGATAAAGAGCGGTTTCATGGCGTGAATATCGAACAGCATCGCTCCATTTACCGCTTCGGGATGAGTTTCCGAAAAGAGTTTCAGATTCGCAAAGTGGGTCGTGATAATTCCGAAACTTCCCATTTTGTACACATGCTCCAGAATCGCTTCCGCCATCGCTCCCCCCAATGAGGGCTCCGTTCCCGATCCAAATTCGTCGATTAAAAAGAGCGAACCCGGAGTCATGTTCTCAATCATGATCCTGATATTGTTCAAGTGCGAGCTATAGGTACTCAAGTCGTTATCTATCGATTGCTCGTCCCCCATATTGATGAAAAAAGTGTCGAAAATTCCCATATCCGAGACGGGTGTGAGCGGAACTAAAAGTCCCGATTGCAACATGTACTGCAACAATCCGACCGTTTTAAGACAGACCGATTTTCCTCCCGCATTGGGTCCCGAAATAATTAAAATCCGTTGGTTTTTATCCAGTTGGAGATCCAACGGAACAACTTTTTTATCTGTTTTTTTATAATTTTTATATAAAATCGGATGTAAAGCTTTCTGCCAATGGATAATTTGAGTATTCAACACATTAGGCAGATGGGCATCCAACTCAATTGCCAGAA
Organism: Bacteroidales bacterium UBA5429; assembly: GCA_002427605.1. GTDB lineage: Bacteria > Bacteroidota > Bacteroidia > Bacteroidales > WCHB1-69 > UBA5429. The sequence continues at coordinate 14,939 of DIRT01000031.1, read as the reverse complement.
GGGCTTTGCCACGAATATAATCGATCAATCCCAAAAAGCGCAGATACTCATACAGATTCTCACTTTGGAATCTAATCTGGTTGGTCAATTCCGTCAATATTCTGATGATCTCTCTTCTTTCCGCATTGAGCAGATCTCTCAGTTCATTATTGGCATCAAAAACCTCTGTCGGTTCGATAAAAACGGTTTGTCCTGTTGCCGATTCATCGTGAATAAATCCTTCAACTTTACGCTTATTGGGCGCAGGCACAGGAATACAGAGTCGCCCATTCCGGATGGTCATTTCCGCATCCTCTTTGAGTAATCCTTCCTGTTTAAAGTTCCCCAACAGCTTCCGGATTTTACGATCTGCTTCCCCTGAAATCTTAATGATCTCCGACCTGATCTGCCTCAAGGTATCGGAACTGTTGTCTTTCAATTCCCCTTTGGGATTGATAATCCGATTGATAGCTTCCAGGAGTTCAATTTCGAGGTAAACATTTTCGCAAATCGCCCACAAATCGGGATATTTCTCCTCTTTATTTTTCACCCTAAAGTAAACGGAAATATCAATCACTGTGGAGATGACCGTTCTCACTTCTACCAGCTCTTCCACTTCCAGAAATGTGCCTTCCGGTTTGATTTTTTGAAGATAGGGTGTAATATCGACAATCTCTTGCAGCGGCACCGGATCATCCATGAGAATGGCGGTTTTGAACTGCTCCGTTTCATGCAGGCGCATCATGATCTCATCGTACTGATTGAGCGCTTTCAGATTGAGTGCCCGCTCCTTCCCCATTGTAGTGATACAATGACCGGAGAGCCACTCTTTTATAGTGTCAAATCCTATCTTTTGTTCAAAATTTTCCGGAAAGATCATACTTTTACTCATTAAAAAGAAGTTGTCGCCCAGCCGTTCTCTACTTTGTACGCCAATTCGTGAATCCCTGCTTTTTTCAACTGCTCTTTTGCTTCTTCATAGCAAAAGCCCAACTCTTCCGATTTGTGCGCATCACTGCTAATCACAACAGGAATTCCCTTTTTGGCAACCTTCTGCAGAATATAATCGGAGGGATAAAATCCGGGATATCGTTTTTTATAAATTCCTCTGGAATTGATTTCAACTATGATATTATGTTTGTAAACCAGATCCACAGCGTGATCCACCAACTCCAGATACCATTTTTCATTCTCCTTAAAATAGCGATCTCTGTTGTGCATTTTAATTTTATCGAGGTGAGCGATAATATCCATCGGTTCAGTTTCTATCATCTCGAAAGTTTGTTCCCAGAAAGCGGTTACTCCCTTTTTGATATCCATATTAAAAAACTGGAGCAATCCTTCATCATAGGTTTCCTGTTTGGAACCATCGATAAACCACACTCCGTCACCGGAGTGCGGCGGTTTGACAAGATGCACCCCTCCAATCAGATAATCGAAGGAAAAATTGTCCAAAAAATATTGAAAGGGATAGGTTAATCCCGGAATAAAATCACATTCCAATCCTTTAAAGAGTTGAATTTGAGGAAACTCCTTTTGATATTTTTCGATATCATCAAGGTAGTTTTGCACCTGATCCATTTTAATTGAGAAATTATTCTCCTGTATAATGGGAGAGTGAGCGGAGAATCCCAAATGGTCCAATCCGAGTTCTACACCCTTTTCCACAAAGAGTTTCATTTCATCCTTCCCGTCACAATAGAGGGTATGTGTGTGATAATTAGCTTTTATCATGAATAACTATACTTTTCACTTCTCCATCATAGAGTCGTGTTGTTAATATATCATTTTCCTTTACTTGAGTTTTATCTTTCACTGCTTTTCCATTCAGATAGGTAATACTATAGCCCTTTTTCAGAATATTTTCGGGACTTAAAAGCTGAACTGTCGTCTCAAAGCGTTCCAGCTCTCTTTTTTGCAAATCTATAAAGCGGAGCGTAGCAGTTTTGAGCGATTGTTGAGTTGTTTCTATTTCCATCTGCTTGGTTTGTACGATGAAACGTGCCGTTTTATAGATCGACTCTTCCCACTGATCCAATTGTAATCGCTGAGTTACCAATTTTTGCGACACATACTGAACAATCGTATTCTGCATATCTTCAACGGCAACCGCAAAGTTGTTATACTGCTGAATCAAAAAATAGGCCACTTCTGTCGGAGTAATCTTGTTTTGGTACGCCACCATATCCGTTACGGTTTCATTGGTTGAGTGTCCAATACCGGTGATGACGGGCAGAGGGAAAGTAGCCACTTTATGTGCCAGCAGATACTCATCGTAGCAACTCATTCCCACATCTCCTCCTCCCCCTCTCACAATCACGACAACATCAAATTTCTCCTTCAATTTCTCAATCTCCTCCAGTCGGGTAACTAGTGAAACAGCCGCTCTGTCTCCCTGCAATATGGATGGAAATAGCTCTGTTTCAAAGCAATAGTTCCAGTGATTCTGTTTCAGTGTCACCATGAAGTCGCTATAACCCTTACTGGTTTCCACAGAAATAACAGCAATTTTTTTAGGAACAAGAGGTAGTTTTAATGAACGATTGGCATCAAAAACCTCCTCTTTTTTCAATCTTTCGATCACTTCCTTTTTATTTTTGGCAATTTCGCCCAGAGTGTAAGAAGGATCAATATCCTGAATAAAGAGACTGAGTCCGTGGTGTGAATTGAATTCTATGGTTGCAAGAAATAAAATCCCGATATTCTCTTTCAAAGGATCGCCGGTCATTTTTAGAAATCGCTCATTGATGACTCTAAACTGATTAGACCAAATTACGCCTTTCATTTGAGCTTTAATCTTCCCATCCTCCTTCTCGACCAATTCAGGGTAACAGTGTCCGGAATGAGGATAATAGTTCAATTTCAGGATTTCCGCTTTGATATAATAAGCCCGTGTATAAGTTTTTGCAACTACACTTTCAATACTTTTAGTGATTTCAGAGAGGGAGTAAACCGGTCTCTCATTATAAGTTTCGCGTTGTTTTTCCATTAGTTTTTGAGTGTTTCTGTTAGTTCCATCTATAGAGTTTTCCTTTACGGATTGTAGCCACTATTTTGCCATCCAACTCTCTGCCGATAAAGGGAGAGTTTTGAGATTTTGAAAGAAATTGTTTGGGGTCCACCGTCCATTTTTTGTCCAGATCCACAATCACAAGATCTGCATCTTTTCCCACTTCCAAAGAGCCTTTATTGAGTTTCATCATTTGGGAAGGGGTTGTGGATAGCAATTCAACCAAACGGTTCAAGGTGATGTGTCCCGGTTTTACCAAAGTCATGTAGCAGATAGAGAAAGCCAGCTCCAGTCCCATCATCCCGGGTGCTCCCGCCTGTTTCTCTTCGGCAGTATGCGGCGCATGATCTGTAGCAATCGCGGCTACCGTTCCATCCTGAATGGCAGCGATGAGCGCATCGATATCCTCTTTTTCTCTGAAAGGAGGATTGACTCTGTAGTGATTTACCTCTTCGCCGGTCGCAAAAATATGGTGTGGTGTTACTTCGCAAGTTACGTTGTACCCCTCTTTTTGGGCTGCGCGAATCGCCTCGATAGCCTCTTTGGTGCTGACGTGACAAAAATGAAGATGTCCACCGATTTTTTTCAATAGCTCTATATCTCTGAATGTCATGTTGTTCTCTGCGATTCTCATATCGATTTTGCTGTATCGTGCATCTTCAGCGTGAGACATGATCGTGATATTTTTCTCTTTGCAAATCTTAAAAATCTGCTCCATCACCTCATCATTATTCACGCCACTGCCATCATCCGTAACAAACAGCACCTGATTGGGTTCCAGTTGTTCCAGGTATTGGTAATCGATACCGTGCAGGTTTTTGGTCATGCTCAAAGTTTGGTTCACTGTCACCAGATCCAACGCTTTTGCTCTTTGGTGCACATCCTCAACCAATTCCATACTGCTGATAATCGGTCTGGTATTGGGCATGAGGTTAACGGCAGTGTAACCTCCGTGGAGTGCCGCCATACTTCCTGTTTGGAGATCCTCTTTGTGAGTCAGACCCGGGTCCCGAAAATGGACATGCAGGTCGGTGAATGCGGGTAAGAGCGCCAACCCGTTCCCCTCGAAGGAGAGCGCGTCCGAGTCACTGCTTAGTTGTTCTCCAAGGGCGATGATTTGGCTCCCCCCTATTTTTATTTCTCCAAAAAAATCCAGAACAGAATCTACTAAACGTATATTTTTAATCCACATGAACGCAAAATTTAATTGATGCAAAGATAAAGAAAAAGAAGGAGTTCTAATTCCAAATTTTTCAGTATGTTTGCAAGATTGCTTTGTTTTTTATAGAACATTGTGTATCAAGAACATATAACTTTAAAATTTAATATTTAACAAAAATATATTTCTAATGAAATCACACTCTATTTCTTCAGAATTTCTAAGTTTAGAAAAAGTACAAGAGATCATCGAATCCAAAACGAAATTAGTTTTATCAGAGGAAGCCATAGAAGCGGTTCAGGCTTGCCGCACTTATATTGACGAAAAAATGGCTGCGAGCAGCACCCCGATTTACGGCATCAACACCGGATTTGGGTCGTTGTATAACCGCTCCATTTCGAAAGAAGACCTTTCATTATTGCAAAAAAATCTGGTTATTTCTCATGCTTGCGGGATGGGTGACGAAGTGCCTCAGGAGATTGTCAAATTGATGTTGTTATTGAAAATCCAATCGCTTTCTTATGGCCATTCGGGAGTTCAGGTTGCGACCATTCAACGGCTGATCGATTTTTACAACAAAGGTGTGTATCCTGTTGTGTATCAGCAAGGTTCATTGGGTGCTTCCGGCGATTTAGCTCCTTTGGCTCACCTTTCATTACCCTTATTGAACATGGGTGAGGTGTATTACAGAAACAAAAAATATAGTGCCGAAGAGATTAATGCCAAATTTGGCTGGGAACCGATTACATTGCAGTCGAAAGAGGGATTGGCGTTACTCAACGGAACTCAATTTATGAGTGCTTATGCAACCTGGTTAGTGATTAAAGCAGAGAAATTATCCTGGTTAGCCGATATTATTGCCGCTGTTTCTTTGGATGCTTATGATGGACGAATTGAGCCGTTCCATATTTCCGTTCATATTGTTCGACCACATATCGGACAGATTGTAACCTCTTCACACATCAGCCAGCTTTTGGAAGGTTCAGAGATTATCAATCGTCCCAAACAGCATGTTCAGGATCCTTACTCATTCCGTTGTATTCCACAAATTCACGGAGCAACCAAGGATTCGCTTACCTATATTGGAAGCGTTATTGAAACCGAAATCAACTCTGTAACAGACAATCCTACCGTATTCCCGGAAGAGGATTTAATTATTTCCGCAGGAAACTTCCACGGACAACCTTTGGCACTGGTATTGGATTTCCTTTCTTTGGCTATGTCTGAGTTGGCTAATGTTTCTGAACGTCGTATCTATCAACTGATTGCAGGAAAACGTGAATTGCCATCCTTCCTGGTTAAAAATCCGGGACTCAATTCAGGATTTATGATTCCACAATATACTGCTGCATCGATTGTTAGTCAAAGTAAAACGCTTTGTATGCCTTCTTCTGCCGATTCCATTGAATCTTCACAAGGACAAGAAGACCACGTGAGTATGGGTGCCAATGCTGCGACTAAAGCGTTTACCATCATCAACAATACGGAAAAAGTATTGGCGATTGAGTTACTCAATGCGGCTCAGGCGTTAGAGTTCCGCAGACCGCTGAAATCTTCACCATTTATTGAAGAGTTTGTGGAAAGTTACCGCAAAGTGGTTCCTTTTGTAGAAGATGATCAGTTGATGTACAAGTTGATTCATGCATCTCAAGAGTTTGTCAAGAACGCCAGAGTGATTGTTCCTGAAGAATACTAATTCATAAGCATAAAAAGATTATGTTAGAGATTGGGCAAATTAAGAAAGTCTATTTTTTAGGCATTGGAGGGATTGGGATGAGTGGATTGGCATTGTTTCTCCTTAAACAGGGGAAACAGGTGTTTGGCTATGATCTTACTCCTTCCACTGTTACTCAATCTTTATCTGATCAGGGAGCGGTGATTCACTATACTGAGGATGTTGAAGCGATTCCTGCCGGTATTGATCTGGTTGTCCTTACGCCTGCCATCCCAAAATCGCATAAGGAACTGATTTTCTTTCAGGAGAAATGCATTCCTATTGTTAAGAGATCGGAACTGTTGGGCATTATTTGTAAAGGTTTTCCGGTGATTGCAGTATCGGGGTCACATGGTAAAACAACCACAACCTCGATGACCACTCACCTTTTGCACTCCATTTCACACCCTACACTCGCTTTTATCGGGGGTATTTCCCAAAACTTAGGAAGCAATTTGCTGTATGATGCTGATTATCAAACTATTGTCGTAGAAGCCGATGAGTTTGACCGTTCTTTTCTTACGTTATTTCCCCGAATAGGAGTTATCACTTCAATGGATGCAGACCATCTGGATGTGTATGGTGATCTTTCACACATGATTGCTGCTTTTCAGGAGTTTACCAACCAGATTGACCGCACGGGAGCTTTGATTATCCATCAATCGGTTGCCCATCTCATTGAACATCCCAACAAAATCACTTACGGAGATACTGAAGATGCCGATTTCTATTTTCAAATAGATCATGAAACACCGGTTGAGACTCAATTTTCGATATACAAGAAAACGGAAGATGGGGATCCTGTTTGTTTTCACAATTTGAAAATGAAAAGTACCGGATTTCACAATCTTTTAAATGGATTGGCTGCATTTTTAGCTGTCAAGGAGCTGCTTGGACTAAAGATGGATTCTGAAAACAGAGCTGACTTCCAGTCCATTTTCGATTCTTTTGAAACCTGGCAAGGGGTAAAGCGTCGATTTGAATATCGAATTAAGAGCGACAACCTGGTTTACATTGACGACTACGCGCACCAGCCTCAGGAGTTGGAAGCGATCATCAATGCGGTGAAAAAAATATACTCTTCAGAAAAAGTAGTTGGCGTATTTCAGCCCCACTTATATACCCGAACCCGGGATTTTCTCCATGAATTTGCAGAGGCATTGGCATTGTTGGATGAAGTCATTTTACTCGACATCTATCCGGCACGGGAACTGCCAATTGAAGGAATTACATCAGATTATCTGCTTCAACTCATTGAAAATCCCAATAAAATTAAACTTTCAAAACAGGAATTAGTTCCCTATCTGGTTAACCGTAAACCTAAAGTTCTCATAACTATGGGTGCCGGAGATATCGGCGTTTTGGTTCCGGAAATTGAAAAAGCATTAAAATCACTATAAAAAAGAAAATACTATGTTTACAGGAATTGTAGAAAAAACAGGAAAAATAGTTCAGATAGAACAAGAAAATACTAACTTTCACTTCACCATTGAGGTTGATTTTGCCCATGAACTCAAGATAGATCAAAGTATGGCGCATGACGGTTGTTGCTTAACCATTGTGAAAGTGGATATGGAAAAACAGCAATATGTTGTTACCGCGATGGATGAGACGATGCTCAAAACCAATCTCAAATCGTGGCATGTAGGTTACGAAGTGAACTTAGAGAGAAGCATGAAGCTGGATGGTCGTTTTGACGGACATATCGTTCAAGGTCACGTGGATCAGACAGCGGTTTGCGAAAAAGTGGTGGATGAAGATGGCAGCTGGCGTTTTTACTTCACTTATGATGCTGAACAGAATAATTTTACCGTTCCCAAAGGATCCATCACCGTGAATGGAGTCAGTTTAACCGTTGTAGATTCTGAAAAGGGACGCTTTTCCGTTGCCATTATTCCCTACACTTATCAAGTTACCAACTTTCATAACTTCAAGCCGGGGAGCATTGTCAATATTGAATTTGACGTATTGGGAAAATATGTTCAGCGACTCATGGAGCAATATTTTGAAAGTCAACAAAAATAAAAACAGTTTTTTTACGTTTCAACCAAGTTGGATCCCTTTAAAACCCAAATAGATTGAAAATTAAAGCATACTTTTTTAAATACATATTCCCGGGTGTAGTTTTAATGCTCCTTTTCTTCTCTTGTGCAACAAACAAGAACAGTTTTGAAAATCGGGCTTACCACACTGTTACCTCAATGTACAATGTTAATTTCAACGGGAAAGAAGCATTAAAAGAGGGAGAACGAGAAATTGCCAAAAAGAGAAAAGATAACTACACTGCTGTTCTTCCTCTCTACTATTATCCTCCAAAAGAAGACTTGGGAGCGATCAATCCAAAAATGGATCGGGTGATTGAAAAAGGCTCTAAGTCGATTTACAAACACTCCATGCTCATTCGTGGTAAAGAGTACGTTAAAACAATGGATGACGCGTACATGATGATGGGTAAAGCCTATTTCCATAAGCAGGAATTCCAACAAGCAACCCGGATTTTTACTTATATCACCAAACAGTATCCCAACTGGGGATTGGCGGAAGAGGCTCAGATTCTCAATGTCAGAACAGCGATTCGCCAGGGACAATATACCCGTGCTCAGCAGTTATTGGAAGAAGCAGAGGTGATGATTTATCCTAAAAAGAGCAAAAAGTTAAATCTTCAATATTATGGGGCGGTAGCAGAACTGAATTTGACCGATCCGGCAGGTGAACCGGAAGATGCTATTTCTGCTCTCATTGAAATGTTAAAGTTGAAACCTAAAAAGGATATGAGATTGAGAATCAATTTTATCCTGGGACAACTTTATGAACAAGAGGGATATACCAAAGAAGCGCAAAAACACTTTTTAGCGGTTATTCGCAGTACTCCTCCTTATGAAATGGAGTTTAATGCGCGAATGAAACTGGCTTCCAATTATGATGGAAGTGCCGCATCAAGAGCATTGATTGTCAAAGAACTTAACAAAATGCTCAATGAGGTGAAGAATGAAGATTTTAAGGATCAAATCTACTACGCATTTTCAGAACTTGAACGGATTGACGACAATAAAGAGGAAAGAGAGAAATATCTTGCCCAATCGGTTTCGGCATTTGTTGATAATCAGTACCAAAGAACATTATCATCTGTTACTCTGGCTGGCCTTCTTTTTGAAAGAGATCAATATATCCGGGCACAATCTTATTATGATACAGCACTCTTAACCCTTCCCTCCGATTATACAAATCGTGGTGAGATTATCAAAAAAGCCTCCTTCCTTAAAGAACTTGTGGATAATCTCAATGAAATCACCTTACAAGACAGCTTGCAAAGAATTGCCAAAATGAGTGAAGGTGAACGCAAGGCATGGGTTAAGAAGATGATTGATAATTACACCGAAGAAGAAAGACGTTTGGAGAGAGAAGAAGCGGAAAGAATGATGCTGCTGCAAACCACGCAAAGTTTTGCTAATGTGAATGTGAACACCAGTGGAAGTTCAAAATGGTACTTTTACAATCCCGGTTCCGTTTCTGCCGGTGCAACCGAGTTCTACAGAAGATTCGGAAATAGAAAACTGGAAGACAACTGGCTCATTAGCAACAAACAACAACTCTCATTCGAGGATATGAGCAATTTGAACACCGGTGATCTCGGTGATGTGGAAGAATACGATGAAGATGGCAATTTGATTGTTAAACGGGAAACGGATCCGAAAAAGGATGCTTATTACACCCAAGATTTGCCATTAACCGATTCTGCACTCGCCGTGTCTGATGCACTGATCAAAGACGCCATGTATAACGCCGCGATTATCTACCATGACCTGCTCAGGGATGTGGAACGCTCCAATGAAATGTTTGAACAATTAATCACCAGATTCCCGGAAAGTGATTTGGTTGCTCCTTCACTATTCCTGATGTACACCAACTATAAGAAAGTCAATAATCCTAAAAATGAGGTGTATAAAAACAGAATCTTAACCGATTATCCCGACTCCGACTACGCAAAATTGATCCAAGATCCCGATTATTACAAGAAACTTCAGGAAAAACTGAATGAACTGGAAAACGAATATGAATTAGCATACAATAAATTGCTCAATAAAGAGTGGGAGCAAACCATTCAAATTGTTGAAAAAGCAATACCGCTGTGTGAGCCCAATGTTGAATTGAAGTCAAAAATGGAGTATCTCAGGGTGATTGCCAGAGGACAACTTCATAACGAAGACACCTTAAAAACCGGCTTAAGATATATTATTGATAAATATCCCAAAACAGAAATTGCCGGTATTGCAACCATCTTGCTTTCCACTTTCGGAGATGTTCAACTCCCCGGTGCTACTACTGATTCCGCCCAAGGCGATGCCAACCTCCTTTCTATAAATTCTCCCTTCTCTTACCTTCCTAATGAACAACACTACGTTGTAGTCATTGCCAACGCTACGCAACTTTCAATAGCGGATATTAAAAATGATTTAACCAATTTCAACAGAGATTTCTACGCTCTTCAAAAGTTCAATATCAATAGTTTCTATATCAACAAAGAAGAGCAGATGGTTACAGTCTCCCGGTTTAAAAATGGAGAACTTTCGCTAGAGTATTATCAAACCTTACTCTCCTCCGAAATCTTTAAAGATTATTTGAAACAAGAGTCGATACAAGTTTACTGCATGTCGGCAACCAACTATACTACCTATTACAATAAAGTTGACCAAAGATCTTATTATCGACCATTTTTTAATAAATTTTATTTAAATAAAGAATAGCCATGAATAGATTATTTTCACCTGAAACTTACATTAAACGCAGAGAACAACTCCTTCATACTCAACTCAAAGGGTTTGCTTTATTCCTCAGTAACGATGAAGCATCCATGAATTATCCGTCGAATACGTACAAATACCGTCAGGATAGTTCATTCCTCTATTTCTTTGGACTATCGATTCCCAATATTGCTGCTATTATTGATTTTGACCGCAAAGAGTGCATTTTATTTGGGGATGACTTTGAAATTGACGATATTATCTGGATGGGTGATCAGCCCAAGATGACTGAGTTGGCGGCTTTGATAGGAATTACCAAAGTGATGCCTTACAGTGCTATGGCAACCTATATTGAGCAAAATCGCGACCGCACAATCCACTACCTTCCCCCCTATCGTGGTGAAAAAATAATCAAATTGGCACAGCTTTTAGATTGTCATGTGAAAGAGGTTGTCGGCAAAGCTTCCCAAGCATTAATTAAGGAAGTGGTTGCGCTCAGAGAGATCAAAAGTGCTGAAGAGATTGTTGAAATTGAAGATGCTTGCGCTATCGGTTATGACATGTTCACCACCGCGATGAAAAAAACTCGTGTTGGCGGAACGGAAGCTGAATTGGCAGGGATTGTTGAAGGAATCGCTTTAAGCGGAGGCAACGGCGTTTCTTTCCCGGTTATTCTTTCTCAACACGGCGAAACATTACACAATCACAACCACCATCTTACTTTAGAGGAAGGCAGATTGTTGTTGATGGATATGGGTGCTGAAAACGGCATGAACTACTGTTCCGACAATACCCGTACCATTCCGGTTTCGGGCAAATTCACTCCAAAGCAAGCAGCCATCTATCAAATAGTATATGACGCCAACATGGTGGGTATTGCCGCTTGCAAACCGGGCATCTATTTTAGGGATGTGCATGAAATTGCGGTAACAATAATCACTAAAGGACTCCAGGAATTGGGTTTGATGAAGGGTGATGTTGCCGAGTCTGTTAAAGCGGGTGCGCACGCTCTTTTTATGCCTCATGGTTTGGGTCACCAGATGGGACTTGACGTTCACGACATGGAAGATTTTGGCGAGGATAATGTTGGTTACGACGAAACCATCAGCAGAAGTCCGATTTTTGGATGGGGTTCTTTGAGAATGGCGAAAGAATTGCGTCCCGGTCATGTGGTTACTGTGGAGCCCGGAATCTACTTCGTTCCTCATTTAATCGAGATTTGGAAAAGAGAAAATAAATTCTCTCAATTTTTGAATTACGACAAGATTGACGAATATGTCGGCTTCGGCGGCATTCGTGTTGAGGATGATGTATTGATCACCGAAACCGGACACCGCGTATTAGGCAAACCGATTCCCAAATCAATCGCAGAAGTGGAAGCCATCGTTGGGTCTGAGCCTTTGACGTAGTCCAATTACGAATTACGGTTTACAAGGTAGAAGGTAGAAGGTAGAATGAATAAATTTAGAGTTTAGAATTATTTGAATATCAGGTATTTGTATTTTTTCAATAGATCTATTTCATATTTCTAATCTCATACTTCTTACTTAAAAAATTCCGCCTTCCGCCTTCCGATTTCCGCCTTTAATTCTACCTTCTACCTTCTTATTTCTGCCTTCAAATAAAGGGGGGGCAGAAAAGACTTCCCTTTTTGCAAATTCATTTCCCCACTCTGGAATGCCACGCATTTTAGATAAATCGTGTGCTGAAAACCCTGATTATCAGGGAAATAAATAAACCAATGCACACAACCGTAGAGACGCAACGCATTGCGTCTCTACAGCCAATTTAGAGGTTCGGTTTGTTCATCGTAATTCGTAATTCGTAATTGGATTTAATTTCGCCTTTCGACTTCAAAATAACCCCGTAGGGGTGACATTATTTTAGTAAGGAATAACCGAAGAATGTTTCAGGGATTCTAACCGGTCACAAATTGTGACCAGTTCCATTTTTTTTGACTAGGAATTATAGGATGAAAGGATTAATAGGATGAATGGATGGCAAAACTGCGACAGCTTGTCGCAGTTTTTGTATCTGGCTGATAATTGTATTATAAAATTGCCAATATTAACATTCCGAAATCCGAAATCCGAAATCATTCTGCCTTCAAGAGATTCGTAATTTGTAATTGATTAAAGGATTAGTTTCCCTCAAGGGGGTTACCTATCCCTGAATTGGTCTACTGATATCAATTCTCCATTAATAAATTCAATGGTAAATTCCTCAGTATATTTATTTCGCCCTTTATATTTCCAGGTTTCTTGGACTTCTTGACGATAATCACTAACACGAATGTTGGTGGTGTTTGGGGGTCCCATGAGTGTGCGGACGGAGTCTTTGGACATGTAAGTGTGGAGTGTTATCATTCCTTTTTCAGTATTGAGTTCAAAGGATTGGATATTTTTTCGTTCACCTCTGTCAGTACCAACGGTTTTGGCTCTTTTTCTAGTTCGGGGTTCTTCTGTAGTTTGGGGTTCTTCAGTTGTTTGAGGGGGATTATTGTTTTCTTTGGGTTCGGAGATATAGAGGTAGCCCACGGTACAGATTACTCCGAGTACAAAGCCTAATGCGATGTTTAACCACTTTGTATTGCGGTTTCTGAGATTTTCGGTTCTGTTTGGTTTGTTCATTTTAAATTTAGAATTTAGAAATTAGAATTATTCCACATTTTGTGTGTTTTGCGGATAATTTATGTTTGGTTCTTCGATAATTTCTACTTCGATTTCGATTCCGCCGATTTTAGGTGCTATCAAATTGTATATCCAGCACCAAAGGGCAGTCATCAAAAATGCTGATATTCCGTAGATTACGGGCAGGAATATGGTTAGTAATCCGCCTAATGCAACTCCCATTGTGTCTGAGAAATCTCCGGATGATCCACCGAAAATTCCACCGGTAACTCCCATTATCAGCGCTATAGGGATGATAATTACTAATGTTAGGCAAAAGGTAATGATTGCAGAAATTAATGATGTTTGTAAAACTCCGATTTTTTTGATTCTTTTCTTCATAGACTAGGATTGATGCGATTAAAAAATTCTAGGATTAATAATTCAATCTGCAAATATACTAAAAAAACGGATTAGGATTTATAGGATTAAAGGATGATAGGATGATGACTAGGATTTGTTGGATTAAAGGATTAAAAGATTTCGGATTTCGGAATTTTTAGAGACGCAAAGCATTGCGTCTTTACAGCAATGTCTTTACTTCTTACTTCTTACTTCTTATTTCTAAATTTAAATAAATGGGGGGCAGAAAAGGTATCACTCTTTTGTTATTTTGTTTCCCCACTCTGGAATCATAGAGACGCAACGCATTGCGTCTCTACAGCCAATTTAGAGGTTCGGTTTGTTCATCGTAATTCGTAATTCGTAATTATTGATACTGTTTGTTATGCGACTTTACTTTGGCTTTCAGCCATTTTTTTAACTTTTTGTTTTCTTTTAAAAATAGGAGCTGTTTTATGCCTTCTTCTTTTTCAATTATTTTCGGATTTTGTTCGCAAAATTCCAGTAATGAGTATAATCCGAAAAGATTGACTTTATAGTCGTTAAATTTTGTTTTTTTATTCGTTAAAGCGTATTTGATTTGTCCCATCATAAAAACCTCTTTAATCAGTGGCGATTGTGTGTCGTTGAACAAATCGGTATCCTTTAAGAGGAGGTCGCTGGTGGTGCTTCTATTCTGAAAATAAAACCATTGCGAGAGATTTTCCCGAAATTCTTCCCGTTTTGTATCATCTTTTCCGGAAGTTATCGATTCATAATCTTCCATTAATTGTTCCGGACTGATCTCAATTCCTTTTGAATCAAATACTTTTGTTTTAACGTAATAAAGAAAGGGAGCATCGGCGTATCCAAAAGGAATTAGATAGTTGTTATGATCATACAACAAATATTTTTGCAGATTAAAAGAGGATTCGTTGTTGTTTGGGAAGTAATTTAAAAACAATGTATCTCCGACAATTCTCCAGGAACCTCTTAAGTTTGTGTCAGGCATGGCACTTTTGTAATTACCACATGAAAAATGGATGTAGTTTTCAGCAAAAGTGGAATCCGTATAAAACTCCAAAGTTGAGTGAGAGCTCCATTTTCTTTCAAAAAAGCCTAAGGTATTGACTTGTGAAAACAGTGTTGATGAAAATATGATCAACAGTACTGTGATGATTTTTTTCATATTACTCATTTTATTCTTCTTTGTTCCATAAATAGTTCGCTATTTCAAAGATAAAAAGTTAAGTGTCCCCTCTTATTAGGACAGTTTTTTTAATTTGTTAATATTTTATTTAAGTTCTTTGAAAAATAAAATATTAACAAATTAAAAAAACTGTCC
>DIRT01000019.1 GCA_002427605.1 Bacteroidales bacterium UBA5429 | reverse complement strand
AATTTTTATCGGACGGCAGTGATTACGAATCCTGAATTTAGAATTTAGAATTTAGAATTATTTAGGTTGTTTTAAATCATAACTGTCTAATAATCAGGATTATCAATAGCCCCTACATTTATGTAGGGGTTGGGGATGCTCTTTACAATGCCGGGCTTTAGCCCAAATTTACAATAATATTAAATGTAAAGTAAAAAAATTGAAATAAGGAAATGTGTATTACAACACGCTAATAATTAAATATATAATTTCATGATCCAAATGTGCCCTCCAAAATCAAAATAACCCTCTAAGGCTTACATCATAATAAATTTGGGCTAAAGCCCTTGTGGTTTGGGGTTATTCCAATCCACGCCCTAAAGGGACGTGGCAATTGATACAATTGAATATCAAGTAATTACATCATGTTATTGCAAAATTTTTAAATTCATTCTAAATTTTATTCCGAAATTCAAAATCATTCCGCCTTCTTCCTTCTACCTTCTACCTTGTAACCCCGTAATTCGTAATCCGTAATTGATCACTCACGTTCAAAAAGGTATTGTATTGACGAGTGGGGAAATGATATAACTGAAGAGGAAAATCTATGCTGCCCCCCATTTATTTTTATTTCCAAATAAGAAATAAGAAGTAAGAGATTGTAAAGACGCAATGCTTTGCGTCTCTATGAAAAATTACCTCACCGGCGCTCCCGGATTGGTCTCTTTTTCCGGTTTCAGCAGAACCAATTCGCCTTTACTGTTTTCCGCCAGCAGCAACATACCATGCGATGAAACTCCTTTAATCTCTTTAGGTTGCAAATTGATCAACATCAACACCTCTTTGCCGATCAGAGTTTCAGGCTCATAAAACTCGGCAATACCTGAAATAACTTCCCGTTGATCCACACCGGTATCCACCCATAACTTCAAGAGTTTCTTGGTTTTAGCTACCTTTTCCGCTTTCAAAATCTTACAAACCCGCAAGTCAACCTGCATAAATTGATCATACGAAATATCCTCTTTTGCCGGCTCAACTTCGATAGTTGTTTCTTGATTTTCTTCCCTTGTAGCTTCCAATTTTTCCACTTGTTTTTGAATAATTTCGTCTTCTATTTTTTCAAATAAATATTGGGGGGGTCCAATTTCAGCGCCTACACTCAACAAATCAGCTCTACCGCCCTCATTCCATGGCATTATAGGCAAGTGCAACATCTCTCTCAGCTTCTGCATCGTGAAAGGAAAGAATGGTTCTCCTAACACAGACAGAGAAGCGCAAATCTGGAGCGATAAATGGATAATCTTCGCCACCTCATCCCGATCCTCTTTGATCTTCTTCCAGGGCTCGGTATCAGTCAGGTACTTATTCCCTAACCGAGCCAGATTCATATATTCAGCCTGTGCTTCGCGGAAACGATACTTTTCTATTGAATCTCCGATAATCGATGGGAATTGGGCAATTTTAGCTACCATTTCCTCCTCTTCCGGTGTCAATTTGCCGATAGGCGGAACAATTCCATCAAAATATTTGTGAGTCAACACAATGGTTCTGTTCACAAAATTACCCAAAATAGCCAACAACTCGTTGTTATTTTTAGACTGAAAATCTGCCCATGTAAAGTCCGAATCTTTCGTTTCAGGAGCAATAGAGGTTAAGGTATATCTCAATGTATCCTGTTTTCCTTCAAAATCTCTCAAATACTCATGCAGCCACACAGCCCAGTTGCGGGATGTTGAAATTTTATCCCCTTCAAGATTCAAAAACTCATTGGCAGGCACATTTTCAGGTAAATTGTAGGTACCTTCCGCTTTCAACATCGAAGGGAAAATAATACAATGGAATACAATATTATCCTTTCCAATAAAATGAATCATGCGTGTTTCAGGATCTTTCCACCATTTTTCATAATGCTCTCCATGTTCATTACACCACTCTTTAGTAGCGGAAATATAGCCAATCGGCGCATCAAACCACACGTACAGCACTTTTCCTTCGGCACTTTCCAAAGGCACTTTAACACCCCAATCCAAGTCACGGGTTACCGCACGGGGATGTAATCCGCTCTCCAACCAGGATTTGCATTGTCCGTACACATTCACTTTCCAATCCTCCTTATGCTGTACCAAAATCCACTCTTTTAGCCAATCTTCGTACTGATCCAATGGCAGATACCAATGTTTGGTCTCTTTCATTACCGGCACATTGCCTGTCAATGTGGATTTCGGGTTGATCAAATCGGTTGCATTCAAGCTGGTACCGCAAGCTTCACACTGGTCGCCATACGCTTTTTCATTATTGCAATGGGGACAAGTTCCTGTCACATAGCGATCTGCCAGGAATTGTGCTGCTTCGTTATCATAAAACTGATTTGAAACTTGCTCTATCAACAATCCTTTCTCATACAGGGTAGTAAAAAACTCACTGGCTGTCTGATGATGAATCGCATTGGAAGTTCTGGAATAGATATCGAAAGTAATCCCCAGTTCCGCAAAAGAGTCCTTAATGATTTGATGGTAATGATCTACAATTTGTTGTGGGGTTTTATTTTCATTTCGAGCTTTAATGGTAATGGGAACACCGTGTTCATCGGATCCTCCAATAAACAGAACCTCTTCCCCTTTGGCTCTTAAATATCTGCAATAGATATCGGCAGGGATGTAGACTCCGGCCAGGTGTCCGATATGAATAGGTCCATTCGCATAAGGTAAAGCTGTTGTAATGAGATGTCTTTTCGCCATAAATATATTGTTCTATGAATATTAAATCAATTAAAAATGAAGATTAACCCCTAAAGCTACAGGATTAACCCGATCTCCTCTTCCGTCTCTGAATAGAGGAATCAAACCATATCTGAAGTAGATTGAAACAGCACCAATTCCCATTGATACACGCGCATCACAGGCAATGGGGTTAATCGCACTCAACGGAATTTTATACGTCACATCTCTTTTGGGTTCATTAAGTCGATATTGGTAAAAACTGAAGCCATACATTTTGATTCCTGTTTCCACACCTGCCTGAATATAAAAAGATGTTTTTTTGAACGGTTTCTGCCACTCCACTACAATCGGAAGAGTGAAATATCCGGTTGCTATGTAACTTTTATCATAATGCACATCACCCCATGGCTCATTCTGAAAAACCCTGTCATTAATCACATAAAAGCAACGATTTTTATCAGCATGAAATCGATGAAAGCGAAATCCCATACCGCCGGCAAACAGAAAAGCATACGATTTTTCTCTACCGGAAAGTCTGAACGTATGGGTAAATGGAATCCATCCAAACTCGAAAGAGTTATACTTTAAAAGACCATTACGGGTATTTCCGATATCCCCATCATCTGCCATCCAATTGGATAAGCCAAAGGAAAAACTGGCAAGGTGTGCCCGATATTCCGTACGTCTAAAATTTCTGTACTGTCTTAAAAATTGTTCCATTTCATCAGTCCCCTGAAATGGTTCTACTTCTTCATCAGAATCATTAAAAATGGAGTCATTCTCATAGAGATCTTCAATATATTTGTCAATAATCTCCTCCAACGCAGTAGAATCTTCACTACTCTCGACCCCCTCTTTATCTACAAAAATATTAAATCCATCCTCATTTTCCTGGATAGTGATTTTATTTCCATGTCGGTATATGGTAGTGTCTAGTTGTGCGGAGGCCATCAAAAAGCCAAATCCTAAAAGAGTTAACAATGCTATTTTTTTCATATTCAATTTTTTTTGCAAAAATATTGAAAAATAGTTGAAAATAAAAATAAATCTCACAAATGAATGAAAAGTTTACTATATTTGCAAAAAAATGAGAAAATGATAGTAGTCACAGGAGCGGCCGGATTTATTGGCAGTTGTATGGTTCAAAAACTGAATAGTATGGGATTATCCGATATTATTTTAGTCGATGACTTTACTCCGGAGAAGAAAAAAAGAAACTGGATTGATAAGCAATACACAGATAAAATTGATCGAAACGATTTTTTCAAATGGGCTGCTAAAGAGCAACAAAAGATTAAAGCGATCATCCATTTGGGTGCGAGAACAGACACCACCGAAAGGGATATGAACCTGCTTAACCATCTCAATTTAGAGTATTCACAACAGATGTGGAGTTTTGCAACTCAATATGGAATCCCACTCCTTTATGCTTCCTCTGCTGCAACATACGGAAATGGAGAATGGGGCTATGGTGATGATGTGGAGCAAATTTACAAACTTCAACCCCTCAATCCTTATGGGGTTTCAAAGCAAAAATTTGATGAATGGGTACTCAAGCAGCATCAAACACCACCATTGTGGGGAGGATTTAAGTTCTTCAATGTATTTGGACCCAATGAATATCACAAAGGAAGAATGGCTTCCGTCGTTTTTCACGCCTTTCACCAAATCCAGGAAAAAGGTGAAGTTCAATTGTTCAAATCCCATAAAGCAGAATTTCAACATGGAGAACAAATTCGTGATTTTATATACGTAAAAGATGTAACACACTTACTCTACTGGTTTTTGAATAACAAACCCCAAAGTGGAATCTACAACCTGGGAACCGGTTTTGGAAGAACTTTTAATGCGTTGGTTGAATCTATTTTTAATGCTTTGAGAATGGAACTTCAGATTAATTACATCGATATTCCTGAAGATATAAGATCTCAGTATCAATACTATACACAAGCGGAAATGAAGAAAATAAGAAAGATAGGATATAAAAAACAGTTCAGACCTTTGGAAAGGAGTGTGAAGGAATATGTGACACAATATTTGGAGAAAGATAAAAATTTATAATTTATACTTATTGATTTACAACAACTTAAGTGAAATAAATAAGAAAATATAATATTTATCCGATTTGAATTGAAATTTATGTATTTTTGTTCTATGAATTACTGAAATAAAACAGACCATTACTAACTTTTTAAAATAAAACATAATTGAAAATATGATGCAAAATATCTCTGATGCGGAAATCCATAAAATGTTGAAGCGTTTTTTTGGATTTGATAAGTTTAAAGGAGATCAACTCAAAGTCATTAAAACATTAATGAAAGGGTCCGATGTGTTTGTAATTATGCCCACCGGTGCCGGAAAGTCATTATGTTATCAACTTCCCGCGCTGTTGGCTGATGGCACAGCTATTGTTATATCACCCTTAATCGCATTAATGAAAAATCAGGTTGATGCACTTAGAAATTTTGGAACAGAATTGGGAATCGCCCACTTCATGAACTCCTCTTTGAATAAGGCTGAACTGAGAGCAGTAAAAGAGGACCTGCTTTCCGGAAAAACAAAATTACTCTATGTTGCTCCTGAAACATTGACGAAAGAGGAAAATGTAGATTTTTTTCAAGATATTAATATCTCCTTCTTTGCAATTGATGAAGCTCACTGTATATCTGAATGGGGTCATGATTTTAGACCGGAATACCGAAAAATCAGAGATGTTATTGAAGTGATTAACCAAAAAACACCTATTATTGCCCTTACAGCAACAGCTACGCCCAAAGTACAAAGCGATATACAAAAAAACTTAAAAATGGAGAAAGCTGAGCTCTTTATCTCCTCCTTTAATCGTCCCAACCTCTATTATGAAGTAAGAGAAAAGACTAAAGATATTGATAAAGAGATCATTAAGTTCATCAAACAACACTCCGGAAAGTCAGGAATTATCTACTGCCTCAGTAGAAAAAAAGTGGAAGAGTTAGCAGAATTTCTTCAAGCCAACAAAATTCGTGCCCTCCCCTACCATGCCGGCTTAGACTCCCATACCAGAGTCGCTAACCAGGATGCCTTTTTGATGGAGGATTGTGAAGTGATTGTAGCTACCATCGCTTTTGGAATGGGTATTGACAAACCGGATGTACGTTTTGTAATCCACTACGATATGCCCAAAAGCCTGGAAGGATACTATCAGGAAACCGGTCGGTCCGGTAGAGATGACGGAGAAGGAATTTGTATCGCATTCTACGACATCAAAGATCTCTATAAACTAGAAAAATTCTCTACCAGAAAAGCAGTTGCAGAACAAGAAATTGTGAAACAACTTCTGGCTGAAACTGCAGCTTATGCTGAATCCACAGTTTGTAGAAGAAAACATTTACTACACTACTTTGGAGAAGTATATGAAAAAGATAACTGTAACTGTTGTGATATCTGTTTACATCCAAAACCTAAAATGAATGCCTCCGAACAAGTCCAATTGGCGATTGAAGTGATCCAAACAGTGAAAGAACAGTTCCAGGACACTCAAATTGTCGATATCTTAACCGGACACAAATCAACTTCGATTGTTAAATATAAACATCACAAATTGAAACAGTTTGGAGAGGGAGATGAGTATGATGAATCTTTTTGGAAAAGCGTGCTGCGAACTGCCATATTTGAGGAATTGATTTTTAAAGATGTTGAAAACTACGGATTGCTGAAAATCTCTCCTAAAGGTCTGAAATATCTCGAAAAACCATACGCAATCAGTGTACCTAAACCTGCCCCAAAAGACAGAGATGACGATGATGATGATGACTCGGAAGATGGCATGATGGCTAAGGGTGAAGCAATGGATAAAACGCTCTTCGCTCTCCTTAAAGATTTAAGAAAGAAAATATCTCAAAAAGAAAATATTCCACCGTTCATTATCTTCCAGGATCCATCATTGGAGGATATGTGTATTCAATACCCCATATCTATTGATGAAATGGTTCATATTACCGGAGTAGGTAGTGGAAAAGCACAAAAATATGGTAAACCTTTCGCTGATCTGATCAAACAATATGTTGAGGATAATGAAATTGAAAGACCTCAGGATTATGTAGTCAAGTCAGTACCCAATAAAGGAGCTGTCAAACTCTATATTATTGAAGCGATTGATAGAAAGTTACACTTTAAGGATATCGCTAATGCCAAGGGATTGGAGATGGATGAACTCATCACACAGGTTGAAAGTATTGTTGCTTCAGGAGCCAAACTGGATATCAACTACTATATCGAAGAGGCTGTGGAGTATTACCACCAGGAAGAGATATTAGAATATTTTTCTGAAGCTGAAACCGATTCCCCACAAGCATGCCTTGATGAACTGGGAGAAGATGAATATACGCTGGAAGAGATCCGACTAATGAGAATTAAGTATCTCTCAGATGTAGGAAACTAAACCCATTTCGTATTTCGGAATGACGTTTTATATCAGAGACGCAAAGCATTGCGTCTTTACAGCAATGTCTTACTTCTTATTTCATACTTCTTATTTGGTATTTTAAATAATTGGGGGGCAGACAAGGCTTTCCTTTTACCCTAATCTATCACCCCACTCTAGAATATTACGCCTTTTGGAGAAATTGTGATCAATTGGATTCCTTCTACCTTCTACCTTCTACCTTCAAGTTTAGCTGATCGTTTTTTGGCTGTTGGCGTGTACAAAGAGAACATTGCCAATCTCACCATAGCCTTCGAATAGAGAAAGATCTCCCTCTTTTCTGAAAGCATTGGCATTGAAACCTATCATGGTTACTCCGGCATCCAATGATCTATTGTTGATAATTTCCTTCACAGAAACAGATTCATCTCTTTCAATAATTTCAATATTGGTTTCAGTAATAGGCATCCTTCCGCTCCGGATCAATTCCTGCATTTGTTTTTTTACTTCTTCCATTTCATGTGCTAAACAAACATTGAATATTTTGATATTTGCTTTTCTCCAGCTGGGGTGTCCCATGATAATAAAACCAAGTAAAATCATTAAATTGGTGTTTGCAGCATCAAATCGATGCACCCAAATATGAATCCCGTTTTTGTACAAAATAGGTTTGCGGCTGGTACCTAAAATACAAACATCAAATCCTCCCGCATTAACCATACGGAAATTAGCTATGATATCGTGTAATTCATCCTCCGGCTCGCTCTTCATAAACTCAAAAATCACCATATTATTCTCCATACCCGCAATCCCGGGAGTTTGAATCGATTGCGAAATAGCCGATGTAGTGGATGGAGAAATCAATGTATCCACATAAACCTGATTGGATGTGTCCAGATTGCTCAACAAGCGTTCCAGCGCCTCATTGGCCTGTTCATTAGTCTTTTTGGAGTAATAACCATCAATCAAGTGCAGATAAGTACCAAATCCATACTTATAAGAGATCCAGTTGAGTAGTTTAAGTGCAGAGTCTCGTTTAAAGGTGTTTCTCGAAATACAGATAGCACTGGGACGCCAATCCTCTTCCGTTTCAGTTTGTCCATCAGATGGAGTTCTCTTTCTCTTATTTTGAAGATAAATTTGCAAGCCTCTGTTGACTTGAAAAAGAGTATTGGCAAATATGGCTGAAAAACCTTTTCTATCACTGTGATAGTGTCCCATGTAAATATATAATCCCACTATTGCTGTGTAGGCTATCAATGTGTAGAGAACACTGATTTGAAACATAGCCCATACTGAAATAACAAATCCGGCAAAAGAGATATACCATTTCGACTTAAATGTGGGTCTGTACGCAGGAGAAGAACCAAAGTGGTGTAAAAAGGAGATCAAACAGAGACTACCGTAAGTAACCAAAAAGAACATAGAGATAATCTGCGCTACCGAATCGACACTTCCGAATGCAACAAAAATGAGTGCTATCAGACAAGTAACCAGAGAGGCGTTTACCGGTTCATTGTCCTTTTTCCGGATTTGACTCAGCCATTTATTGGTACTTTTAAACGGAATAGAGTCGTCCAAAGCCAGCGCTTGCAGTGTTCGCGGTCCTACCATTATGGAACTTAACGCCGACGTAAAGGTGCAGGCAGCCAAACCAAGCGGAATGAGAATCTTACCGCCAATCGCTATATCAGACATGATGAGTTGGTGATTTAACAAATCTTCCGGTAGTGCAGAATTAGCAAATTTTAAACAAATCAACAAATATAAAATCAACCCGGTAAAGGTTGCAGCAGTGGTACCGAGAGGAATCGATTTCCCCGGATTTTTCAGATCACCTGAAAGCCCTACTCCGGCAGTAATTCCCGTAAAGGCTGGAAAAATAATGGCGAAAACTAAAAATAAATTTCCACTATTTTTTAAAGAAACATTGGCACTGAAATAATCAATTTCTCCACCATCCACAGGAGACCCAAAGAAAAACATAAGCAGCGCAATTAAAACAAGAGCACCCGCAACGTACAATACTTTCAAGCCTACATTGGCCCCTTTTTTTAGAACTAAAACCGACAGTAAGAGCATGACGGGAATACTGATTACCTGCTTGGGTAAAACAAAATTGAAGTTGAGGTAAAGATAATTGAACAGAAAATCAAATGCTTCCGTGAAAGCTACAATATAGAAAGCGACGCTGATGGTTTGAGAAAAATAGAGCAATATTCCTAAAGTTGCACCGATATTGAGCCCGAATGAACGGGAAATGATAAAATATTCTCCTCCTCCCTCCACTCGTTTATTGGTTGCCAGTTCAGATATTGCCAATGCCGTGGGAATCGTCACCAAATGACCGATGATAATCAAAATGAATGCTCCCCATAAACCCACAGAACCTACAGCATATCCAAAACGTAAAAAAACAATAGCCCCAACAATAGTTGAAAGAGCGGTAAAGTAAACTGCGGAAGTTCCGAATTTTTTAGTATTGCTCATATATGTATCATATTATGTCAACCTAAGAGGTCTAAATAGAACGAGCAAAGATACATTATTTTGATTACACAATTGTAAAAAAAATAATTTTATTAAGCGAAATTTTTCCGGTGAAAAATAATTTTCCTTCCTCCCTTGATTATAACTCCCAAAAAATCAAGATAATAAACCAAAAAATGGGAAATAAATGATCTGTTGAAAAAAAATTAACTTTTTTTAATAAATAAATGAATAATTTGAGCGTTTATTGTATTACTTTTGTACCATAAAACGAATACAGTATAAAAAGACAAATACAATGAAACAAAGTACGAAAGATACCATCGTTCAGGTTGCAGGAACTCTTTTTGCCAAGTATGGCTTTTACAAAACTTCCATGGATGAAGTTGCGAAAGTTGCAAGAAAAGCAAAAGGCTCTCTCTATTACCACTTTAGAAGCAAAGAGGATCTCTTTAAAGAGGTACTTTCGCGAGAATTGGATGGTGTTAAATCGGGTTTGATGGAAGTTGTCAAAGAACACAGTGGTCCCAATGACAGATTGATTTTTTACTACTTAAAAAATCGGATGGAGTTGCTGGCTAAAGCGGAAATATATCATGAAACGCTGAAAGCTGACCTGAATGAACGCTTTGCTTTCCTGGATGATGTAAGAACTCAATTTTCATTGTGGGAAAAGAATTTTTTTAAGAATATAGTCCAAAAAGGAATCGAGGAAGGAGCCGTTGACCCTAAATTAAATTTAAATATGGCTGTGGAAGTATTCTTTCTCATCTCAAAAAATACAGAAATATCATTCTTCGTACAAAATAGATTTGAAGAATTTGCCCCTCACTTTGATGACCTGATTGAAATTCTCATCAAAGGTATCAGACCTTAAAAAAATTAATGAAATGATTATTTTAACCCATTTTTTTGACTTATAAACTGACTTAAAAACAACAAAAGTATAAAAAGTATAAAAACAGAAAGAAAAAACAGAAAAAACTACTACTAACATGAACAAAGTATCAAAATTTATTATCCAATTTAGAAACCTGGTCATTCTAATTATTGCTGCCATCACCGTTTTTATGGGAATAAAGATGATGGACCTCAAAATTAACTCTGATATTATCAATTCTTTACCGGAGGATGATCCTGCTGCCGTACTTTACAAGGAGATTGGAGAAAAGTATCAGGGAAGTGCCATGGGTGTGGTGATTATTAAAAGTGATTCCCTTTACTCCAACCGTACTTTATCAGATATTAATACGATTACTGAACTAATCCAAAACAGTGATGGAATTGAGAGTGTTAACAGTTTAACAAACGTTATCGACATCCATTCCGATGAGTATGGTATTGAAGTGGGACACCTGGTTGATACTGATCTGCTACCCTACAGCGATGAACAACTCAAGGCTCTTAAAAAACGCGTTGAAGAGCAAGAAATGTATCAGGGTGCGATCGTTTCAACCGACCATAAAGCTACAATTATTGTATTTACCATGTCTGCTGATGTCAATCAGGAGGAGGTGGGAAATGTTATTCGAGAAGAGATTAACGCACTGCAATTGGATCAGGAGATTCTTTACGGAGGACTTCCGATGATGATGATGGAGCTGTCCGATATCATTTTTAAAGATATGCTTTGGCTCATTCCCACCGTCTTTTTGGTCCTTTTAATTATTCTCTTTTTAAGTTTTAAATCTATTAGGGGGGGGATTCTACCACTCATTTCCGTGGGTATTGCGATTACCTGGACCTTGGGGCTGATGTCGATTCTGGGATACAACATTACCATGATTGGAGGAATCATTCCTGTAGTGCTGTTTGCCGTAGGATGTGCTTACGCTATCCACGTTATCAACCATGTTACTGAAAATCAGCAGGAGGATTACCATGCCGGTATTGTGAAGTCACTCCGTTACCTCATCGTTCCCGTATTTCTCTCCTCACTAACTACTGTATTTGGTTTTATTTCTTTCATTTTTGGTTCCTATCTGACTATGATTAAGGATTTTGGGATTTTCGCCGCTGTAGGAACATTCTTCTCCTTCCTGCTCGCACTCACCTTTGTTCCGGCAGTCCTCTCTTTTGCTCCTCCAAAGAAGAAAAAAACAAAAAGTGAAAGTCCGCTACTCAACCGCTATGTACTCCAACCTATCAGCAAACTGGTAGTGAAACATCCTAAGTATATACTCGCAACGTGGGGCGCCATCGTAGTACTTGGTATTGTAGGTACATTTCTGA
Source organism: Bacteroidales bacterium UBA5429 (assembly GCA_002427605.1). Taxonomy (GTDB): domain Bacteria; phylum Bacteroidota; class Bacteroidia; order Bacteroidales; family WCHB1-69; genus UBA5429. The sequence continues at coordinate 62,592 of DIRT01000019.1, read as the reverse complement.
TTAACCGAAGCACCAACTTAGCCTCTTTCTTCCCCAAAAAGAGTGAAACTCGTTTAGCTGAGGAAACGCTGCAAGATCATTTTGGAGGCTCTGCACCGGTCTTTGTTCGCTTTAAAGGTGATGTTCAGGATCCGGAATTTCTACACAAAATGAAAGAATGTGCGCTATTTATGAAAAAGAACCCCTATATCTCCAACATCACTTCCGTTGTTGATTTGGTTGAACAGATGAACGATGCCATGGGTGAGGGTGTACAAATCCCGGATGATCGGGCTAAAATTGAGCAGCTTTGGTTTTTACTGGAAGGACAAGAAATAATGGGACAACTGGTATCTGATGATCTCGATGAAGCGCTGATTCAAACCCGTTTTGCTTCCATTAGCACAATAGATACTCAGGAGTTTATTGAGGATATGGAACAATATATCGCGGAACATCAAACCGAAGATTGCCAAATTGAAATAAGTGGAATACCTTCCGTTTACGTCAACATGGATAAAAGCTTGTTAAAGAGTCAGTTAGGCAGTCTTGAAATCGCTATCGTGCTGGTTCTGTTGCTGGTAACCATCTCTTTGAAATCGCTACTTTACGGAGTTATGGGAATCACACCGATTCTGGCTACCGTGGTCACTGTTTTTGGATTTATGGGCTTTACCGGTATTGCTCTGGATGTTGCCACCGTTTCAGTTGCCAGCATTGTACTGGGAATCGGTATCGACTACTCTATCCACACCATGAACGCCTTCAACTACTATTATAAAGAGACCGGAGACATTGGTAAAGCAACTGAAAGTTCAATCCTGATTATCGGAAAATCGATTCTAATCAATGCGATCTCCGTGGGTGTCGGATTTAGTATTTTGATCTTCTCGCATCTGATTCCTATGCGTTATATGGGCTTGTTAATCGCCCTCTCGATGCTCTTCTCATCTATTGGAGCACTGACACTACTACCGGTACTGATTAACATGAGATTTAAAAGACGCCGTCTCAAAGGCTTAGAATAAATTGAAAATTGAAAACAATAAAAAAAACAAAACTATGAAAAAAACAACAGCCATTCTATTAGCTATTTTATTTAGCTTAGGCTTGGGATATCAAGGATATGCCCAAACCGGAACAGAAATTTTAAAAAAATTAGATCAAGTGATGTTTTCAGCTAAAGACCTTTCAGCTAAAAACAAGATTATCATCACTTCTAAAAGCGGGAAACAGGAGGTTCGGGAATCTACTGTTATTCAAAAAGGACAAGAAATGAGATTATTCCGATTCACTTCACCCGCATCCCAGGCAGGTATTGCCATGCTTTCACTTCCTAATGATGTGATGTACATCTATCTACCCTCTTTTGGAAAAGAACGACGCATCTCCAGTAGTGTAAAATCACAAAAATTTGCCGGCACAGACTTCTCCTACGATGATATGCAAGCACAACCATTCAGTGATAAATACAATGCCAAACTGATTGAAACTACTGACAAATATTATGTTCTTGAGCTCACTCCTAAAACAAAAAGTGCATATTCCAAAATTATAGCCAAAATTCATAAAACTGAGTATTATCCTATTTCTACTGATTTTTATGATCAAAAAAATGAAAAAATCAAAGAAACCACCTATACATTTGCAAAAGTGGGAAAATATTGGTCAGCATCTGAAATTACCATGTTTGACCTCAAAAAAGGAAGCAAAACTCAGATCCAAATGATTCAACCTAAGTATGATCAAGGGTTGTCAGATGATGAATTTACAATCAGAAAATTAATCAATTAAGATGAAAAAATGGATTTTCATAAGCAGTTTACTCCTCCTCTACCTGCTTGGTAAAGCACAGGAGGAGTCTGCTTTAAAAATTTACGGGACAATTTCCACAGACCAGCGTGTAACAACCAGTGTGGATAGTGGTTGGATATGGAATGAAACACGATTAGACCTCAAATTGGAAAAAAAGGTGAACCGTGGGAAATTCTACGCTAACCTCTGGGCTCGTAATTTCGGTGTCCCGAAATATAATGAAATGGGTTCTCTCTTTAATAATGAGAAAATTGACCCGTTCAATATTCAGCTGAGAGAAGCCTACTTTCAGGTGGATGATTTCCTTTTCGAAAATCTGGATCTCAAAATAGGGAGACAACGTATTGCGTGGGGTACTGCCGATAAAATGAACCCCACCGATAATCTCAATCCCTTAGATGTTGAGGATATTTTCGATATGGGACGCCATCGAGGATCGGATGCGGTGAACCTGACCTACTATTTCAAAGGCGATTTTTCTATTCAAGGGGTCTGGATGCCCTTTTTCCAACCGGTCAACCTGCCGGCAGGAGTATTCGCCAATGCGCTTATGCCTGAATTTGAAGTGCCTGAAGATGTTACATTGAACTCGCTCAATATTCATCTCAATCAGCCCGCTTTCAGGTTTAAAGATCAATCCACACTCGGGTTCAGACTCAAAGGACACATCAAAGGTATTGATTTCTCAGCCAGCTATCTGTACGGAGTCAATGGAATCCCCGAATTAACGCAAGTGGATGTAACTCCCGGGATTAACATCTATCCTTGGTACACCTATATCGATGTAGAAGCCCAACTCTCCTTTATTCGACATCATGTCTTTGGGCTTGACTTCTCGACCAATATTGGGGGAATGGGTTTCTGGGGAGAGGCAGCCATCACCAAACTGGATAAAGACCTCTATGTCAAGACTATCGTGAGGAATATTGTGCCTACTATGGATCCCACCATAACCGACTCTTTGGTCATAGGTAAAAATGAGCCTTATGTGAAATGGATTTTGGGAACAGACTACCATTTTCCCAAAGGTGGCTACATTAACCTTCAATGGATGCACGGGTTCTTCCATGAAAGAGGACAGGGAGAATTGAACGATTACTTCTTTGTGCAGTATAATCATCCTTTCTTTGACGGCAAACTATCCGTAGTGCCTTTAAGTGGCGCTTTCATTGTCAATAACTGGAAAGAAGTCAAAGAGAACTACTCCCTCGTTTATATGCCTGAAATAATCTACAATCCGATTCCGGAGGTGGCTATCACGCTCTCTTATATATGGATGAAAGGGAAAGGAGCAGGAATGTTCAGTGCCATCCAGGATTATGATATGTTTGTCATCAAAGCAAAATACTCCTTCTAATTAACGAGGAAGGAACAATTTAAATCACCAGCAGATTGCATCCTCTCACCTGGGTGTAATCTGCACGACCTAACAGCTCAATAGCGCCCTCAGGAGTTCTTCTACCCAAATCTTCAGTCGCAATAAAAGCACAGGAATCGCGATTGGCTAAATCGATAATATTGATTACGCCTGTAGTGGGTTCCACTCTTTCAACAGCGTCCGTTTCGCGTGATGGGAGCGGTTCTTTCTGATCCCGGACGATCATTTTCATCCAGGGGGGAGTCTGAAAGAGGTTATCCCCCAGACTATACGCCTGAGAGGTCAGTTCACACATGCCGTACTCGGAATGGATTTTTTCCACACCAAACCCTTTTTTGAGTCGTGCATGCACCTCCTCTTTCACCAATTCAGTGCGCATTCCTTTCATTCCGCCCGTTTCCATAACAATCAGGTCAGGATAATCGAGTGCATAGTGCTCTTCAAAATCGAGCAGGGCGAAGGTAACTCCGAAAAGCAATACTTTTCCTGCCCCCTTTTTTAACATTTCCAAATGATAAAACAGATCCTGATGATTATAGAGATAAAATCCGCTGTGAGGGGACTCAGAATGGCGAATTAGGTAATCCATCATGTAGAGCAGAGAAGAGTTTTGACGCTCCAAGTAGTGCGGCAGCAACGCCAGTATCGTGTACTCCGAAGGATCCCCGTAAAAATGGGCAAAAGAGTGATTGAAAGCATCCTCATAAAGTTTGAGAGAACGGATAAAGTGCTGAGAATCACCGGTTCCGGTGGTACCGCTACTCACAAAAACCATTTCCGGATCAAAAGTCCCGGTTCTGATTTTATGGGTCTTAAAAAAAGAGATCGGCAGGAACGGAATCTGATCTAACCGCTGTACCCTTTTCGGATCATGCAAGCCTATTCTACGACAAAATTCACCATAAACCGCATTATTATCGTACTGATACACAAATAGTTCCAAAGCAGCTTCTAAAAATGCTTCAGAACTATTAATCTCAAAAATCGCCTCTTTTGTCATAGTTTAATTTCATTCCATACCAACCTGCAAATTTAAGGTTTTTTATTCATTTTGATTGTTTTTATTATGAAATAAAAAAAATTGGGGGGCAGATAAAACTTCCCTTTTCAGTCATTTTATTTCCCCACTCTCAAAACTATAACTTATTAGATATGCAGGATCAATTACGAATTACGAATTACGTATTTAAATTATGCGATGCGTATATGGTCGTAGAGACGCAATGCATTGCGTCTCTACAGCCACGTTCAATTTAAATTTTTTACCCGTAATTCGTAATTGGAATTCATTCCGCCTTCCGCCCTCCGCCTTCCGCCTTTAAAATTAAAAAAAAGAGGAACTATCTCCTAATAAGACAGTCCCTCTTTAGATAGTTCGATTTCGATTTTTTACTTGATTTCAATCTGTAGTGCAGGTTTTGGTTTCGCTTCGTCTCTTTTGGGTAGCGTAACGGTTAAGATACCCTTATCATATTTCGCTCCAATTTTGTCAACCTGGATGGTATCAGGTAATGAGAAAGAACGGCTAAATGATTGATAACTAAACTCTTTTCTGCTGTAGCACTCACCCTCTTTCACTTCATTCTCTTCTTTCTTGTCGGATGAGATAGTCAATACGTTGTTCTCCAATTTAAGATCAAAATCCTCTTTCACAAAACCGGGTGCTGCCACCTCTACAAGATATTTGTCTTCATCTTCCATAATGTTTACTGATGGAAGTGTAGTGTTGGTTTTTGAAAAACTTCTGGATGTTAAATCTAAAAAGTTTCTTCCGAAAAAATCGTTAAAAAATGTACTCCATACGGGATACTCTTCATTTCTTTTTACTAGTGTCATATATTCCTCCTGTTTTTTTAAAGTTGTTAATTAATTTTGTTTATTGGTTATATTTATTTTATTTTTATGGTTCTGATTGTAGATAATTCGCTTGGATCAATTTTAGGGATAAAGATGGTTAAGATTCCTTCTTTAAAGCTAGCTGTACTTTTCTCAGGAACTGTTTTATCCGAAATTACAAATGTTCTCTCAAATGATACGGGATTAAACTCTCTTCTGAGATATCTGCACTTTTTCTCTTCTTGAGCATCTTGTTTCTCTGCATCATAAGCGATGGTGATATGGTTATTTTCCAGTTCTATCTTGATGTGCTTTTTATCCAATCCCGGCACTGCCATATAGATTCGGTAGCCATCGCCATCTTCAGTAATATTGGTAGCGGGATATGCAAATTGTGGATAGGTACGAGGCTCTCTGCCTCCATAATACTCATCTCCTAAAAGTTGATCAAACAACATCAAATTTGGGTTTCTAAATCTTCTTATATTTCTCATGATTTTTCTATTTTATTTGTTTTAATATTGAATTACTTGTTTCTATCTATATAGTAACAAGATCCGTGCCGCCTCCGATTTTAAGAAGGAGAAAAATAATTTAAACAGCTGATTATCTACACCTTAACGAGATATATAAAAATTTATTAGGCTGTCATTTTGACATACACGCTTCAAAAATCACACTGACATTTTGTCTGTTAAATAAATTCGGGGCGCGATTTCAAATCGCACCCCGAATAGAAACAGTTTGTCATTTTGTGAACAAATTCGGGGCGCGACTTCAAGTCGCACCCCGAATAAAAAGATCTCTGAAATTACATTCCGAAGGGAAAGATATCATAATGGCGTAAAACCCAGAAAATCAATACCAGTTTTGAAATAGCCTCAGCAACCAAAATGCCTACCACAAAGCCAATAATAAGTTTTGCACCTTTTGCACCAGTAGAAACTTTGAATCCGTTGTATAGCAATGCAATATACCAAACAATAACCGGCACGGCAATCACCATAAACAGTATTGTAGAAGGATAATCAAGGAAAATCATAGGATCTCTCATAATTTCCTCCACTTCTGGGAAAGTAGTAAAAAGGGAAAGTATCGCCAAGATGAGGAAGGGTGCCCGTGCCAATGTCATGGTTCCCAAAATATCGACAAAGCGAAAATTTTTGGCAATAATCAAGCCGGTTACATACATAACAAGCACGACAGTGAGCAGGCTCACTCCCATAACAATCAGTGATTCAGTCATGGTGGTAGGAATACCGAAATGGGCATCCAAAGCGCCATCAAAAAGGAGACCACCGTAGTGAGCCAGTATTGTGGATATAATCACGATAACTATTCCAACCCAAAAAGCTTGCCACCCGGCAATACGTGTAAATGGATTCCAAAGTAAGTTCCAATTGCTATTTTTCTTCATGATCTTGAATTTTTTTAATGATTTCATTTAACATATTTCGCACAGTGGGGTAACTCAGTTTCAGTTCCGCCGACATATCTTTTAGACTTCCGCTATTTTTTACAAAGCGGATAATAAAGCGCAATTCCTCTTCGGAAAGATGAAGTAAAACCGGCAATTCGTAAAGTCCGGTTACTTCTGTTGAGCAAACCTCACACTTTAGCGCCGCTACTTTAAGCTGTGATTGACAGCTTGGACAAGTTGTTGGTAACATGATATGGTTTTTTAATTAATTATGGTGCAAAGATAATGAAAAATTTTAATATAATTAATGTTTTATTAAATTATTTTAATTTTTAAATCAATTTTATTAATTTTTACATTAACTTTATTAATTTTTATTGCAAATTACGTCCTGAACAACTTTATGGATAATTGTCACAGTTGTTATTGTTTTATTCAAAAAAAAACCACATAGACAAAACTGTATATGTGGTCATTTTTTGTGATTCCGACAAGGATCGAACTTGTAACCTACTGCTTAGAAGGCAGTTGCTCTATCCATTGAGCTACGGAACCAGATTTCAAACTGTAAAAAAGAACAAAAATATCTCTTTTTAATTTGAGGGTGCAAAATTACAAAAAAAAATAATACCAATTCCTTACCGGGGTGGAATTTTTAATTTTTGACCGATCCGGATGCTGTGTACATTGGTAATTTTGTTATAATCTGCTAGTTTTTTCACTGTTACTCCATACTTTCGGGCAATAGAACTGATTGTCTCCCCTTTCTTTACGGTATGGGTTCGGGGGGCACTGCTTTGTGCAGGAAGATTCTTTTTCTGTACCACCTTCTCCGGTTCAGGCGATGTTGTTGTCGTTTGTAAGGAATCCTTCTCTACAGTAGCATCTACTGCCAGTGAGTCCGTAGTTTCAATCTGGGGTTTGATATATTCATATCCTACTAACAAGCGTTGTTTGGGCTTAATATAATTGGATCTCAAATTATTCATCTGCTTTAATTCATTGACAGACAATCCATATTTTCTGGCAATAGATGCCAAAGTCTCATTTGATCTAACGGTATGATAAGTCTTTTTATAATCTGAAGCTGCTACCTGTTCTCCTGTAAACATGCCGGCATAAACCTTAACAGGAGTAAAAAACTCCTCATATTTATAAGCGTATATGGAATCTTTAAGTTCAAGAAAGCGGATTATATCTCTGTGATGCATTCTCAGAGGATAAGGATCAGAATAAGCCGGAATTACTTCCCGTTTATATTGCGGATTCAATGTGGTCAATTCCTCCATATCAATCTCCAAAATCTCTGCAATCTGCTGCAAATGCACTTCATGATGAATCATAACGGTATCCACCGAAAAGGGAATTGAGATTTGAGCAGCCGGAATCCCATGTTGATTATGGTATGTTGCCAGGTATAATGCGGCGATATATGCAGGAAAATAGTTTCGTGTTTCTCTGGGAAGATAGGACCTTACCCCCCAAAAATCAGTTTTGCCACCCGATCTGGTGATCGCTTTACGCACATTCCCGGCACCACAGTTGTATGCAGAAATAGCCAACCCCCAATCGTTAAAGATATTGTGCAAATCCCGCAAGTGACGGGCAGCTGCATCAGTAGCTTTCATCGGGTCACGACGATCATCTACAAAAGTGTTTACTTCCAACCCGTAAGCTTTACCGGTACCGTGCATAAATTGCCAGATCCCGGTTGCTCCCATGGGCGAAATCGCTGTAGGATTGAGCCCCGATTCAATGATGGTCAGATAAATCAGCTCCTCCGGAACTCCATACTTATCAAAAATCTCCTGCATGTAGGGATAATAATATTGCGCCAATCCCATCAATACCGCAGAAGATTTCTTTCTTTTAACTATATAGAGTTCAATCCATTGCTTTACAGTTTTATTATAAGTAATAGGAATCACCGTATTAATTCCCTTCAACCGTTCTATTAAAAGACTATCCGAGAGAGTCACATCAATATCGGAATCTACAACGTGGGTTGCTTTAATTTTGTTGTTTTGCATTTTGATATACCAGAGGTCCAGCATATTATCCATTTTTTGGATCAGCTGGATTTGGAATGCATCATCGGCAGTCTGGTTCACAACCGTATCACCTGTCTGAGCCCAAGCATACGCAGATATCAAAAGAATTAAGAAGAGTAAAGTTATTTTTCTCATTTTAACAAACCTATTCAACGGAGGAAAATTGATTTTATTGTAAAAAACCTACTTTATCTTATATTGATTCCATTGAACTTCTTTCCCATTTTTGTAAATTATTGTAAGATAAGGAGTTCCATCCTCATCATATTTAGTCCAAACACCATCCTGTTCCCCTCCGACATATTTCCCGGAAATTCGAGGAAATCCATTTTCCCAGTAGGCGGTATAGTTTCCGCTACACAAATCCTGATCATACTCCACTTCGTAGGCTAAATTACCGTTGGCAAACCAGATTTTCCAGACCCCGATTCTCATACCATCATAATATTCTCCCTTTTCGATAACCCCTCTATTGGAATAGAACCAGGGACCCTCTTCACTATCCTCTTTATATTCTCCCTGCGTCATCACTTTGCCGTATTCATCGTACTCTACAAATAGTCCTTCGCGCTCTCCGGCAGCCCAATTTTCAATCATCAGGGGTTCCTGATTGGGGTAATACCAGACCCATTCCCCATCTTTAACTCCATTGAGGTAGGCTCCTTCCATTTCCAGCTCTTGCGTAGGATAGTAAAACTTCCAATTTCCTACCATTTTGGAGTTTTTATAGTGTCCTTGTGATCTCAGCTCACCGGTCGGATAGTACTCTTTCCACAATCCTTGCCGCAGCCCATTCAGGTCGGTTACTCCCTCAAACCTCATCCAACCGTTAATAAACAGATAACCTCTGATCACCTTTCCTGTCGTATCATACTCTCTTCGAATACCATCTTCAATTCCTTTATAGAAAGTGGTTGTAATAGCGGGTTTCCCATTGGGATGGTATGCTACTTTAGGTTCCAGCTTTTTGGTTTCCTTTGCATCTTCTAAATGCACACCCCTATCCCATTTTTCAACGGCAAGAAAATTTCCCTCCTCATCATAATATTTAAAAAAGCCATGTTTTTTATCATTGTAGAAGGTCCCTTCCTCTTTGAGGTTCCCATTCTCCCAAAAGAACTTCCAGTTCCCCTGTTTCATCCCGAAATTATCGGTTCTGTTGATTGACTCTCTACGGGTCATCACCCCACCAAAGTAATGGGTCACCATCACCACCAGTCCTGTAGTATCGTACTCTTTTTCCAAACCGTGCTTTTTTCCCATCTCAACGGGCACTTCAGATTTGATTTTCCCACTATTGTAGTACACCGCTATTTTATCTACCAATGTATCTTGTTTAAATTTTTCGATAGAATAATCCTGGGGGGAGTAAACGATTCTGTTTCCGTCCTTCTTTCCATTCTTGTATTCCAACTCCATTCGCAGCTCCCCGGTAGGAGCGTAAAACTTCCATACTCCGTCCAGTTCAAAATTTTTACGGTTTCCTTCAGATATGAGTACTCCTTCTTCGCTGTAAGATTTCCAGTAGCCATCCGGTTTCCCGTCCACGAGTATCCCTTCGCTAGAGATCACCCCGTTGGGATAGTGGAAAATTTTATAATTCGAAGGTAAAACAGTATCTTGAGCGATGGTTGTCCTCCCCCCTAATATTATTATTAAAATAAAAATAAAAAAACGAATCTTCATTTGGAGTAATTAGAACCGACAAAGGTATATAAAAAAAACAAAACAGAGGCAGGTTCTAAAATTCAACAGCCAATTTTACGTTTACCAACATAGGTGTCAGCGAGTTAGGTATTGCATTCAGCGCACCATCGATATCGGGAACCCAGGAATAGGAGGACACATTAGCGATATCGAGCAGATTAAAGATTTCCAGATAGAGCGCTGCATTATTGATTTTTCTAAGCGATTTCCATCGATCCTGATGGCGATCCCGGTTGGGTTGCAGAAATTGGTAAGAAAATCCCAAATCGACTCTTCTATACCAGGGTGTCCTGAATGTTCTCATCCAATTGGGCGCATTGGGAGCCACAAAAGGAAGTCCGCTGGAGAAAATAAAATTGAGATGCACCCGCCATTGAGGGTAGTTGGGGATATGATCCTGAAAAAAGAAATTCAGTGCAAAACGTTGATCTGAAGGTCTGGGCACATAGCCAATTTCAAAGCGGTTTCCCAGTGTATCCGTGTAAAAATCGTTCCAAAAATCCTGTGCTGTTTTCATGAGAGAGAGGGTAACCCAGGACTCCATCCCTTTGATAAACTCTCCGCTCAATTTCACGTCTGTCCCAACCACATACCCTTTGGAATCATTTTCCCCGCTATAGACAATTCTCACATTATCCATTTCGTATGATATCAGCCGGTCCATATACTTGTAGTAAATTTCTGAAATCAACTTGAAGGGTCTTCCCCATAGGGCGAACTCATACTCACCGGAGATCAATGCCTGGTAGGAAAACTGAGATTGAATCTCGGGATTGAGCGTTCCATCCGGTCTGCGAAACTCACGATAGGTTGGAGATTGGTAGTAGACTCCGGTTTTAAACCAGAAAGAACAACTTTTACTCCATTTTGGTTTATAGAGCAGACCCGCACGTGGCGATACAGTCAACTCCTTATTAAAGCTCCAGTAATGGAACCGCACACCTCCATTGAGTATAAACTGAGAGCTATCTCCGGTCAAACGCCACTGATCCTGTAAAAATCCTGTAAATCTGTGAGTATTCAGTTGATTCACTGAATGGAGGAAGCGGTTCTCCCCAAAGGTCAGCCATCTGACAGGACTGTCCAAAGGCACAGATTCACCCGGAGGAAGCGTAATATGAGGCAGGATATAACCCGAAGAATCCACGATATTCCATTCTCTGATATAATCATCAATCCACTCATTTTGGTACTGAACACCCCAAGAGATGAGATGATCCTGTTTATTATGATCCCCCTTCAATAGGAAGCTGGTAAAAAAAGCATCCAAACGATTGCGGGCATGGTCTCTGAAGGCTCCCACCCCTCTCTTTGTCGATTCATTGAACAATGTACCACCTTCGGATAAATCGATGACAGCATCCTTGATCCAATACTCAGAAAGGATATCAAACTGTTCTTTTTCCTTAGAGTAGTATGAGGATATAATGAACTTCAGCTGATCTTCCTGTGTTGGTTTATAGGTGAATGTCAATCCACCCAGATAGTTCATAAAAAGATCCACCTCTTGTCCTTCATAATAGACAACAAAAGTTCTGGGTATTTCCAAGGAACCAAAATTAGTTCTTCTATTCTGGGGCTGATAGAGGTATTGATTGGATGAGAAGTTAGTCAAAAGACTGACATTCAGTTTAGAATTCACTTTCCAGTCAAACAGCATCTGAGTGTCAAAAAATCGGGGTTTATATTCCCCTTTCACTTCCATAAAACGGAACAGGTAGGCATTCGATTTATACCTCATTCCTATCAGATAGGTAAAACGATCTTCATTTTTAGTTTTATCTTTGACTACACCTTCCACGTATGCAGTAGCACCCAATAGTCCCATTGAAAAGCTCCCTGCAAAAGCTGTCGGCGTTTTATACTCCACATCCATCACGGAGGACATCTTATCTCCATATTGAGCAGCAAAGCCTCCTGCAGAAAATTTTACATTTTTTGTCAGATCCAGATTCACAAAGCTCAGTCCCTCCTGATTACCGGAACGGATTAAAAAGGGTCTATAGATTTGAATATCATTGACATAAATTAAATTTTCGTCATAATTTCCACCTCTCACATTATATTGCGAGCTTAATTCATTGACTGAAGAAACGCCGGCGAAGGTTTTAATAACGGACTCAGCACCTCCCATAGGCGAAGGGATATTGAATCTCAACTTGGGGTTCACTCTCACATAGCCATCATCATGACTGGCAGTCACATTCACCAGGTCCAGCTTTTTGCCTACAATTTGCAGGGTCAGATTCAATTCTTTTTCCTCACCCGATGCCAGGGAAACATAGATCAGTGTATCAGTAGAGGAGATATATCTAAACAAAACGGGGATCTCTTTATGAGGCATCACTCGCATTTCATATCTTCCTTCTGCGTTGGTTGTAACACTTTTTTGAGTAAAAATATTAGCCACAACCACATTTTCAATCGGATCTCCTTTTTGATCTGTGACTACCCCGTATAATTTTGCGGTCGACTGTGCATATAAAGAACCTCCTTTCAGCAATAGCAGAAGGAGAATCCACCGAGATAAAACAGAGTGTAAAAAATGCATCAATCGAATTTAAAACAATAATACGTTAAAAAAACTGATTTATTGTATTTTAGGTAAAAAAAATGCCACACCAAAGTGCAGCATTTTTCTAACTAAATCTTAAAATAAGATTACAACAAACCTTTATTATATGCGTCTATTATTGAGTTCCAAACTCCTTTTTTATTAATATCACGGATTCCTTTAGCGGAAACTTTCAACACTACCCACTCTCCTAATTCAGGAACATAAAATTTCTTTTTATGCAAGTTGGGGTTGAATCTTCTCTTTGTTTTAATATTGGAGTGAGAAACACGATTTCCAACCATTGCTTTCTTCCCTGTAATTTGACAAACTTTTGACATTTCCTCTATATTTTTATATATTAACAACTCTTAAATTAGGGCTGCAAAAATACATTTTTTTTCAATACAAACCCACTTTTTATGAAAATATTTTATTTTTTCATAATTAACTGATTATAAATTAAATAAGAATAACCCTTTTCAAAAAAGCTAAATCTTACCCTCTATTTCCAACGAAAAAGTCCTCTTTATCATCAAAAAAGATATTGAAAGTGGTCATAGAACCGTAACATCTTGTGATATATTGTTGCAGATTCACTTTCTCTTCATCTGTTAAAACGGAGTGACTATTAATATTTTGTTCCAGCACTCTCAAACGATCTCTCATCATCACAATTTTATGAAAGAACGACTCGATAGGTACCTCTTTGGGTTTCAGATCTCTATTGCCGGGTTGCAAAATCATCACACCATCTGTCCATTTATTACCCAAAGCAACTTTATGTTCTATTCCGTTGTACTGATCGAGTAATGTTTTAAGCATCAACTCCATCTCTTTCAGATTGACAACAGGTTGATCATTTTCTCTATCTGATTGCTCAAGCACTTCAAACTGGGCACTCATTTTTGAAAACTCTATCTCCCCTCCTCTGATAAAAATCACTTTAAAAGTCACATTACCATTTTGACTGATAACACCTTCGCCATATTTTGGATGATCTATTCTATTCCCTACATTAAAATCTTTTTCATTCATATCGTTTCAAAATTATTAAGTTATTATTCTTTTATATCTGTCTCTTTGTGCTCTTTCTCATAGTAACTGCATATTGATTTTAAGTCACATTGAGCACATAATGGTTTGCGCGCAATACAAACATACCTTCCATGTAAAATCAGCCAGTGGTGCGCTTTGGCAATCCACTCCGTCGGGAAATGTTTCACCAACTGTTTTTCTGTTTCCAGTGGAGTTTTCGCATTTTTCACTATTCCCAAGCGATGAGAAACCCGGAAAACATGCGTATCCACTGCCATAGAGGGCTGATCAAAAATGACTGAAAGAATCACATTTGCCGTTTTTCTTCCCACTCCGGGCAATTGAGTTAGCTCCTCCAAAGTTTGAGGTACTTCACTGTTAAATTGGGAAACTAACATTTTAGATAAACCCGACAAGTGTTTGGCTTTATTGTTAGGATAGGAGCAAGACTTGATCAGCTCATAAATCTCCTGAACTTCTGCTTCAGCCATTTTTTCAGGAGTCGGATATTTCATAAGCAGGTCCGGCGTAATCATATTCACTCGTTTGTCTGTACACTGTGCCGACAACACTACAGCCACCAACAATTCAAATGGATTATCATAAATCAATTCAGAGGCAGGCTCCGGATTGTGTTTGATAAAATAGTCGAGAATAAATTCGTATTTTTGCTTTATAGTCACGTGATTCAATATTAAAGCTACAAAAATAGCAAAAATAATCCACTTCAAAGAGGAAGCGGGTCAAGATTTATTTATATCTTTGCAGGTTAATCATATATCTGAAGCTATGTTAGAAAACAAAGGTCGACTTGAGGTATCCCAAATGGGCAAAGAGGAATTGATCAAACATTTAGGGGAATTTTTCCAATTAAGCAACGCTTCTTCCCTATCGGGAATAGAGAATGATGCTTCGGTTTTAAAAATGGGTGATCAACTGACCCTTACTACCTCGACTTTAGCGATTGAGAATGTCCATTTTAACCTGGGTTACTTCCCGCTCAAACATTTGGGGTATAAAACAGTAGCTGCCGCTGCTGCCGATATTGTAGGGATGAATGGAACTCCCTCACAAATCCGGATCAATATCGGAGCTTCCAACCGCTTTTCTGTAGAGGCACTGGAGGAGTTTACCGCCGGTGTTAAATTCTGTTGCGAAAGGTACGGTATCGACCTGGTTGGACTGAATATTACCAGTTCCAATACCGGATTGATTATTGGAGCTCAGATGATTGGTACTGTCAAAGAAAAAGAGTTGGTTCAGCGCAAAGGAGCCGCTGAAAATGAGTTAATTTGTGTTTCCGGAGACCTGGGTGCTGCCTACACCGGACTTTTAATTTTGAATAGAGAGATGCAGGTATTTGCGGTCAATCCTACACAACAACCTGATTTAGAGGGGTATTCCTACATCATTGAGCGTCAGTTAAAGCCGGAACCCAGAGTGGATGTGATTGAAGACCTTAAGAAAGCGGGAATCCTGCCTACCAGCATGATCAATGTCAAAAATGGACTTGCCAACGCACTACTCCATTTATGTCAGCAATCGGATTGCGGATGTACCATTTATGAAGAAAAACTGCCTGTTGACTTGCTTACTTTTGACACTTTGAAAGAATTGAAAATTGTAGCCACTACCATTGCACTCAATGGAGGTGAAGATTATGAGGTACTTTTCACTATCAAGCAAGAGGATTACGAGAAAATTAAAAACCTTAAAGAGATTTCCGTTATTGGACATATTACTGCCGCATCAGCCGGGAAAAATCTGGTTACCAATGACCAAAAGTTGATTGAGTTGCAGGCGCAGGGATTTCAAGCGGAGTGATCCATCAAATATGCTTTCAGGAAGGCATCCAGGTCGCCGTCCATAACGGCGTTGACGTTTCCGGTTTCGTGGTTGGTACGCAGGTCTTTCACCAATTTATAGGGGTGCATTACATAACTTCGAATCTGAGACCCCCACTCTATCCGTTTTTTGCTGCTTGCGATCTGAGAGATCTTCTCGCGCTTTTTCTCCAGCTCCCTTTGGTACAATTGCGACTTCAACATCTGCATCGCTTTTTCCCTGTTTTGCAGCTGCGATCTGGTTTCCTGACACTCTACAATGATGCCGGTTGGATGGTGGTGTAGTCGGACAGCGGTTTCCACTTTGTTCACATTTTGTCCTCCCGGACCGCTCGAACGGTAGGTGTCCCAGGAGATATCTGCGGGATTCACTTCGATCACAATATCCTCATTGATAATTGGATAGGCATACACCGATGCAAAAGAGGTGTGCCGGCGCGCTGCCGAATCAAAAGGCGAAATTCTCACCAAACGGTGGACTCCGTTTTCACTTTTCAGATATCCATATCCGTAAGGCACATCGATTTCGATGGTAACTTGCTTAATCCCAGCCACATCGCCCTCTTGCTGATCCAAGATAACAGTCGGGTATCCTTTTCGTTCAGCCCAACGGAGATACATTCGCATCAGCATGGAAGCCCAGTCGCAACTTTCAGTCCCCCCTGCGCCAGAATTGATCGTCAAAATCACACCCAGCTGATCCTCCTCATCGGACATCATATTCTTAAACTCCAGATTTTCAATATCTTCCAGTGCCTTATCGTATACACTTTCCACCTCCTCCTCTGTCGCATCTTCTTCATTAAAAAGCTCATAAGTCAGCAACAGATCATCCAATGCGTTTTGAGCACTTTGAAACTCCTCAACCCAGGCTTTAATTCCGCTGATTTCACGCAACAGCTGTTCCGCTTTTTTGGAATCATTCCAAAAATCAGGCGCATGCGTAATCTGTTCTTTATCTTTAATTTCGGCTATTTTATGATCGATGTCAAAGACACCTCCTTAGCTCTGCTACTCTTTTTCCGAGCTCTTTTATCTGTTCGTTAGTCACCATCTCTATTCAACATTTTTATGATTTCTCCGTATTGATACCCTTTCCCGAGTAAAAAACGGATCAATTTATCTCTATTTTCTTCTGTTTGGGGTTTCGATTGCATCCACTTATCCATTTCATGGCGCATATTTTGATAGTAGTACTCTTCATCTATCGTTTCCACCACCTCATCAATAATATTCGGGTTCACCCCTTTAGCAAAAAGTCCACTTTTAATTTTAATCACTCCCCACCGACCATGATTCAATTTGGATCTCACATAATTTTGTGCAAATCGCACATCATCAATAAAAGACTCCTCTTTCAATTGCTCTATCAACTGTTCCAATCGTTCTCCTACAATTCCCAAAGCTTTCGCTTTGATCCTTATTTCATATTCCGTACGATCTTGATATGCACCATAACGGTATACCTTTTCTATATCGTTCATCTTACTGATTATTCATCAATTGTAGGAGAGGTCCAGAACATAATCTGTTCATCCATCCTATTGAAAAACCTATATTCCAACAATTGGAAACTTTCAGCCGGAACCAGTTTAATCCATCTTTTATACTTGATAGACCATCTCAAGCGATGTGAATAGAGCTTGCGAGTCAAATAGGCATAAATGATTGGGTGTACTTTAATATAGAATTTGGATGCAATCTTATTATTGATGATATACTCAATCATCTCTTCCATCTCCTTCACTATCAATATTGCAGGTTGCACCTTTCCGGTACCTCTACAGGATGGACAAGTTTCGGCAACATGAATCACTTTTTCCTGCCTTACCCTCTGTCTGGTAATTTGTATAATTCCAAACTTATTCACGGGTAAAATGGTATGTTTGGCTTTATCCTCTTTCATCAATTGCACCATTTTCTGGTACAATGCAGATCTGTTCGCCGGTTTTCTCATATCGATAAAATCGATACTGATAATCCCTCCCATATCTCTCAACCGAAGTTGTCTGGCAATCTCAACCGCCGCTTCCATATTAACGGTACGTGCATTTTCCTCCTGATCTTTCCCTGCTTTGGTACGATTTCCGCTGTTGACATCGATGACGTGCATCGCTTCGGTATGTTCTATAACCAGATAGACACCATTTTTAATGGTCACATTTTTCCCAAAAGAAGCTTTGATCTGCTTTGTGATATTCATAGCTTCAAAAAGCGGCTTTGGATTTTTATATAATTTGAGAATATGGGTATATTCCGGTGAAACGCTATGAAGATATTGTTTTAGTTCCTGAAAAAGCAACGGATCATCGACATAGATTGACTCAAAAGAGTCATTGATCATATCGCGGATCAGCGAGGTAGTCATATCCAGTTCCGATGCTATTTTCGCGGGTGCTACTGCCATAGAGAGCTTATCTACAATCACTCTCCAGCGATCCATCAACTGATCCAGGTCAGCCTGGATCTCCTCCATCTCTTTACCATTCGCAACAGTTCTAACGATAATCCCAAATTTCTTGGGTTTAATACTTTGAACCAATTTCCGCAGTCTTCTTTTTTCTGAACCTCGCGTAATTTTTTGCGATATAAAAATTTTATCCATAAAAGGCACCAATACCAGATACCTTCCTGCAAGTGAAATTTCTGTCGTTACCGTGGCACCCTTTGTTGAGATCGGTTCTTTAGCAATTTGAAGCAACAATTTTTGTCCGGAGGCTAAAACCTCTCCTATTTTTCCCACTTTGGGTAGTTCAGGCTCATAAGGATAGTTGGCAATGCTCTTTTTATTGGTATTGATGACATCATTTACAAAATTTTTCATTGTATTGAAATGGTTCCCCAAATCCAAATAGTGTAAAAATGCATCCTTTTCAGCACCAATATTAACAAAAGCGGCATTCATTCCTGAATTCAGCTTTTTCGTCACTCCCAAATAGATATCCCCGACTCCAAAATGATCAGATGATCTTTCCTCATGTACTTCAACCAGTTTTTTATCTTCTAACAAAGCTATCTTAACCCCACTTGAAGAGGAGGTTATGAAAAGCTCTTTAACAACACTATGATCTAAATCTTCTGACATGATTACGGTACAAATAAGAAAAACTAAACAATATGAAGGGTCATACTATTTAGTTTTTCATAAGGTTAAATAAGAAAATTATTTCTTTTTATGTCTATTTTTTCTTAGACGTTTTTTTCTTTTATGGGTAGACATTTTATGTCTTTTTCTTTTTTTACCACTAGGCATAGCTGTAAAGTTTTGTGAAATTATTTAATTTTTTTAACTGAGTTTACAAAAGATTTGCAAGGTTTAAATGCGGGTATTTTATGTGCTGGAATCACAATAGTTGTCTTTTTAGAAATATTTCTAGCTGTTTTTTCTGCTCTTTCTTTTACGATAAAACTTCCAAAACCACGTAAATATACGTTTTCATTTCTTGATAGTGCACTCTTTACACTAGTCATAAATGATTCAACAACACTTTGAACTGCTTGTTTGTCAATCCCTGTTTTATTGGAAATTTCATTAACGATCTCTGCCTTTGTCATAACTATAAATTTTTATAAAGTGAAACAATTATTTTTCCGTTTTTTTCGAACTGCAAAGATACACATTTATTTGATATTCAGAACATAAAAAATAAAAAAGTTTCTTTTAGACCAATTTATGTAGTAAATCAGCCAATCTGCTGGTTCCAATTCTAAATTTTTTGGGGTTAAACCACTCCTTTCCCAACACATTTTCTACAATTTTTAGGAACAATATGGCAGTTTTTTCGTCAGAAATACCACCGGCAGGTTTAATTCCTACCTGAATTCCGGTACGAACTGCATGGTCATGAATAGCATCCAGCATCACTACCATCGCTTCCGGAGTTGCGTTGACTGCTACCTTGCCTGTGGAAGTTTTGATAAAATCGGCACCTGCCGCCATCGCCAATTGTGACGCATGATAAATTAACTGTGGTTCAACCAGTTCTCCGGTCTCCAAAATTACTTTGAGCGTTTTTCCTTCGCATTTTTCGCGAATCGCCACAATTTCACTAAACACCTCATCATACAACCCGTCCAACATCTTGCCTCTCGAAATCACCATGTCTATCTCATCGGCGCCCTGCTCTACAGCATATCCTACTTCCATCAATTTCACTTTTATCGGTGATTGTCCTGCAGGAAACGCTCCCGCTACGGTTGCCACTCTGATAGGAGTGTTTTTTAATTCTTTTTTGGAAATAGAAATAAAGGGGGGATAAACACAAACCGCGGCTGTCTGATACTGCACCGCTTTTTGACAAAGCGTCGTTACTCGGTCGGGCGTGTCACTCCCTTCCAAAGTAGTCAAATCTATACAGTTCAACGCAAAACGGAACGCTTCCGGCTCAGTTAAAAAAGCTAGCTTCGACGCTTCATATTGTCGAATTCGCTCCTGAATCTGCTCCTTTGAATAAGGGTAATCTGATATAAAATAGTTCATATTATGGTTTTAATTTTAGTTTATCTAAAGCTACTTTCACTGTAAAAACGTGAGAATAAAGGGCTATCGACAGGTTCCCCATATCGGTAAAGGCATAGTCGACAAACAGAAAGTCCTTAATCCCAAAACCCAATCCGAAGTTCAATTGGACGCTATGTCTGATTTTGTTATCAAAATCGGGAATTTGCTGATAATTAGAGACTCCCAAACGCAATGCCGCCAAACGACGAAATCCCACCTCCACTCCCAAATGGGGATCCATACTCAAAAATGATGTTTTTACCAATCGGTTTCTGGCACCATCAAAAGTAAAGTCGAAGTCGAGTGCAAAAGTAGAGTTCCAATCTTTATTCCACTCCACATATTTGGCTCCGCCCAACACCAGTTTGGGTAAGGTTAACTCCAGACTATTGGTTGGAATCTCATTTTGAGTCTCTTCAAAAACGCGAATCACCTCATCGGATAAGTTGTATCTCCACACATTAAAGGTGGAGGTGATATCTTTCGCTACCAATCCTGCACTCCATCCGTTATGACTGTATTGTACACCAAAATCCAATCCAAATCCCCAGGATCCGGCAAACTGACCGATCGTTCTTCTGATAATCTTTGCTGTCCCTCCGATCGACCACGCTTCATGTCCTGTAATTTTGTGTGCATAACTGAGCAAGAAGGCATTATCTACAGCAGAGAAGTAGGAAATTTTATCGTAATCAACATTCCCCTGCGCATCTATTAACTCCGTGGTATTCATGATGTTATCCACTCCAAACCGAATGTAAGAGAGCGAAACAGCGGATTGATCATCAATCCGGTATCCCGCACCAATAAAATCATATTTGGCAATCCCTGCAAAATACTCTGAGTGCATCAAACCCAGCTCATATTTTTTCTCCATCCTGGTCAATCCTGCAGGATTCCAATACCCGGCGGTCACATCATTGACCAGCGCACTCACAGTACCTCCCATCCCCAATGCACGCGAACCAACACCGATATTCAGAAACTCATTGCTGTATTTAGGAGCTTCAACCTGAGCCTGGAGCTGAATAAAACTCAAAATTATAAGAAAAAGGCAAAAAAATCTTTTCATACCATGAAACTATTCCAAAAAAACGTTCTTTTTCTTTGTTTAGTACATCAATCGGTTCTTTTTATTCTTCATCTTTAGTTTTAAAGATACTCCCAATCCCTTTACCTAACTTCTGAACCGCCTCAATCCCCTTATTGATTGTTTCACCTGAAAAATCTTTGTATTGATCCAGTACATGCTCGTCACTATAATGTTCGGGATAGATAATAATTCTACTGTGATCTCTAAAATATTTTTCAATTTTTGCAGGCAGTTTATCCATCATACTCATATAAGAGGTAGCCCCTTTGCGTGCTGAAACCAGGAAGATTAAGTCATCATCTTTGATATCTCTGGATAGAATGAGAAAATCATCCCAATCCGTAAAATTATGGGTTACCAAAGTCGCATTGAACTTATTCTCCTTATATAGACGATGAATTGCTTTAAAACTATCTTCATTTCCGTATATCTGAACAGATACACTAAGTTCTTGTGCTAATCGAATCACATTGGCAAACCACAATTTAAAGCCACTTTCATGTTCCGCAAAGGGAGGAACAACCAATATGATTCGTTTATGCAAGATCAAGGGTTTAGCAGGGTGACAAACATAGATAGTTTTTTCGGAATTTTCCAGAATCATATCCATTTTCTCCCCAATCAGCTTATCAAAAAAACCTTTCCGGGAGGGCCATCCCAAAATGATAACATCGGCCATAATCTCCCTGGCAATCCTGCTGATTCCACTGGCAGCATTATGGTCAATAGTGGTAATCACATTCACTTTAGTTTCAAAAGCAGACGCCTTAGTGACACACGCTTCCAGTTTATTTCTTGCTTTGATAATATTTGATTCAGCCTCTTCATCATTGGAAACCACTGTCAAAACAGAGAGTGGATGCACTGATTTTTTATCCCGGATAAAAATGGCAAATTCGAGTAGTTTTTCAACTTTTTCAACATTTGAAACATTCTCTATCGGCAATAAAATATTGGAAGCGGTGTGCTCTTCTGCTTTCACAATCTCCCCTTCATTTTCTTCCGTTTCCACCATAATTTTACGGGCTGCTCTCTCTGTAGCAAAGGATGCCACAATACAAGTAATTAGTATCAGGATCACCGTTCCATTCAAAATATTATCATCCAAAATACCTGCATTATAGCCTACTAAAATCACAGCCAAAGTAGCGGCTGCATGTGACCCGCTTAATCCAAAAATCAGCTGTCGTTGTGCTTTGGAAAATCTAAAGACCAATTGTGTTGCGGCTGCAGCCAGCCATTTCCCGGCTATCGCCACAACAGAAAGTGTTGCTGCTATAATCAAGGCTGCCGGACCATTCAGGATTACTCTCACATCGACAATCATCCCGACACTAATCAGAAAAAAAGGAATAAATAGAGCATTCCCCATAAACTCGATCCGATTCATCAATGCGGAGGAGTGAGGAATTAGCTTATTCAATGCCAATCCTGCAAAGAAAGCCCCGATAATAGGCTCTACACCAGCCATTTCCGCCAAGAAAGCTGCAAAAAATACCACCGATAAAACAAAAATATAGTGAGAGTGTTTTTCACTCTCCAACTTCTTAAAAAACCATTTGGCAATGCGGGGAATGATCAAAAACATGATCAAAGTAAAAATAGTCAGAGAAACTCCCAAGCGAATCCAAAACTCTGTACTTAAACCACCCCGATGTTTACCCACAACAACAGCTAAAATAATCAAAACTGCTGTATCAGTTAAAATAGTACCTCCAACTGTCACAGCCACAGCCCTATTCTTGGAAACACCTAACTTACTGACTATAGGATAAGATACCAGAGTATGAGTAGCAAACATGCTCGATATTAAAATACTGGCATCTACATCATAACCTAAAAGGTAGTGACATACGGGATATCCAAGCCCAAAAGGAATAATAAAAGTAAAAAAACCAAACCAAATACTCTTATTCCTGTTACTCTTAAACTCATTCAAGTCCAGATCCAATCCTGCAATAAACATGATATACAACAACCCGATGGTTGAAAAAAGGTCTATCGCCGCATTCTTCTCTAAAAAGTTAAATCCATAAGGTCCAATGATAACCCCTGCTATAATCAAACCAATAATACTGGGGATATTTAATTTGCGTAAAAGGATTGGAGATAAAAGGATAATGAAAAGAATAAGGGAAAAAACCAGTACCGGATTGCTTAATGGGAGGACAAAAGCTTCTTTCAGTTGATCAAAAAAGTAGGTCATAGCAATTTGTTGGTTTTTAATTCACTTATTTACAAGTATTTAATTTTATCAATACTCGATTGCAAATGTACAAGTTTTTTTACTATCTTTGCATGTTTGTTTTAGATAATCATTAAATTTATACTCTCATGAAAAAACTGTTATATTTCGTAACTTTTTTAGGAGCCCTCTTATTGTTTACTGCTTGCAATAAAGATCAGGATATTTATCGTCCAAAACAAAAACTATATAAAATCTGGGAGCTCAGTGAAGTGGGTGACCCCGATCAAACCTTTATCTACGATAAAAAAGACAGAATCGAAAAGATAGATGTTTTTGACAGACAAGATTCGGTTCATTATTACTTTAACTTTACTTACAACTCTGATAAAACCGTAGCAACTATCGAACACTCAACTCCATTGTATGTTGAAAGTGTGAAACTCTACTACGTTGATAAACTGGTTAATAGAATCACTTATGTGATGGATGGAGCTACCCGCATGGAGGTTGTATTTCAAAGAGATGAAAAAACCACTAAAATTACTCAGGTGGCAGAACATTACGATGTGGATTATTTCTCCGGATTTGATAAAATAGTGAATGCCCCTCTATACCAAAGAATAATCGGGGAGAATCCTATGGTAACCACGCTCTATAAAGAAAACGGAACCAAAGGATTAATACTACATTGTCTCAGAAAAGTAACCTACAGAGGTGATAACATTATCAATATTACAGATCAATTTCCGGAATTTTCCACCAGAGTTACTTATGACTATACTTACGACACGTTATCATTCAATCCCTATTACGGACTGCCCTACGCTTACAACAACTTAATGGGCTACTCAAAGAACAACAGAGCTTCAGAGTATGTTGTTAACTACTTGAATGAGTACAACATGGGTTCAAAATTTACAACATTTGAGTATATCCTTGATAAATATAAATTTCCCAGACGCGCTATTCGCAGATCATCCCCGGATAATATCCCTTTTAACACCTATTATCTCTATCAACTTAAATAAGTAGTTAATCCATGAGAATTCACAGAGAGGGATACAACTCTATCGGGGTTGTGTTGTTGATTGTTATTTTTTTACTCTGCCTCTATTTTATTGGCTTCAAATCCTCCTGTCTCTGTCTGGATATTATCGTAACACTACTTCTGCTTACTCTACTTTTTTTTACCATCCGTTTTTTTAGAGTTCCCTCACGCGTTGTCAACAGAACTGCTGACGGTGTGCTTAGTCCCGCAGATGGCACTGTTGTTCAAATTAACGAAGTATTTGAGGATGAGTATTTTAAGGATCAACGAATCCAAATCTCAATCTTTATGTCCCCCTTTAATGTTCATGTCAACAGCTACCCGATAGATGGAACGGTATCCTATGTCAAGTACCATCCCGGTAAACACTATATCGCCAAACTACCCAAAGCTTCGAAAGATAATGAGCATAATAGTGTGGTAGTGCGCAATGAACAAGGAGTAGAGATCCTGTTTCGACAAATTGCCGGCATCGTTGCCAGACGAATTGTATCCTACTCCCAAGAAAATGATCAAGTTAAACAAGGTGAAGAGATGGGAATCATCAAATTTGGATCTCGTGTAGATCTTTTTCTTCCCCTCAACGCCAAAATCAATGTAAAAATAGCAGATAAGGTAAGATCTCAAAAGAGTGTCATGGCTTATCTGCCTACACAATAAGATTATGAAACTCAGTATTGTCATCGTTAACTATAATGTCAAACATTTTTTAAGGCAATGTTTGGATTCGGTTCTGGATGCCACTCAAAATATTGAAGCTGAGATCTTTGTTGTGGATAACAACTCGCAAGATCAATCCGTTGAGATGGTTCAGGAGTGCTTCCCACAGGTACATCTGATTGCCAATAAAGAGAATGTGGGCTTCTCCCGGGCTAACAACCAGGCGATTGACATGGCAAAGGGAGAGTACATCCTGCTGCTCAATCCGGACACGCTGGTACAAAAAGACACCTTTGAAAAATCGATCCAATTTATGGATGAACACCCGGATGCAGGCGCCCTGGGAGTGAAAATGATCAATGGAGAGGGGGAATTTCTTCCTGAATCCAAAAGAGCGCTGCCCATCCCTTCCGTGGCTTTTTACAAGATATTCGGACTCTCCAAGCTATTTCCAAAATCTAAGAAATTCAGTTCATATCACCTTACCTATCTGGATGATAATGAAATCAATGAAGTGGAAGTACTTGCCGGAGCTTACATGCTATTGCGCAAAACTGCAATCGACAAGGTTGGATCTCTGGACAACACCTTTTTTATGTACGGCGAGGATGTGGATCTATCCTACCGAATTACACAAGGTGGTTACAAAAATTATTATTATCCCGAAACAAGGATTATCCACTACAAGGGAGAAAGTACCAAAAAAGGTTCTCTCAATTATGTGATTGTATTTTACAAAGCGATGCAGATTTTTGTGGAGAAACATTTCATTGGAGGAGCCGCCAAAATTTACCGCCACTTTCTCAATTTTGCCATCTGGTTGCGCGCTGGCTTAGCGATTCTCAAAAGAGTAGTAGCCCAGTTGATGATGCCCATTCTCGACTTTATCGTGATCTACTCCGGGATGTTATTGCTGGCAAAGTATTGGGAACAAGCGGTTTTAATCGCACCCTATCCGCCCATTTACCGTTATCTTTTCGTACCGCTCTACATCGTCACGTGGATTCTTTGCATAGCCCTCATGAAAGGATATAAAAAGCCCTTTGCACTGCATAAAATCAACAAAGGAATTCTGCTGGGTACGGTCGCTATATTGCTGATCTACTCGCTCCTGCCGGAAACCGCAAGATATTCACGCGCTATCATCGTTTTAGGCGCCATGTGGACTACCGTTGCCATGAACTCTCTCCGTTATCTGTTGCATAAACTCAAGATTAAGTCGTTTTATTTTGGGGATTCTTCTTCCAGGAAAATAATGATATTAGGGGGGAAGGAAGTGCATCGCGTTGCACTTTTGGTACAACTGAATGATACTGCTCCCGAAAAGCTCCTATTCAGTGACCTCACCGCTCCATTTGATCAAAAAAAGTTTATTGAACTGCTGGAAGATGAGAAAATCAACGAGTTGGTATTCTGCACTGAAACCGTAGAGATTCACACTGTGATCGACCTCATCACCCAACTCAAAGACCACAACATCACTTTCAAGATAGCCCCCAAAGAACCGGGCGTGCTGATCAGTCCGCAGGATGTGAGAACACCTATAGCCGAGCAAGAAGTGGAGATTGATGGCTAAAAACCAAACTCCCACACTGAAACTTATGCAATATGCTTTTTAACACCATAGAATATCTCCTCTTTTTACCCATTGTGGTAATATTTTACTTCCTGCTCCCTCATAAATTGAGGTGGATATTGCTTCTTGCAGCCAGCTACTTCTTTTACATGAGTTGGAAGGTAGAGTATGTATTCTTGATAGCTATATCCACGTTAATTGCTTATTCGAGCGGTGTTTTGATGGAAAAATACCCGGGCAAAAAATCAAAACTGCTACTCCTCATATTGAATCTCAGTGCAAACCTGGGAATCCTTTTTTTCTTCAAATACTTTAACTTTGCTGCTGAAAATATCAACCTCCTCTTTGATAAGTTAGAGATAGGAAAAGATATCCCATTAATGAGTTTTTTATTACCGGTTGGGATTTCATTCTATACTTTTCAGGCTTTAAGTTATTCCATTGACGTTTATTTCGGGAAAGAGAAGGCTGAAAAACACTTAGGCTATTTTGCCCTATATGTCTCATTTTTTCCTCAGCTTGTAGCCGGTCCCATTGAGCGTTTTTCCAGACTTACACCACAACTCAAGGCAAAACATGATTTTACTTACGACAATCTGGCTAATGGACTACGACTTATTCTCTATGGTTTATTTATCAAAATGGTGATTGCAGATAATCTGGCCGGAATTGTTGACAAAATATATGCTGCCCCAAACAACTATTCTTCTCTGGATATATTGAAAGGTGTCGTTTTCTACTCCTTCCAGATTTACAGCGACTTTTACGGATACTCCGTTATTGCTATCGGAAGTGCAAAAATAATGGGTGTAAACCTGATGAACAACTTCAAAACACCCTATTTGGCAAAAAACATAGCCGAGTTCTGGCAAAGATGGCATATTTCCCTATCTACTTGGTTTAGAGACTATTTATACTATCCCCTTGGAGGTAATCGGGTAAAAAAAAGCAGATGGGCACTCAATATCATGATTGTTTTTGTAGTCAGTGGAATTTGGCACGGCGCCAACTGGACATTTCTGATTTGGGGTGCTCTATATGGCGTTTTATATATCCTTGAAAAGGTTTTAAACTCGGCTTTGAAGCTGGAAAAAGAACATAAACCCTACTCTCTCGGGCATATTCTCTTATCGCTCAAAACCTTTGCTTTGGTTACTTTAATATGGGTATTCTTTAGAAGTCAGTCCTTTGGCGAAGCAATGAACATTTTCACTTTATTATTTTCAGGATCAGGACAAATAACTGAAGCACTAATCATTCCGGGTTATGTTTGGTTTTGGTTGATCTTTTTTATCATTACGGACATCTTGCTGTACAATAAACGCTTTGATTCATGGATGGCAAACATTCCTCTTATTGGCAGATGGATTATATACGCTATTTTTATCTTTAGCATCATTGTCCATGCGGGAGTAGAAAATTTTCCATTTATTTATTTCCAATTCTAAACAGTAAGGTATGTACAAAAAAATAGCATTCAAAGTAATTCTTCTATTTATAGTGCTGGTGATCATCAATGCTGTTTACAGTAAATGGTTCTATGAGGATGATATTCAACAACATTCTGATATCATCAATTTGGTTAGAGATATCCCCAATGATGCAGACATCATATACGTAGGGGAATCATCTAACAACTCTTTTCGTAGAGATGATCTTGATAAAAGATATATTTCTGCCTTTGTGGGAGATTACTTCCCGGAATTAAACACTTACGACATCACAAAACCTGCAGCCCATGCGGGTATTTATAAAGTCTTGTTAGAGAACATCCCTCTTGAAAACCAGGTTAAGACTGTAATTGTTACTCTCAACTTACGTTCTTTTAATGCAAATTGGATCTATTCTGACCTTGAAACACCGTTACAAAAAAGTTTAGTTCTGATCAAACCATACCCACCACTATTCAATCGTTTTTTATTATCCTTCAAAGCATATGACATCAAATCAGAAAGTGAGCGGGAGGAACAATTTAAGAAGAAATGGAAAAGAGATCAATTCAATTTACCATTTGAATTCCCGTTTCAAAACGTAATTGAGTGGGATTATTGGATGGCCAATTACGGCATAAAAGATAGTGTTGGAAATATTGATTACAAACAAACTGAATTGGCTTGTCACTACATTAAAACTTATGGTTTTCAGTTAGACACTACAAATAATCCCAGAATCAAAGATTTTAATGATATTATAAAATTAGCACATAAAAGAGGCTGGAACCTTGTTTTTAATCTATTGGCAGAGAACACTGAAAAAGCACAAGAGCTGATCGGTGATGAATTAGTTTACATGATCAATGAGAATGCTAAGATCCTGGAAAACTACTTTCAAAATAGAGGTGTAATAGTAGTTAACAACTTAAATGTCGTTGAAGATGAACAGTTTATTGACCAGGATTGGACTACAGAACATTATGCTGAAAAAGGAAGAAAAATAGTTGCAAAAAACGTTGCCGAAGCATTAAAAACCTGGTACAAAGAGTTTTACGTAGAAGTGAATTTAGGCACTACATACCATACGAATTTCTTTAACAGTTGCGATAACAGTTGTGAAGTTTGGGAACAAATGCACACCATAACCTCTGAATTAGCTTATTCCGGCAACAAGTCATCACGAACTGGTACAGGCAATGATTTCAGCATTACCTGGGAGTATCCTCTAAAGGTTATACCTGACAGCTTGAAACAAAATATTGCCATTGAGCTTATGCTCAATCAAAAATCTTTAAACCATGACGCAAAACTGATTATTGAGGCACACGGAAGTAGTTTCAACTTCTATAGGGTTGGATTTGATGTAAAAGATGATATCAAGGAGGTTAATCAATGGGTAAAATACAGCAAAACCTTCACCATCCCGGATAGCATTAAACAAGCCGATTTAATGAAAATTTACATCTACAACCCTTCCCGGGAGAAAATATATGTGGATGATTTTAGGATAGTAATTAAATAAGGAAGAAGGTAGAAGGTAGAAGGTAGAATTAAAAGGCGGAAGGCGGAATTCAATTACGAATTACGAATTACGGGGTTCAAATTAAAATTGAACGCGATTATTGTAGGGACAGGTCGCGACCTGTCCGAGAAAAACCAAAAAAACAACCATGGTCCATGATGTTATTATGCAACAGCATTAAAATTACAATAAACGTTTGATATTCACGAAATTACAGATTATAAATTTAATTAACCGCGATTGTAGGGGCAGGGCTTGTCCCTGCCCTTTGCCGAGTGGGGAAAAACCACCCCGCCCTTCGGGCACCCCTCCTTCATTTTGGTGTTAAACAAAGATTGAAACTCCTGTTGGGAATAGGATTGTCCCAATGAGAAAATTACAATTATAACAAAAAGAAAACGAGATTTCATAATGCAATGAATTAATAACCTGCAAAATTACGGATTTTTATTTTATTATAATCATTTGAAAAACAAATATTTACAATTATATCCATAGAGACGCAATGCCTTGCGTCTCTACGACCAACCCAGCAAACATAATTTACAAACATGCAATAACATAAACCCCGTAATTCGTAATTCGTAATTGATTTCGCCTTCCGACTTCCGACTTTCGACTTTTAAATCCCTTCAAGGAGGGAGCGAAATTTCTCCTTAAACCGGGTCATCTTGGGGCGGATTACCATCTGGCAGTAGGGTTCATTCCCGTGCAGTTCAAAGTAGTCGGTGTGGTAATCCTCCGCTTTGTAGAAATTCTTGATGGGAGCCACTTCCGTAACGATCGGATCTTTGAACAGCTGCGCCTCTTCGATGCGGCTCATCACCTGCTGAATCGCTTCTAACTGCGCCTCATTGCTGTAATAGATGGCAGAACGGTACTGCGTGCCCACGTCGGGACCCTGACGATTGAGGGTGGTCGGATTGTGTACCGCGAAAAAGATCTCCAGCAGCTGCTCCACCGACAAAACAGCGGGATCATACACCACCTTCACCACCTCCGCATGACCGGTCTCGCCGCTACATACATCGCGGTAGGACGGATTCTCCATCTCCCCTCCGCTATACCCGGACTCTACGGAAATCACCCCTTTCAACTTCTTGAACATCGCTTCCACACACCAGAAACAACCGGCTCCCAGAAGAATCGTGTCGGTTGCAGGTTGGAAGGAGAGTAACATCATTATGGTTTGCATGGTTCTCTTTATTTAATTCTGATGGTCAAAAGTAAAGAAAAAGCAAACAGGGTGAATATCAATATTTTAAATAGGATCTGTTGAATTTATCTATAGGATTAATCCTCTCTGATAATATTTGCACCCAAGCTATTCAAACGGTTCACAATATCCTGATAACCTCTATCGATCTGTTCCACGTTTTGAATCACGCTGGTTCCTTCTGCCGAGAGTGCAGCAATCAACAGCGCTACCCCCGCACGAATATCGGGAGAAGCCATCTTGGTTGCCCGCAACGGTATCTGATGGTTCAATCCGATCACCGTAGCACGGTGGGGGTCACACAGAATGATCTGCGCTCCCATACTTTGCAAACTATCCACAAAGAAGAGACGACTTTCAAACATCTTCTGGTGAATCAAAACGCTTCCTTTCCCTTGAACGGCAGTTACCAAAGCGATACTGATCAGGTCGGGAGTAAATCCCGGCCAAGGCGCATCGGCGATCGTCAAAATAGAGCCATCCATCTGACGCTCAATCACATACTCTTTCTGTTTCGGAACAAAGATATCATCTCCCCGTTGTTCCAGTTTAATCCCCAATTTAGAAAAAGTATATGGAATAATCCCTAAGTTCTCCCAGGAACAATCTTTAATGGTAATTTCAGAGCGATTCAGGGCTGCCATTCCAATAAAGCTACCTATCTCGATCATATCGGGCAACACAGTATGTTCACAACCGTGTAACTTTTCCACTCCCTCGATGGTCAGCAAGTTGGATCCCAAACCGGAGATTTTGGCACCCATCCGATTCAACATCCTGCACAATTGCAACAGATAAGGTTCACAGGCTGCATTAAAAATAGTGGTTGTTCCTTTTGCCAACACGGCTGCCATCACCAAGTTTGCTGTTCCGGTCACAGAAGCCTCATTCAGCAACATATAACAGCCTTTTAGCGGATCCGCTTTGAGCTTATAGATCATCCCTTTATGGTGAGACATCGTTGCACCCAACTTCTCAAATCCCTCAAAGTGAGTAGTTAAAGGTCTTCGACCAATTTTATCTCCACCCGGTGCAGAAGCATACGCCACTCCAAATCGACCCAAAAGCGGTCCGATGGTCATGATGGAAGCACGAATTTTTCCCGATAATTTAGTGTAATCCTTAGTTTTCATAAAATCCAGATCAATCTGATTCGCTCGAAAACGGAACGAACCTCCGCCCAAAGGAGTTACTTCCACTCCGATAGAGCTCAGAATTTTGATCAAACGACGAATATCCACGATATCGGGAACATTATGTACAGTCACCGGCTCATCTGTCAGCAACACGGCACATAAAATCTGTAAAGCTTCATTTTTCGCACCCTGAGGTGTAATTTCACCGGAGAGTGGGTGCCCCCCTTCAATAATAAAACTAGCCATAATATAAAAAAGTTAAACTTATTCAGGAATCACTTTCTTTAATTGAGTCTCAAACTCCATACGATACGGTTCACCGATGATATGAGTCAAAAAGTGAGTGTATTGATCTGAAAATTGGAACTGCTCCTGATCGTAATACTCGAGAGGTAGCGGGAAGTTTCCAATATTGCCCATCTCGATAACGCTGGTGTGGAACTCCTCTAACTCGTTATAAGGCACGATATCCTTCATTACCGGCATCTTACCGTAATCCTCTCTCAACAATAAATCAACTACCTTGTCAGCCAACGTAGAGGTCAATCGACGATCGTACTCATAGCATCTGCCCGATCTGGGGATATAACCTGAGATTTGTCCTCTTGCCTCAATACCGAGTTTTTTGTTAATTTCCGATGCAATCACTCCGCTGATTCCTCCAAAACGTGGGTGTCCATACTCATCCAAATCGGAGCTGGCGTACACCATGCCCAATTCTCCTTTCTCGTCATTCCACCATCTTACCCCTTCTGCAACCGCAATAATCAAACTTTTAGTCGGAGAGGCATGATATTTCTCTTTCACAAACTCAAAAAAGCGCTCTTTACGCTCTTTGGTCATCTCCACTTCCGGAACCAATGAGATTTGCGCCCCTCCAAAAGAAGCTGAACCGGTCAACCAGCCGGCATCACGACCCATCACCTCCAACACCATAATCCGTTGGTGTGACTCATTGGTAGTGTGCAACTTAGCGGTTAACTTTTTAATCTGCATCGCACCTGATGGAAAACCGGGACACAATACGGTTTCATACGATTTTCCTTGATAATGGTGCATCGTGCGGGTTCTCAAGTCATTATCGATGGTCTTGGGAAAACCGATCACCGGAATTTTATATTTCTCATACATTTTTCTGGCAGCTCCATTGGTATCGTCTCCTCCAATGGTCACCAAAACATCTATTTTATATCTTTCAATGTTTCTCAAGATCTGCTCTGAACGATCCTCAGGATTGCGTTTACCCGGAAATGGATTGGTTCTGCTGGATAGCAGTCCGGTACCACCATAGATCCCATTGTAAGGAATATTGGTCAAATCCACCACATCTCCATCGCCCAACAAGCCCCTCCAACCTCTTAAAATACCATACACTTTAAATCCCAACATCGATGCCCGATTTCTTACTGCTTCAATACTGGAATTGATGGCAGGAGTATCTCCGCCCCCCGACAAAATCGCTAATACTTTACCACTAAAAATTTTATCTGTTCTCATAAGCTATAATTTTTAGAAATCGATTAATCATACATTTTTTTAATATTTTGAAGAAAATACTTCATATAGTTTCCCGGATTGCGGTCCACGATGTGAAGGATCGCGACGAATCAGCACCTCTTCCCGTTTCATCTCCTCGAAAATCGCCGCTGTGATAGATTGAGCGACATACTCGTTGTAGTTGAGTGCTATAAATTGACCTGATAGATCATAATAGGCTTGCTGTACCTGTTCCCAAAGCGTATTCACTCCGTGAGCTGTCAACCAGGGCTGCGCTACCGTCAATACTCTGGAATAAACTGACCCATAATAATGCGTTTCAAAGTACGTAACAACTGCCGTAGAATCTCCTCTCAACAGTTTATAGGGCTCAGCAAAGTTAACTGTCGGAAACAGTTCATTGTAAAAAGCCTTCATGGAATTCCCGTTCAAAGATGCAGCATGATTTGTTTTCCAATACAAAGAATCCAACGTTCCGCCATATCCATTAGCACGCAAAAGGGTATCCACATGAGCTAATTGAGTCGGAAGAAGAATCCGATAATGCCCTTCGTCATAGTGATAAAACCCCATCGGAACCGAATCGGGAATCATCAAATGTGCGTTGGAAGTATCCGCACTTTGCACCAAACATTGTCTGAATGCACGGTTTAGTTCAATATCTGTAAAAAGTTGATTCGCATATTCATTTGTCAAATCGGTACATTTGACAAAAAGCAAAGGAATAATAAAAAGATAATAGATTGAAAATTTTTTCATCGAAGTTGTTTTTTTATCTCGCAAAGATACTTATTTTTGTCGAATGAAACCATCCCGATTAAAATTTATTGAATCTGCTCATTCTACGAATGTTACGTTCATGGAGTCCTACCCTCTTTACCTCGAAAACTGGGAAGCGGGTACTCTTTTTTACGCAATTTATACCAATCACCAAACGGAAGGCAAGGGATTAGCCGATAATCGATGGCTGAGTGAACCCCTGAAAAATCTCGCTTTCAGTGCCCTCTTTCGTCCGCCGCTACCCGCTCAGAAGCAGTTCATTTTCAATCAGTATTTTGCTGTGGCGATCCGCGATTTGCTGGCGCAATACCTGCCCAATCCTCAGATTAAGTGGCCGAACGACATCTATGTAAATGAGAAAAAGATTGCCGGCATTCTGATCCATCACCTCATCCAGGGCGAGGAGATCAAAGCTACCATTGCCGGTGTTGGTATCAATATCAATCAAATTGATTTCGACCCTACCTTACCTAATCCCACTTCGATGGCGCTGATTACCAACCAATTATACGACGTTGATCAGATAGCTCACGAATTGGCAGCGAAATTGGATGAATTGTACGGTCTGATCATCAATCAGGAATGGGACACTATCGAAAAGCAATACTTTCAACATTTTTATCGTTATTTATCTTTAGGAAATTATAAAATAGGGGGGCAGGAAATGCGTGGCACTATCGTAGGTTTGAGCCCATACGGACAACTTCTCATTCAAGGAGAAGGGGGTACCCTCTTCACTTGTAACTACAAGGAGGTGATCTTTCTACCTCCTCACTCAACCACTGAAGCATGAAAGAACAGATCAGGGCAGTTTTAAAAGATTATTGGGGTTACGACCGTTTCAGGGAGTTGCAGGAGGATATTATCCTCTCCGTTCTGGAAGGGAAAGACACCCTGGCACTGCTCCCCACGGGAGGAGGAAAGTCGATCTGCTTTCAGGTTCCGGGATTGGTCAAAGAGGGCATCTGTATAGTAATTTCGCCCCTCATTGCACTCATGAAAGATCAGGTTGAGAATCTCAAAAAACGGGGTATCAATGCCGGAGCAATCTACTCCGGACTCTCTACCCGCGAGATCGAATCGATGCTTAGCAACTGTGTTTATGGAGATAGCGTCAAGTTTCTCTATGTTTCACCGGAAAGATTGAAAACCCCGCTCTTTATCAACCACTTGCAGCAAATGAATGTCTCCCTGCTCGCTGTCGATGAAGCGCACTGTATCTCCCAGTGGGGCTACGACTTTCGTCCCCCCTATTTGGAGATCAGCAAAATCAGAGAATATCTTCCCGATGTGCCCGTTTTGGCACTCACTGCCACAGCCACCCCGGAAGTAGTCGTGGATATTCAGGAAAAGCTGGGCTTCCCTGAGTTGAACACCTTTCAGAAAAGCTTCAAGAGGGACAATCTGACCTATATGGTTGTCAAAGAGCAAAATAAGATGGGCAGGATGATCCGCGTGATCAACCATTATCCAGGCACGGGCATTGTGTATGTCCGCAACAGAAGAAAAACCAAAGAGATTGCGGAATATATTGCGGCACACAACATTACGGCAGACTTTTACCATGCGGGACTCTCTGCCGAGGTGCGGGATGCCAAGCAGAACGACTGGATGAACGACAAAACCCGCGTCATCGTTTCGACTAATGCTTTTGGAATGGGAATCGACAAGCCGGATGTACGCTGGGTGATCCACCTCGACATTCCGGACACGCTGGAAGCCTATTTCCAGGAGGCGGGACGAGGCGGCAGAGACCTGAAACCCTCGACTGCAGTCATGCTGTATGATGATGGAGATATCAAAGAACTTAAAGAAAGTTTTGAGAACTCCTTCCCTCCTATCTCCCTGATTCGAAAAAGTTACGATGCGCTCTGCAATTACTACCGGATTCCTTTAGGATATGGAGAAAACAGTACTTTCGACTTTCAGATAAACGAAGTAGCTAAACAGATTGATATCAAGCCTTTAGAACTCTACTACTGCATCTCCTTTTTGGACAAAATCGGCGTCCTGATGATGAATGAGGATGGGAAACGGGTTTCTGTAGTCACGATGGTGATGAGAGACAAAAAGTTGGAGCAGTTTTACAAAAAAGAGCCTCAATACGAGTGGCTGATCAAACTGCTTTTGCGCACTTATGGAGGAATTTTCACGAACTATATCAAAATCTACGAAGAAAATCTCGCTACCCGCTCCGAAACCGAGGTGAGTAGAATCATGAACGACCTGCGAACATTGAGTCAAATGGGAGTGCTCACCTATATCCCAAGGACTAAAACACCACAGATCAGTTTCTTGGAAAATCGTGTTGACTCCAATTATCTTTATTTTGATGACGCCATTTACAAAGAGCGCAAAGAGGTTGCTGCCAAACGATTGAATGCGGTGTTGCACTTTGTAGAATCGACAGACCAGTGTCGTTCACAGCTTCTGTTAGCCTACTTCGGCGAAACCAAAAGCACCCCCTGCGGCACTTGCGATGTCTGTTTGCGCTGGCATAAAAACCAAATCCGCCTGAAAGAAGAGAAAGAGATGGTAGAGCAAATATTAAAACACCGCGGCACTCCCTACGACGAGATCATCCGGGAGGTTTCCAAGCAGTTCCCCGAAAAAAAAGTGATCGAAATTATGAGAAAACTGATTGATTTAGGGCAAATCTAAAAAAATGGATAGTTTATTGCTCTGCTGGAAAAAAGTCGAAAGTCGAAAGTCGAAATAGTTTGAGGTGAAAATATAACTTCTTGATAATCAGTCAAATAATTCTAAATTCTAAATTCTAAATTTAAAACTTCCGAAATCAACTCCCCTCTTGTTGCAGGAGGGGTGCCCGAAGGGCGGGGTGGTCAGATTCGTAATTCGTAATTGATCACACATGTCCAAAAAGGTCAAACATTCCAGAGTGGGGAAATATAATAACTAAAATGGAACACCTTTTCTGCCCCCCATTTATTTTAAATACCAAATAAGAAGAAAGAAATAAGAAGTAAGACATTGCTGTAATCCCATTTTATCGCAGCGGCAGGTCGCGCCTGTCCTTACAATATATTTCCCATTTTAACGTTTTGACTTGACTAACCATTAAAACAAAAATATTATGAATACAGTAAATGTACGTTGGAATGAAGGAATGGAGTTCACGTCGGAAGTGGATGGCCATGAAATTATTATTGATGCTAAAGAGGAGTTTGGCGGAAAAAATGCCGGTCCCAGACCGAAACCGTTGATTTTAACTGCCTTAGGAGGATGCACCGGAATGGATGTCGTTTCCATCCTCAAAAAAATGCGTGTTCAATTCGACACTTTCAATGTAAAAGTGGAAGGTGAATTAACCGATGAACACCCCAAACATTACAAGGAGATCAGGGTAACTTACGAGTTTACCGGCACCGATTTGAATATTGACAAAATCAAAAATGCTGTCAACCTCTCTGAAGAAAAATATTGCGGAGTAAGTTACACGCTGAAACAAGCGCTGAATCTAACAACAGCAATTGTTGTGAATGGAAAAAACGTGTGACAATGACGAATTACGAATGACGAATTACGAAATCCGAAATCCGAAATTTTTCTTACCTTTGTCGCCTGAGCTGACATGTCGCAATAAACCTTAAAACTTTTCAACGAGACTACGGTAATGCAATTCAAACATCCTGATTTTGAACCTTTTATAGAATCCTTACAACAGAAACAGAACCTTTCGCTAACCGGATTGGCGGGCTCCTCGCAGGCGCTACTTTGTGCCAATAGCTTCATGCAGGTCGGCAATAAACAGCTGATCATCCTGCCGGATAAAGAGAGTGCCGCTTTCTTTTACCACGATCTGGAAACACTCCTGAAAGATGAGGAACAGGCTCTACAGGACAAAAAAGTACACTTTTTCCCGTCCAGCTTTACCCGCACTTTTGACCCTCATAATCCGGATGTTACCAACCTGAAACTGCGCTCTGAGATTGCCGATAAGCTGATCTCATCGCAAGAGCCGGTCCTGATTGTCAGCTATCCCGATGCGATGATCGAGAAAATGGCTTCTCCAACCTATCTCAAAGAGAATCGGTTTGAGATTAAAAAGGGAGAGGTTGTCCCACCGGAAATCTTTTTGGAGTTCCTCTACACATTTGAGTATAAACAAGAGGATTTTGTATTTGAACCGGGTCAATTTGCATGGCGGGGTGCCATTTTCGATATCTTTTCCTACTCGGAAGAGTATCCGTTTCGGATTGAGTTTGAAGAGGAGACAATCCACAATATCCGGATGTTTGATCCCGGTACGCAACTCTCTGTGAAAGAGGTAGATCAGATCCATATCATGCCGGCACTCACTTCCGGGATGAACCAAAACAGACAGGTCTCCCTGTTTGAGTTTCTGGATCCGGAAACGATCATCTGGGTCAACGAGTTTCCCACCATCCGCTCCTTTGTAGAACATCAGTGGAGAAACTTTGAGAAACAGTGGGACTATGACCAGGGAGTGCCACACTTTTTCTTAAGCGGGGAACAGATGGAAGAGGAGCTACAACGGTTCCAACTGCTACAGATTGGCTCCCCCCTATTTATTTTTTTTCAAAATTATGACTTTAAAATAAAACCACAACACCACTTCAATAAAAATTTCGATTACCTGCTTGAAGAATGGATCGATAATTTGGAACGAGGGTACGAAACGCATTTTTTATCGCCCAATAGTAACCAGCACGAACGGATTAAAAAGATCATGCAGGACCTGCTGGCTGAGTATAATGAGGCGCATCACACAACTTATGAAGTGGAACAACTATTTTATTCTCAACCCATTACATTACATGAAGGATTTCGGGATGAGGAAGGAAAATTGTGTGTTTATACGGATCACCAGTTTTTTGAGAAGTATCACCGGTTTGTGGTTCGGGACCGCTATAAAAAGAGCGAATCTTTCTCGTTGAAGGAACTTTTTGACCTGCAGCAAGGGGATTATGTGGTGCATGTCAACTACGGAATCGGGATTTATGAAGGGCTGACGAAGATGGAGGTGAACGGAAAGCTGCAGGAGGCGATTCAGCTGACTTACAAAGATGGGGCGCAGCTTTACATGAGTATCCACGGGTTGCATAAACTGAGCAAATATAACGGGAAAGAGGGTACGGCACCGACTTTACACAAACTGGGGTCCAGTGCGTGGCAGCGGACTAAGGATAAGAGCAAAAGAAGAGTAAAGGAGATGGTGATCGACCTTGCCAGGCTTTATGCTGAAAGGAAAGCCAAGCCGGGATTTGCTTTTTCGCCGGAATCCTACCTCCAAACGGAGTTGGAAGCCTCTTTTATGTACGAGGATACGCCGGATCAGTACAAAACCACGCAGGCGGTGAAGGCGGATATGGAACAGGATCGCCCGATGGATCGTTTGGTGTGCGGCGATGTCGGATTCGGTAAAACGGAAATCGCGATTCGGGCAGCATTTAAGGCGGTGTGCGACAATAAACAGGTCGCGATTCTGGCACCTACCACCGTGCTTACTTTCCAGCATTACAATCGGTTTAAAGAGCGTTTGAAGGAGTTTCCCGTTACTGTCGATTATATCAATCGTTTCAAGAGTGGTAAAGAGATTAAGAATACGTTGGAAAAATTAAAAAACGGGGGGGTGGACATCCTCATCGGCACCCACAGACTATTGAGTAAAGATGTTATTTTTAAGGACTTAGGACTGCTTGTGATCGACGAAGAGCAAAAGTTTGGCGTGGCGGCAAAAGAGAAGATCAGGGAGAAAAAAACAACCATCGACACGCTGACCATGTCTGCAACTCCAATTCCCAGAACGCTACAGTTCTCACTGATGGGCGTCCGGGATATTTCTGTGATTAATACCCCACCCCCAAACAGATATCCAATCCAAACCGAAGTGCACAATTTTGACAAGGATGTGATTCGCAATGCGATCACTTTCGAGATGGCACGAGGGGGACAAGTCTTTTTTGTGAACAACAAGATTGTCAACATCATGGAGGTTGCCGCAATGGTTCAGGAACTGGTTCCGGATGCCAGAGTGGGTGTCGGACATGGTCAGATGGAGGGCGCTCAGTTGGAAAAAGTGATGCTCGATTTTATGAATGGGCATTATGATGTGTTGGTCGCTACCACTATTATTGAGTCGGGACTGGACATCTCCAACGCCAACACCATGATTATCAACGATGCACAAAACTACGCACTCAACGTTTTACACCAGTTGCGCGGAAGAGTGGGAAGAAACAATAAACAGGCATTTTGCTATCTGATGGTTCCTTCGACTGAAATTTTGACTGATATTGCTCGCAAACGTCTTAGAGCGATCAAAGAGTTTTCAGATATCGGAAGCGGTTTTCAAATTGCCATGCGGGATTTGGATATTCGGGGAGCAGGCGATATTCTGGGTGCTGAACAAAGCGGATTTATCAATGAAATGGGGTATGAAATGTACCAAAAGATCATCCAGGAGGCGATGGTAGAGCTTCGGGATAGTGAGTGGGGAGATCAACTCGCAGATCAGGTAGATTTAATCCCGAAAGAGTGCCTGATTGAGACCGATTTGGGACTGCAACTCCCCTCCGACTACGTTAAGAGTGTCAATGAGCGGATGAGCCTCTACAAGGAGCTGGATGCGATTCATACAGAGGAAAAACTGAATCAGTTCAGAAAAAAACTGATCGACATTTTCGGACCGCTGCCCTCTGAAACGGAACAACTGCTGCTGATTGTCCCACTCCGGAAAATTGCGGTTGAATACAACCTGGAAAAGATATCGCTGAAGAAACGAATGCTAACCGGCTCCTTTTTCGGCAACAGTGATGATCCTTTCTTCCAATCTGACCAGTTCAATAAAATATTGACATTGCTGCAAAAGTATCATCCCAAAGTGGAACTGAAACTGCACAATAATAAACCGCAGCTCATCATCAAAAACATCACTCATGTTCAGCAGGCAATCGACTGGCTTTTGAAAATGGAGAATTATTGATTTTTAGAATTTCGCAAATCAATCGTATAAATAAAAATTTCTTTGTACTTTTGCATAATAAATTTTGTTATTATGGAAATAACACGACTTTTTGATTTGTTGCCTCATTACGCTACTTATTTTCCAAAAGATGACGCTTTAGCAGGAAAAGAGAATGGTGTTTGGGTTACCTATAGCACTAAACAATATATCGATAAAGTCAATTATATCTCCTACGGATTGATGCAATTGGGTGTTAAAAAAGGGGATCGGATTGCTTCTATCAGCAATAACAGACCCGAATGGAACTTTCTGGATATGGCTTTGCACCAGTTGGGAGCAATCCACGTTTCCATCTACCCTACCATCAGTGAGTCCGATTACGAATATATCCTCAACCACGCTGAAGTGAAGATGGTTTTCGTTTCCGGATGGGATCTGTTAAGAAAGATCCAAAACATTATCGATCGGATTCCTGCTTTGGAAGGTCAGGTTTATACATTCAGAAACTTAAGAGGGTACAAACACCTGAATGAAGTGATTGAGTTGGGTATTGCCAATCCCAGTCCGCAATATCTGGAAGAGATCAAAGATTCTATCACTCCCGATGATGTCGTAACGCTGATCTACACCTCCGGCACAACCGGAAATCCCAAGGGAGCGATGCTGACTCATGCCAATATCCTCAACAATGTGAAAGCGGTTCTCCCCATCATTCCAATCAGGGATAATAGCCGGTGTTTAAGCTATTTGCCACTCTGTCACGTATATGAAAGAATGATGATCTATGCCTGGCAATATCTCGGAATATCAATCTATTATACCGAAAACATTGCCACAATTGCGGACGACTTAAAAGAGATCCGACCCGATATTTTCACCACTGTTCCCAGATTGTTGGAAAAATTCTATGACAGAATTATAGCTGTTGGACATAAACAAAAAGGAGTGAAGAAAAGGATCTTCTTCTGGGCTAATAAAATTGCACAAGACTTTGAACTGGAAGGGAAATCCTGGATCTACCGGAAAAAGTTAAAAATTGCCAGAAAATTAGTGCTCTCCAAGTGGAAAAATGCTTTGGGAGGAAACTTTTCTGTCATAGTTTCCGGCGGAGCTTCCATTCAGCCCCGTATCAGCAGAATCTTTTGGGCTATGGATGTGCCCGTTTTGGAAGGATACGGATTGACCGAAACATCTCCGGTTATAGCCGTAAGTAACTTCTTCCCCGATGGACTTAAAATTGGTACTGTAGGTCCTCCCCTACCGGGAATTGAAGTCAAAATCGGTGAAGATGGAGAGGTCTTAACCCGGGGACATTGTGTAATGAAAGGCTACTTTAAATCGCCCGAACTAACTGCTGAGGCGATTGATGAGGAGGGATGGTTTCACACCGGCGACATCGGTGAGTTTGAACCGGAAGGACAACTACGAATCACAGGACGGAAAAAAGAGATGTTTAAGACCGCTTTTGGAAAATATGTTGTTCCCACCATCATTGAAAATAAATTTGCTGAGGAATCGATTATTGACGCTATTATGGTTGTCGGTGAAAATCAACCCTATGCCGCCGCATTGATTGTTCCGGAATTCAACGACCTGAGAAACTGGTGTAACAACAAAGGAATTACGTACACTACCAACGAAGAAATGATTCAACATCAGGAAGTACTGAAACAATTTAAGAAGGTCGTAGACCGCTGTAATAAAAACTTTGGAGACACTGAACAGGTTAAACGATATAAACTGATTGGATATTCCTGGAGTGTCGATACCGGAGAACTCACTCCTACTCTCAAATTGAGAAGAAAATTTATTATGAAAAAACATAAAGAACTGATAGATTCACTTTTTAAATAATAGAAATGAACAAAGACAAAATCTTTATTTACAACACATTACATAAGAAAAAAGAACTTTTAGAACCCATCACTCCCGGTAAAATCGGACTTTATGTGTGTGGACCAACCGTTTACGGAGAACCCCATTTGGGGCATACCCGTCCTGCCATCACTTTTGATATCGTGTTCAGATATCTAAAACATGTTGGATATCAAGTGCGATACGTGCGCAATATCACCGATGTTGGACACTTGGAAAACGACGCCGATGAAGGGGAAGACAAGATTGCTAAAAAAGCACGTCTGGATCAATTAGAGCCCATGGAAGTCGCTCAATTCTACATTGACAGCTATCACTTCGCTATGGACAAATTAAACGTTCTGAGACCCTCTATTGAGCCCCGCGCTTCCGGTCATATCATTGAACAGATTGAAATGGTGCAACAGATCCTTGAAAAAGGATATGCTTACGTATCTGAGGGGTCTGTTTACTTTGACGTGGTGAAATTTGATCAGGATTTTGGTTACGGCAAACTATCCGGCAGAAACTTGGATGAGATGATCTCCAATACCAGAACTTTGGATGGACAAGATGAGAAGCGAAACAGTGCTGATTTTGCCCTATGGAAAAAGGCAGCACCGGAACATATCATGAAGTGGAACTCCCCCTGGAGTCTCGGATTCCCGGGTTGGCATATTGAATGTACTGCAATGAGTACCAAATATTTAGGAGATCACTTTGACATTCATGGCGGGGGAATGGACTTAATCTTCCCACACCACGAATCGGAAGTGTGCCAAAGTACGGTGGCCAATGGAATTGAGTCTGTAAAATATTGGATGCACAACAATATGATTACCATTAACGGACAAAAAATGGGTAAGTCGTTGAACAATTTCATTACGCTCAATCAGTTTTTTACCGGTGATCATCCTCTGTTGGAACAGGCATATCAACCTATGACTATCCGCTTCTTCATTCTGCAAGCGCACTATCGTGGTACATTGGATTTCTCAAATGAAGCACTACAAGCCGCAGATAAGGGCTACAAGCGTTTGATGACTGCCGTTGCAACCGCTCGAGAGCTATCCCCTACAGAGGGTGCAGAAAATATTGGCATTCAAAAAATTATGGACGAGTGCTACGATGCCATGAACGACGACTTCAATACGCCTATCACCATTGCCGGACTGTTTGAAGCTGTGCGTATCACCAATTCTATTAAAGATGGGAACCTGAAGATCAATAAAGAAGAACTGACACTGCTCAATCAACTTTTCCAGGCTTTTGTTTTCGATATCTTTG
Organism: Bacteroidales bacterium UBA5429; assembly: GCA_002427605.1. Taxonomy (GTDB): domain Bacteria; phylum Bacteroidota; class Bacteroidia; order Bacteroidales; family WCHB1-69; genus UBA5429. The sequence goes on along the minus strand of DIRT01000019.1, from coordinate 18,230 downwards.
GATTGCTCGAAAGTGAATTGGGAGGTGACGATCAACTTGTTGACGGACTGATGCAGACCATTATCAATATCCGCACGGAAGCCCGCGCCAAAAAAGACTGGGCAACTAGTGATTTAATACGGGATGAATTGGCAAAACTTGATATTGTATTAAAAGACGGTAAGGATGGTACAAGCTGGAGTAAGAAATAATCCGTTATCATATTCATTTTTAACCATTTAATACTATAAAGCCATGAACTATTTCTTTAAGTACCTTATTTTCGAAGGTGGTGGTGTCAAAGGCATTGCCTACGCCGGTGCACTCGAGGTGCTCCAGGAAAGAAACATTTTGCAAAACATCGAACGTGTGGCAGGCACTTCGGCCGGTGCCATTGTCGCCATATTGGTCGGATTAGGCTACAAACCGAATGAGATCAAAGATATTGTCTGGAGTCTCAACTTCAAGAATTTCATGGATAATTCCTGGGGTATTGCCAGAGACAGCAGACGGTTGATTAAAGAATTTGGCTGGTATAAAGGGGATTTCTTTCGTGAGTTCATTGGTAACCTTATTGAGAAAAAAACCGGCAACAGCAATGCCACTTTTGCTGACGTTCAAGCCATGTAATCTAGCAAGCGTCCTTTTCTCGACATCTACTTGATGGGGACAAACCTCTCCACCGGTTTTTTCCGAAATATTCTCCGCCGAACACACACCCCGTTACTGTATTGCCGATGCAGCACGAATCTCCATGTCGATTCCGCTCTTCTTCGCCGCTGTAAGGAATGTCCGCAGTGACGTTTATGTGGATGGAGGCATGCTCGACAACTATCCGGTCAAAATTTTCGACCGAACAAAGTATGTTAAGGGAAACCTGACACGTACGGATTATTATGAAAAAATAAATAAATCTCTTAAAAGCAAAAACAGAAAAATAGCTGATTATGTTTATAATAAAGAGACGTTAGGCTTCCGTTTAGACGGTAAAGAGGAAGTATCCATGTTCCGCGACAATGCCGAACCGCCTGTAAGGAAAATAGAAAACTTCTTTGACTATACCCAGGCTCTTTTCACAACTTTGATCGATTTCCAAATCAATCTCCACCTGCATAGCGACGACTGGCAACGCACCATTTACATCGACACTATGGACGTTAAAGCCACCGATTTCGACATCAAAGATGCAAAGAAAACTGCCCTACTGGAAGCTGGAAGAACACACGTCAACGCTTATCTCGAGTGGTACGACAACGAAGAAGAAAAAGCAAACAAATAATTACTTCTTACTTCGTATTTCTTATTTCTTTCTTATTTTGAAATAAAAAAAAAGGGGGGCAGCATAGGTGTCCCTCTTTTGTTATTCCATTTCCCCACTCTGAAATCTTAAAGTGTTTGAATCCATTCTAAATTTAAAATACTTCCGACTTCCGCCTTCCGCCCTCCGCCTTCATCATCCTTCTACCTTCTACCTTCTACCTTCTTCCTTCAAAAAAGGGTTCCCCTCTCGAGAAACCCCTTTCAATTTTATATTCAGTCTGTGTAATTATCTGTTTTTGATAATTCTAAAAATCGCAGCTCTGTGCTCTTCTCTGCTTGGATCTGGAATATTCATCTTATTCTCTGGATCATTGGCAGTGTATGCAGCAATAGAAATTTGCTCAGGATATACACCTTGATCAATAAACATTTTTCTGATTGCAATAGCTCTGCGTTGTGCTAAGTCTCTGTTGTGTGCTTCTGCACCTAAATCACATGTATAACCCTCAACAATCAATCCTAATGATCTGTCTTTCTTCAAAATCTCAACAGTTCTTCTGATGTTGTCGTTATAATCGGTAATCTTTGGAATATCTTTGTCTAAGTCAAACAAAATCTTGGTCTTGGATAAAGCTTCTGCCAATTCTCTGATGTTGTCTTGAGTTACTTGATCTTCATCCTCTAAGTTGGCAGGAGTTACAGGAACTACATAAACATACTCAGTAGTTTTGATAATAATCGGATCATTGGCTTTCTTTGCCATCTCATCCATGTAACGTCTCTTTAGATCACGTTCATACTCAGGACCTGCACCAAAACCGGTACAAGGTTTGAAGTGGAAACCGGTCTTAACTCCAAATTGGAACAGATGCCATTTCTCAGAAATCTGTTTGCTGTGATACGCATTGTACTGTTGAAGTTGGTTTGAAGCAACGGCGCCGTTCAACTGTAAACTTCCATCATTTAATGAAACATAATCTTTACCCTCTTTAGGTAAAATGTTTAAGAAGCCATAAGATAGGTACGCGCCAATGTAAAAATCGGTACGACGGGATAATCCGAAGATTCCACCAAAGTCTGCCTGAATATCCAAAGATGCTCTCATCTTTGCTCTCGATGATTTGGCAGTAACAGGAAATTCACCAAAGTGACCCACTAAATCAGTACCCCAGTCCACATTGATCTGCTCTTCTCTTCCGGTTAAAGTTACACTTCCTTGATCTGTGTTAAAATTAGTCTTAGCTTTGAATGGAAAATAACCTTTTAAGCCTAAGCCGGCATAAATACCATTACGCTTGCTGCCAAAACGATACTCATATTGAGCTGTCAAGGGAACCTCTAAAGCCCAAATAGATTGTTTTTCAATAAAGCCAGTAGTGCGGAAAAACATCTCATACTCTCTGTAAGGATCTTCAACATAATAGCCTGGTTCTAAAACCATAGTGGAACCATTGATGTTAAGAAGACCTTTGGCAAGAATGTGATGTAAACCCAAACCAATGCCAAGTCCCCAGTTCTCATTGAAAAAATAGGTGTAACCGGCTTCAACAGCGTAACTATAGGAATATTTATGATCCATCGTTGGCATTCTCCTATAAACGTTGTTGGTCGGTCCAATCGCTATCTTGGTTGAAATTCTATGAGGACAAAATGCTGCTTCTTCAGTTTGTTGAGTCGTATCAACAGGCGCTGGCTCAGCTACCTCTTGCGAATAGGAGAGCAACAAAGTGAAAAGAAGACTGAATAATAATAGTTGCTTTTTCATAATTTATATTTTTTTTATTTTCAATTACTATATTTTATTAATACCGTGAGTGGTGTTCCCACCACTCACTAGTAATAAACTTATTTAACAATTACGAATTTAACAGTCTTAATTTCATTAGTACCTGTAGTAATGCGTCCGAAGTATGCACCTGGAGTTTGGAAGCCATCTACTCTGATGATGATATCTTCAACAGGAAGTTGTCTTACCAATGCTCCCTTAGCATCGAAGATGTCTAATACAGCACCTTCTAACTCTTCTGCAGTTAAATTCACTTCAATAGTTACAGTCTCTTCAACATTCGCAGGTACAGGATAAATCTTAGTTAAATTTTGAGATACGAAGAATTGCTCACAAGTCTTGAACTCTACCAAACCATCTTCGGTCTCGGCAGTCAATTTAACTGAGTAGAATCCATTCAAACCACCAAGCTCTTGGTAATATTGATGTGTAGCTCCGGGGATCTCAACGCCATCCTTGTACCATTGATAAGTTACAAAGGTATAACCACCGTTGGTTTCAGGATTGTTGTTTACAACCACCACATCATCCCATCTTTGTTGCATCAACGCATCAGTTCCGCCTAAGTTGTATTGTCCGATCAACACTCTTACAGTTGCATGGTAATCACAACCATCAATAGTAATGATGATTGGGTAGTCACCAGGAACAGTAGGTGTAATGAACTCAATATAAGTTCTAGAACCAGTATAATAGATAGGAGATTGTGTATTCATTGCAGGATCAGTCAGATATGTAATGAATGCAATTGGAGCAATACCTGGAGAGGTTGCTGCAATATTAACATCAATTTGAACTGTTGGTAAAGAACCATCTTCAGTCTCACCGCAAGTCTCTGCTACCAAGTCTAACACATCAATATGCGATACAATAACAGTTATTGGAGCAGGATAATCAACTGCGTCACAGTTCGCATCATGTAAATGAGTGATGGTGTAAGATCCGGTGAAGAATGGATTCAAGTAGATTGGGAAGGTATTCAATGAAGTTGTGAACATTTCTGAATAACCGTTAGAACCGGTTAAGGTGAATGTAAATGGAGCAGTTCCTGTCAACTCTACAACTACAGTTGCAAAGGAGTTAGGATCGTTGCCACAAATTACAGTACCGTCACCGTCTGCAAAATGAATAGTTGGTCTTTCATGTACAACAACAGGTGTAACAGGATTAACCTCAATATTACATCCGCTTCCCAATTGACCAATATAGGTTGGTTGGTAATAATATTGACCTGCAGCATCAGGAGTATCAAATGATGTGCCTCCTATACCACCATCAACAATTTCTGCATCACCACCCTCTGCCCATACTGTCCAGTGGATTACTCCGTTGGTGTTACCGGAACCATCTTGTACACCACCTTGAACACCTGCGTTAAGTTGAACAGTTTCACCTACACAGATTTCAGGATATAGTACTGAGATTGCAGTCCAGGTTGGATCAGCAACAACGTTGTAAGTAATCACATTAGAAGCTACTGGAGCACATGCGCTACCGGAAGCGTCTACAACCACGTAGTAGTTGTAAGTTCCTACTTCATTTAATGTTTGGTTATATGGATTGGTAGATACACCGGTATTAGTATTATTTGAGTACCAGGTATAAGTATAAGTACCATGTGCAGAATTACTGTTGGTTACTGTTGCACTGAGTGTAACTTCACCACCTACACAAAGATCTAAGATACCTAATCCGGCAGGATTGATAGTAACAACAGGTTGAGGTGCTACTGTCACAACGATCTCGTTAGACCAGTCTGAACCACAGTCTAAACCGTTATTCATAATCACTCTCAATGCATATACATAAGTACCTGGAATAGTCAATGTTTGACTCAAAGCATTACCAATTACGTTTGGTATCAATACACCATTTACACGCCACTCATAAGTGTATGAGCCGGCTGGAATACCACTGTCTAATGTGATGTTTTGAACACTTAAGTTAACAGTACCTCCTGCACATAATGTGGTTACATCAGAAGTGATGGTTACTACAGGATCTGCAACAACAGTTACAACTGCATTGGCTGATCCATGACAAGCAGCATCTGCATTATTTGGAGTAACAGCTACACTGATATCATTATTACCAATAGGTAAGTTATTCATTGTCAATGTGGCTGCATTGATACCTTGAACAGTACCGTTTACAGTCCATACATAGTTGTAGGTACCTACAGGAGTTACGTGAGCAGTTGCAGTAACTGATCCACCACTACATACTACACTGTGATCCAAAGTAATAGTTACTGATGGAACCGCGTAGATATTCACAATGTGAGATGCTGATACAGCGTCACAATGGAAGTTGTCACTCATCACTGATACATTGAATACGTATGGTGATGCAGCATCATTGGCTGGTAAAGTAGCTGGCAACTGGAATACAGGAGTGGTTGTTTGATATGAACCACTGTTAGTTCCTTGTTGGTAAGTCCAGGTGTAAGTGTAATTTACAGGTTGGATACCACCTTGTACCAAAGCTGTCAAGGTTAACACACCACCTTCACATACAGCGTTAGCTCCGGTAATAGATACTGTAGGCTCAGGTACAACATTAGCTTCTACGGTACCTGATGAGGCTGAACATCCCGATACAAAGCTGTTAATGGTTACATAATACTCATAACTGTCACCTAACAACAATGGAGAGGTGGTGTAAACTGAAGTAGTAGCTCCATTAATAGCTGTAGATATACCATTGGATACTCTATACCATTGGTAACTATAGTTATCATTGGCAACGCCTCCACTAACAACAGCAGTTAAGGTTACGGTACCACCGGGACAAGTATTGGTGTTACCGGTAATATCTACAACAGGTGCAGGAACTACAATAGTATGAGCTTCGAAATTGTTAGTTGCATCACAACCTACTGTGCTCATCACTACGTTCACTGAATAAGTTGCAGTTACACTACTATACAATGGATCGGTCATGATCGTTGCATTGGTTTCACCGGGTAATAAGTTACCATTCTTGTACCATTGGTAACTTGGAGTACCCAAACCACCTTGTACATAAGCTGCTAACATCGTTTGACCTCCTTCACAAACCTCTTCGCTATAACCTGCAGCTACTGCAACAGTTACTGTTGGATCTGCGATAACTTCGAAGTTGTAGTAATACGCGGTAGTGTTACAACCGTATGGAGAGGTAACTTCTACCCAGTAAGTAGTAGTTTGTTCGGTTGTACCGGTTACTACCAACGTTGGAGCAGTACCTAAAGAAGTCTCTGGAGAGTTAGTGCTATACCAGTTGTAAGTATAGTTGCCTAAGCCGTTAACACCGCTTACTCCATTGGTTACGTTAGCATATAATGTGGTTGTACCACCTACACAAATTACTGGATCATCTATAGTAACAACAACCTCAGGATCTGCTACTACAGTGATAGCCACAGGAGCTGAAGTTACGTTACAACCAATATATTGAGTTACTTGTACAGTATAGATATAATCTGTCTCTCTGGCTACAGCATCTGTAATAATGTATGTTTGATCTGTAGCTCCGGGAATCAATACGTTGTCAACAAACCATTGGTAAGTAGTATTGGTATTGGTTGGGTTAACATTAGCGATTAACTCTACTGTTCCACCTTCACAGATAGTGGTGTTACCGTTCACAGCAACTTGTACTGTTGGTGTGGGATAAACAGTAACTACAGCAGGATCGGATATCAATGATGTACATCCTGATGCAGTTTGAGTTACTTGTACTGTATAGTTGTAAAGGGTTAAGTCACCATCTACAGCAAGAGGAGATTCTATAATAGTTGCAGTGTTAGCCCCTGGAATGATTATACCATTGCGGTACCAGGTGTAAACTTCACCTCCTACTACACCACCCTCGGTTACAGCTGTCAAGGTAACTTGACCACCGTCACAAATCTCAGCACTTGGCGTTATTAAAATCTCAGTTACTACGGGAACAGTGGTAGCAGTTATTGTTACCAAATCTGTTGCTGTACAACCGGAAATGGTTTGATTTACCAACACTCCATATACGGTAGTTTCATCTACTACGGTTGTATAAGTTTGAGTTGTAGCTCCCGCAATGTTTGTGATTACAGTGTCATATACTGTTACAAACTCTGTTGCAGAAATTTGAACTTCAATCGCATCAATAGTTTGAGTAAACCATTGATAAGTAATGTTGGAAGTGTTGTAATCATCTAAGTTGGCTGTTAAGGTTACTTCACCACCTTCACATACAGCTTCATCGGTAGCAGTAATGTTAACTACTGGTTTTTCATGTACGTATACATAGAATGGATCACTTAATGTGGTACAACCATTGTCACGGGTTACTCTTACAGTAAATACGTAAGGTTGATCACTTGGATACCAATATTCTAAGTAAACTTGACTATTTACAGGTATACCGTTAACTAAGTTGTCTCTTTGTTGGCCGGACTCGAACCAGGTGTATGTTAAGTTACCTACAGGATCAGATACGTGGTCAACAAATGCCATTAAGTTAACAGGTTCATCTTCACAAATATGAGCATCGCCGGAAATACCAACAACTGGATTACCATATACAGTTAAGATTGGAGAAGTTACCATTGCTGAGTTACAGCCACTGATGGTAGAAGTAACTACTGCACTATAACTATATGTGGTAACATCACCGTCTACTGACAATGGAGACTCTAAGAATTGAGCACCGGTCACACCTTCAATCAATTCACCATTGCGGTACCAGGTGTAAATGCCCTCTCCTACCAAACCTTCAGTGTTCGCAGTAATGGTTACCTGACCACCGTCACAAATAAATGGCTCACTGATCTCAACAGAAGTGATCACAGGATCAGCTACTACTGTTACGGTAACTGCGTCAGTACCTGAACAACCTGAAGTTAATTGATCTACTACGATTGAATAAGTATGATCAGCTACGTCATTGATAGTGGTTGTATAAGTTAAGTTGGTTGCTCCGGGGATTAATTCTCCGTTGTGGTACCATTGATAAGTTAACATATCAAGGTTCCAGTTATCGATGGTAGCTGTGAAGGTTACTTCACCACCTTCGCAAATGAGTGCCGCGTCAGCAGTAACAGTTACGATTGGAGCATCATTTACTATTACTTCAAATGTAGCTGACATCGCATCACAACCAGGAGCGCCAGATACCAATACACTGTAAATGTATGGAGTAGTGGATGCAGGTTGTGTGGTGACTAAAGTGGCATCAGTGGCACCGTCGATAGCAACGTTATTTAAGAACCATTGATAGTTCATACCGGTTGATGGAACTGAGTTGGCATGAAGAACTATATTGTTCTCTCCTGCACATACAACAGGTTCGCCGGCAATCACTACGTGTGGATCATTGGTTACGGTAATTACAGGAGCTACAGCTAAGGATGACTCACAGCCGCTATGCTCTGTTCTTACGCTTACAGCATATGTATAAGTTGATTGATCGCCACCTAAAGCATATAAAGTTTGTGTTACGGATGGACCGGTAGCACCTTCGATCAACTGACCATTGCGGTACCAGGTGTAAATTGGAGTGCCGGTTACATTAGTAGTTACAGCACTAACAGTTACTTCTGCACCATGACAAACCTCTGTAGCAGATACTGTAACCTCTTCAATAACTGGATCTTCAACTACAGTAATATATTGGATATCAAAATCAACACAACCTGTATTTCTTTGAATTACTCTGAAGTAGTATGTTGCACTTTCTGTTAATGGAGGAGTAGTGTAAGTCATTTGAGTAGCACCGGGGATTAAGTGGTTAACACTAATTCCGTTGCGGTACCATTGGAATACATACTCATCTTCGTTGTAGTCGTTCAAGTTGCCTTGTAAGGTCACCTGACCTCCTACACATACTGTGCTCTCTTCGGTAGTAATGTTAACAACAGGGTTAGGATGAACAAATACTTCAAATGGCTCACTGAATGCGGAACAACCGTTACCATTGATCACCTCTAACATATAGGTCACAGTTTGATAGCTGAGTCCTAATACTTCTGTGTAATACAATTGGAAGCTGGGGTTCTCTTGGTATACTCCATTCTTGTACCATTTGAATATTGTAGTTTCGTCCGGATCACTGATACCATTGATATAGCCGGATAAGTATACGTTGGGGGTATAGCCTTGTGCTTGACATACCTCATGGTTACCGTTGATAATCACAATAGGATTGCGGATTACTGTTACAGTATTTGAGTAGCCCATGCCGGATACACAGTTTGCACTTTCAGAGGTTACAATCACCGAATAAGTATAGTGTGTTGTATCTCCGTCAATAGCATGTAGAGACTCTCTGAACCATGGACCGGTTACCAATGGCATTAAGAAACCATTGCGGTACCAGGTATAGGTTGCAGTGGAATCAATATAATTGCCTTCTGGACCTTCTAAGTATGCAGTTACTTCTACCTCACCACCTTCACATATGTCAGAACCACCGGTAGTGTTGTATGCTACTACAGCACCAATTGTTGGAGTTGGAATCATAGTGATGGTGATCTCTTCTGTGGTAGCAGTACAGCCGTTAGAGCTAACTACTGCATAGAAAGTTGAAGTTTCGGTAATGATCGCTGTGTAAGTTAAGCTGTGAGCACCATAAATCGGTTCTCCATTTCTGTACCAGGTTACAGCGATGTTTTCTAAGTATGGATTGCCTAATACAGCGGTTAATGTGATTGCACCACCTTCACAAGCTACGGTGTCGGTCGCAATAATCTCTACTATTGGATTCTCACCTACTACTACGTAGAATGGTTCACTCTCACGAACACATCCAATGGTACCATTGTCATACTCAGTGTTTACTACTACAGTGTACATGTAGGTGTTACCAAATTCAAATGGCTCAGATGTTGTTAACTCTCTCGCGGTTGCACCGGGGATATCTTCGTTAAATCTTCTCCATTGGTAAGTAACTGTTGTACCGGGAATAGTATCATTGATATTGGCAATCAAAGTAAATAATGAATCTTCACATACTAATGGATTACCTTCAATAACTACGGTTGGATTACCGTAAACAGTAAGTAATTCTGTAGCTGTGAAAATATCGGAAGTACAGCCTGCTACAGGAGCAGATACTGATACTGAATATTCATAAGTAGTAATATCATTATCTACAGCAAGTGGCGAATGTGTGAACGATGCACCACTGATGCCCTCCATTAAGATACCATTTTGATACCAGGTGTAAATTGCACCTGTGATGTCGGCAGGATCTGTAACAGCACTAATGGTTACTTCACCACCTTCACAAATAGTGGCATCGGAGATAATAATCTCTGTTACTACAGGTGTTGGAATTACTTCAACTACAAATCTGTCATATTTTTCACACAAGGAGTGGGTTTGAAGTACGCGTACATAGAATGCACTGGTCTCATCTACAACAGTAGTGTATTGTTGTTGTGTAGCTCCGGGGATCGGGGTCTTGATTGTATCGGTTACCTCTACAAAAGTATCAGGACCGGTATAAACAGGATATGTGTTATAGGTTTCAGTATACCACTGATAAGTAATCATATCGGTGTTATAATCATCCAGGTTCGCAGTTAGGGTTACCTCACCGGTTTCACATACAGGATTTTCGCTCGCTGTAATGTTCACTACTGGAGACTCATGAACGTATAGTTCAAATGGCTCACTTAATGTGGTACATCCGTTGTCACGGGTTACGCGAACAGTAAATACGTAAGGCTCATAGCGTGGAGCAAAGTAATCCACTAAGTTTTGACTGTGTGGAGTATTAACTCCATAAGCACTGTTTTCTAAAGTTTGTCCTGATTCAAACCAGGTATAAGATAGAATTCCAACTGGATCAGAAACATGATCAACAAATGCAGTTAAGAACACAGAATCTGTCTCACAAATATTAGCATCACCAGAAATAACAACTACAGGATTATCAAACACTGTAAGTTCTGATGAGAATTGAATGTCAGATTGACAACCTGCAACGTCAGTAGTAACATAAGCACTATATGTATAAATTGTCAAATCGCCATCAATAGCTTCAGGAGATTCGGTAAATACAGCAGTGGTTACTTCAGGTAATAAAATACCGTTTCTGTACCAGGTGAAGGTTGGAGTTCCTATTAAATTAGTAGTATGAGCAGTTACGGTAACTTGACCACCGGAACAAATTTGATCTTCTGAAATTTCAATTTCAGTGATAATTGGGTCAGGATATACATTAATAGTAATATCATCAGTTGCTAAACATGCAGAAGTAGTTTGAATTACTTCAACAGTATAGGTTGTAGTAGCATCAGAAATAATAGTCAAAGTTGCTTCTGTAGCACCATAAATTTGAGTACCATCAGCATACCATCTATAAACTAACTCAGCAGCATTATAATCTTCTAAGTGTGCTGTTAGAGTAACTTCACCACCAACACAAATATCAGTTTCAGTTGCGGTTATTTCTACCACTGGAGGTATATTTACATATACTTCGAATGGAGCACTCTCAGTAATACATCCTAATTCATTAGCTACTACTACAGTGAAAATATAAGGATTATCAGTTCCTGGATAGCCATGAGTATAAGTTACTTCGTCAGCTCCAGGAATATCAGCGTTGAAAAGTCTCCATTGGTATGTTAAGTTAGAACCAGGATACTCATCATTTACGTTAGCAGTTAAAGATATATCAGTACCATCACAAATAATAGGATCGCCCTCAATTTGAACTGAAGGATTTGGATAAATTTCCAAAGTTGTTTCTGCTACATTCACAGAAGCACATCCAGCAGCAGTTTGAGTTACCTCAACTCTATAAATAATAGTAGTCATATCTCCGTCAACAGTAACAGGATAATCAACTAAAGTTGCAGCATATGCACCTGGTACTAAAACATCATTCTTGTACCATTTATATACTTCACCTCCTGCAACACCTCCAGTAACAGTAGCAGTAAGAGTAACCTCACCACCCTCACAAATAACTGATTCATCAATTTCAACAGTAATTTCAGGATCTTCAGCTACATTAATAGTTACATCTCCGTAAGCTTCACATGCTGAAATAGTTTGGATTACACGAACTCTATAGGTTGTTGTAGTTGTAGGAATAATAGTTAATGAGATTTCACTTGCTCCATGAATTGGAGTTTCAACACCACCATCTACGGTATACCATTGATATACTAAGTTAGGAGAATTGTAATCACCTAAGTGTGCAACCATGGTTACTTCACCACCTTCACAAATTTCAGTTTCAGTTGCAGTTACTTCAACAACAGGAGCCGTATTCACATATTGGTAGAATGGAGCGCTTTCAGTTGTACATCCATTAGGATTAGTTACAACAACAGTAAAGATATAAGGATTATCTGTATCAGGATAAGTATCTGTATAGAAATCTCCAGTGGCTCCGGCAATATCAGCATTAAAGAGTCTCCATTGGTAAGTTAATTCAGAATTAGGATACTCATCATTTACATTAGCAGTTAATTCTACTGGTGAACCGTCACAAATAATTGGATCACCTTCAATTTGAACGCTTGGATTAGGATGAATTTCTAAGGTTGTTTGAGCTACATTTACTGATGCACAACCTGCTGCAGTTTGAGTTACCTCTACTCTATAAGTGATTTGAGTTATATCACCATCAGTAGTTACAGGATAATCAACTAAAGTTGCAGCATATGCACCAGGTACTAAAACATCATTTTTATACCATGTATACACTTCACCACCGGCAACTCCACCTTCGGTAATAGTAGCAGTAAGAACTACCTCACCACCTTCACAAATTACAGGCTCATCAATTGTAATTGCAATAACAGGATCTGCTTCAACGGTTACGGTAAACTCGTCAAAATCACTACAACCAGAGGTAATTTGATCTACTACAACTTTAAATACGGTTGTTGCATTCATCACAGTAGTATAGGTTGCTTCTGTAGCACCATAAAGCTCTACGTCATTAGCATACCATCTGTATACTAAGTCAGGAGCATTATAATCTTCCAAGTGAGCGGTTAAGGTTACCTCACCACCAACACAAACATGGTTTTCAGTGGCAGTAATCTCAACAACAGGAGGTATATTTACGTATACTTCAAATGGAGCACTCTCAGTAGTACAACCATGAGCATTAGTTACCACTACAGTGAAAATATATGGATTATCTGATCCTGGATGTGAATCGGAATAAGTTGCTGTAGTAGCAGTTGCATGAGCTAAATCTGCATTGAAAAGTCTCCATTGGTAAGTTAAATTAGCACCATCATAAGCATCATTATCATTGGCTGTTAAAGTGATATTAGTACCTTGACAAATGATTGGATCTCCCTCGATTTGAACACTTGGATTAGGATTAACCTCTAATGTTTGGGTGGCTGCAATTACTGACGCACAACCCGAAGCAGTTTGAGTTACTTCTACTCTATATATAATAGTGGTAACATCTCCGTCTACTGTTACAGGATAATCTACATAAACAGCATCGGTAGCTTCCGGTACCAATACATCATTCTTGTACCATGAATAAACCATACCGGGAGTAACGCCGGGTGTTTCTGGAACACCTCCGGTTACAGTAGCTGTAAGAGTTACCTCACCACCTTCACAAATTACAGGCGCAGATATAGCAAGCTCAATAGTCGGATCTTCATTAACAACTACCTCAATTGATTTTATAGCATGACATCTGAATGTTGGTGAACTGGGTGCATGAACGGCATAATTGTCAACAGCTAAATAGTAAACATAAGTACCGGCTGCAGTAGCCACTTCATGATATGCAGGTAAAGTAGCACCGGGGATAGCATCAGATGCATCTGTGCCATCTTTATACCATTGGTAAGTATAGTCGTGAGATATGGAGTAGTTACTCAAAGTAACAGAAAGATCAATATCACCACCTATACAGATAGGACTCTCTTCTACAAAGAGCTCAAATTCGGGTTTCTCATGAACCATCACCTCTACTGTGTTGGAAAATGCATTACAGCCGTTGGGACTATAATACTCAACCTGGTAAACATAAGGATAGTTCCTTGGACCCATTGTGAATATCTTGCCTCCATTATTATGGATGGTATCATGAACAACACCATCTTGAGTGTAAATAAATACGCCGGGAATAGCTCCGGTCTCACCATCAATTGCAGTGGATAAGATAATATTATCAGCTACATCACATACATTAGGATTAGCAACCAACTCTACAACTGGGTTTCTCTTTACCAATACGGTAACTGATTCACTCATTACGGATTGACAGCCTGAAGCAGTTTGAGCTACCTCTACTGTATATGTATAATAGGTTGTATCTTGATCTACAGTGGTGGGTGAATCATTCAATACGGGTTGAGTGGCACCCTCTATGATAACACCATTTCTGTACCAGGTGTAAACTTCTCCACCGGGAACACCACCATCTACTGTAGTGGTTAATGTCAATTGACCACCGTCACAAATCTCTCCTACATTCACTTCTAACTCAACAGTGGGAATATCTTCCACTACTATATTAACAGATTGTTGTGAATGACATCTGAGTTCTGAACCAGGGCCGTGAACAGCATAATTATCTACGATTAACCAATAAGTATGAGTTCCCGCAGTAGTGGCTACTTCACTGAATTCAGGAAGGGTAGCGCCGGGAATGGCATTCGCATCGTTGGTATTGATTCTATACCATTGGTATGTATATTCGGCAGCAAGAGAGTAGTTGCCCAATGTTGCGGTAAGATCGATATCTCCACCTACACATATTGGAGTCTCTTCTGCTAAAATTTCAATTTCCGGTCTTGCATGAACCATCACCTCAGCTACATTCGAGAATGAATTACATCCATTAGGTGCAATATATTCAACCTGGAAAGTATAAGGATAGTTTCTTGGACCAAAATAGAAAGTATGACCTCCTAAGTTAGATTCTTCATATTGGATAACACCATCAATCTTATAGAAGAAGTGACCACCTTCGAAATAACCGGTCTCACCGTCTACTGCGATAGAAACAACAATATTATTAGGAACGTCACATACATTGGGTGCAGTAACCAACTCTACAACAGGATTTCTCTTTACTAAGATAGTATAATCTGCGGTCATTTCGCAAACATCACCACTGATCAATACTAAATTGTATGTATAATAAGTACTATCCTGATCTACAGATAATGGAGAATCAGTCAAGGTTGGCATATTGGCATTAGGTATCATTACACCATTTCTATACCATGCATATATATAAGGTATAGTAGGATCAAATGTTTGGTCTGTAATGCCTAAAGTGATTTGACCACCGTCACAAATTGTATTACCTGGAATAGGATCAACCGGTCCAATAGCAAAGTTTGTTGCAGTAGGTGCATCCAATACGGTAATAACTACCGATTCTGATGGAGGAGTTTCACAACCGGGACTAATTTGTCCTACTACATTATATGTATAGGTTCCGGGAGTATCATAAATATCTGAGAAATTAGGTAATCCTAAAGTTGAGATAGCGATTCCGTTTCTATACCATATATAATTAGCACCGGGGTACAGATGTGCATCTGTAACTTCCAATTCTACTTGACCTCCCACACAAACAGTAGTTACTGCTGGAGTACCAAGTGTAACTTGAATATTATCATTAACCACAACTTCAACTTGTGCAGTAGATACACATGCACCATTTAGGTCAGGAGCAGTAACCTCTACACTATAAATATATGGAGCAGCTTGTGGTATATTATTAGGATGGTTTAATTGTTTAGCTGTACCACCAGGGTTGATTTCTAATCCATCTACATACCACTGATAGGTACTACTTGCAAGTTCTCCTTGAGCCTCAAGAATCACATTAGCAGGAACTTCACAATAAACTGTTTTTCCCGCAATCTCTATTACAGGTTTTTCATGAACCTCCATACCGAGAATTTCATCAACTGCTGATTCACAACCAGGGTATGTTGATTTTACACTAACCCCATAATTATATGTACCAACCGCCATAGGACCGTCAGAAAAAGTAGGACCTGAGGGCCCGACTAAAGCGGTACCACCTCTATACCATGTATAAGTATAAGCTCCTTCATGGGGTGCTTCAGCAGGAGTTGGAATAGCGGTCAATTCAAAATTGTCGTCTACACAAATATTATCTTTTGTTGCACTCAATGCAACTGTAGGAACAGCATCTGCATTAAAAGTGTGCTGAACTGTTCTGCTACAAGTATATGTTGTATGTGTTATTCTCAATTGATATGTATTAGCACCTTCAACAGCAGTAAAGGAATAACTTTCTCCCGTAGCTGCTCCTATCGCAGTACCTCCGGCATCTAACCATTGAAATGCAAAATTAGCAGCCTCAGCTGCAGGAAGATTATGTGTTAATGTAACGGTTCCACCGTCACAAGCGTGTGCAACATCTGGTACGATGTCAAAAGTAGGAACTTCATATACAAGTACCCTTTGGTTGATAGATTTGTTGGAGCAGTGCGGTGCTGCAGTCATTGTAGCCTCAACATGAAATTCGTAAGGATCAGATTGTGCAGTAAGAGGATAATTTGTTAAACTTGCAGTCGTTCCACCCTCTATAGCAACTCCATCCAAATACCATTGATAACTTAATCCACTTGTAGGATTATATGTCGGATTAATGGTAATATTAGCACTACTTCCACAAATCACATCTGTACCACCCCCAACATGTACGGTTGGTAGAGCAACAACTTGTACCGGATGTTCTGCAGAAGGAGTTCCGATAGTTCCGTTTTGTACTAAAGCCACAGAATAAGTTATAGACCCAACATTATCAGTCGGAACAGTAAAGGTACTACCTGCGGTAGAAGGACTGGCCTCAACACCATTAGCATACCACTGATATGTGAAACCCGGATAATCTGTAGCTGTCAGCGTAACATCACTTCCCTGACACACAACATCAGGTCCGGTAATCGTTGGAATTGCAAAGACATTAACGGTTATAGTATTAGAAAGGTGATTAGACCAATCACTCCATCCACTTAACCCAGAGCTTCTTTCTCGATGTCGAAACTCAATTTGTACGGTATAAGTTCCGGGCGTATCAAAGGTATACGACCTTGAAGCTGGTTGGTCAGTCCCATTATGAGCATACCATGACCCCGCATCACCATTAACAATTATACGAGTTTGTCTATTATTATTAGTGGTCAACCATTCGGAACTTCTTTCTGGTGGAGGAGTGATCGTTGAACTGAAAGTTAACTCAGTCCCTTCAGTTATAGTAACTGGACCGGCGGAAGTTGTAACGAGTGGTATCGTTTCATCGTGCGCCACTCCATCGACTCCATCGACATGATCGATTCGGTCTACAGTAAGCTTATTCGCCAACGTATGGGTTGACTTTTCAGCAAAGGTATGGCCATTACTCAGTAGTAAAAAAGCCATTAAGAAAAAAAAGATAAATTTTTTCATTGTTGTGAATTTAATTGATATTATTTATTTTTCGTTATTTATTTTCGTTTTAATATTTCGTTTTAATATTTCGTTTTTAATTTTCATTTTACACTATTTCATATACGTTTTCATATACGTTATAATACGGATACAAAGCAGTTTTGTTACAAAATGCTGCTTTTTGATTTTAATTTGACCAAAAAGATCACTCTGACTTGCAAAAATACAAAAAAAGGTGAAGTAAATCGACTATTTTTTCTTTTTTTTTCAACATTTCTTAAAAAGATTATAATCAACTGAAATCTAACTGTTTAGATTGTTTTTTTTATAAAAAAAAAGAGGATTTGACCTCAAAAATGATTTTAAATTCAAAATTAAAGAGAAAAAATAAGCAAAATTTTCGCAATAAAAAGGAGAAATTAAAACGCTAATCTCCCTACAAAATTTAGAAATAAGATTTTAGATTTTTTTATTTCGGTCATTGAGCGTATTCGAAATATTCGCATCTATTTCTTATTTTTATTTTATTATTTTTGACTAGGATTTTATGATTTCAGGATATATCTTGCTAAAATTCAATAATTTCCAATTTCTTATATCTTATTTCATATTTGGTATTTTAAATAAAAGGGGGGCAGGATTTGCGGTGTCTCTTTTGATATATCATTACCCCACTCGGCAAAGGGCAGGGACAAGCCCTGCCCCAACAATCGCGATTAATCAAATTTTGTGATTTATAATAGCATGATTGTCAATTGTTTGTGCAATTTTAATGTGTCGCATATAACATCATGGAGACAGGGCATTCTTTCCTATTTTGATGTCCC
>DIRT01000016.1 GCA_002427605.1 Bacteroidales bacterium UBA5429 | reverse complement strand
AAATACATAAGCAACTTAATTAGGGTGCACAAAAGTAATAAAAAAAAATGACATAACAGACGTTATATCAGATTATTTTTAAAAAATAGACGTGAAATATGGCGGAGTTAGGGTTTGAAATGTCTCTTTTGCTATTTCAACACCCCTCCAAGGAGGGGAATTTATACACTTCGATTTTTCCGAAATCCGAAATAAAATTTTCCAAAAGAGTCAAACATTCTAGAGTGGGGTGACAGATTAACAGAAAAGACACCGCAAATCCTGCCCCCCTTTTATTTTTATTTCCAAATAAGAAAGAAGAAATTAGAAATGTGTCAACTTATTTCAGGACGAGACACTTACTTCTTACTTCTTACTTCTTACTTCACTCTAGTCCATCATCGGTTGTTCAATGGAATCCACGTCGCGTCCTCGTTCTCTTCTTTCTTTGTAGTTGTTGAACTTGTAGGAAACGGTCAGGTTAACCTGGAAACTGCTTCTCCAGCGAACTGAATTGGCGTCATAACCGCTAAACTCTTTGTAAGCAAAGGTGTGAATATAGGTTTTGGGATTGTAGATTAAGTCGCGGATATTTAAGCTGACAGTCAGATTGTTATCCAGGAACCCCTTCTTAACGCCTAAATTAAGGTGATAGGATGCACTTCTTCTTCCTTGTCCGACGCCACCATGAAATCCCATACTTCCCGTTGTAATAGACTTGGATCGAAATCTAAAATTAAGCTGAACATCCCAATCTTTAGGCAGTTTAATGGTCTGATTCAATCTGATTCCATAAGCCCAGTCGTTAGAAAGGTTAGGGTCAATCAAATCTTCACTCTTAATAATCACTCTGTAGAAATTGGTCGACAAATTAAATCTCCAGAAATCAAACAATTTTTGAGTGTAAACCAACTCCAATCCGATATTTTCACTACTGTTGATATTTTGTGTCGATGTCAAAGTATATGGGAAAAATTCCAATGAATCATACCCTGCAATCACCGGAGTAGTGAAATGGTTTCCGTCCATTAAGTCGTAAATAATAAATCCATCCTCAATGGCTGCTTGTAAGCTTTCAGTATATCGAGTGATCAAGTCGGTTCTTATACGGTAAAAAGCGGTGAAAGTCAAAGAGGCATTTTTAATTATGGTAGTGTAACCCAATTCGATATTATCGGCAAATTCAGGTCCCAGGTTAGGATTTCCTTTTCTGATATTTTGCTTGTCAGAAACATCAACAAAAGGATTCAGATGCCAAAAACCGGGACGGGTCACTCTTCGAGAATAGCTCAACTGAATCTGATTTGCACGACTAAACTCATATTTCAAGTGTATCGTAGGGAATAAATTAAAGTAAGGTTTACGATAAACTGTATCAGTAGATTTTAAATCCGAATAGGTGTCTGCGTATTCTGCACGCAATCCCAATTGATATTTAAACTTCTCAGCAATGGAATTGGAATAGATCAAATAGCCGGCTTGAATGTATTCTCTATACTCAAAATCATTTCTTTGCAGCATATCTTCAATAGTATCTGATGCGTTAGTTCCATAAAACAAACTATAATCTTGTTGCAAAGAGCGGTATGAAAACTTATACCCGGTTTCCAGTCTACCCCCATTCCCAATCGGAGTAATAAAATCGAACTGAGCCGTTCCGGTCCTATTGTTATTTAAGGTACGTGTCAATTGATAATAATCTAATTTTTCAGTAGGAAACAAATAGTGCTGCAAGAAATCATTGTAGTTACTTCCACCCATTTGGGTATAGAAAAGATCAGCAAAAAACTCTCTTCCTTTTTTCTTTTCTGAAGTAAATTTATAGCTGATATTGCTTTCAAAATTTCTCCCTTTTCTCTTTCCTTCACCATTTTGAACATACTCATTAATAGGAAATAGTTCACCCGAGATCAAATCGCTATTTTCATAACGATTAGTATTAGTACTTCCGGATTGATGTTGGAAAGCTCCAAAACCAAATGAAAGCATATTTTGAGAATTGATTTTATAGTCCAATGCAGTCTTGAGGTTATGTCTGGAGTTGAGCATATCGAACCGATCCTCATTATACATAAAGGTTGAATCGGTACCAAACCAGGTTGTTTTATCCATTTGACTTGCTCTATGCCAACCATAACGCCCGAAGCTATAGTTGAAGAAGAAGTTAATTTTACCAACGTGGTAATTGAGGTTTAAATTGGTATTGGCATTTTCTATAAGTACCTCATTCTGAAACAGATTGAGAGCACTTCCCACGGAAACCATACCATTGAAACCCTGCTCACGATTCTTTTTGAGAATCACATTCAATATTCCACTCATTCCATCCGGTTCAAATCGTGCTGAAGGATTGGTAATCACCTCAATACTTTGAATTTGAGATGCGGGAATCTGGTCTAAAGTCAAGTTTGAAAGACGACCATCTACCAATATTCGTACATTCTCACTCCCTCTCAGGCTTACATTACCCTCTAAGTCCACATCTACTGATGGGATTTCAGCTAAAACCTCCACTGCTGTCGCACCATCTGCAATCACGTTATTCTCAACGTTATACACTGTTTTGTCCAGATTTTGTTGCAACATCTCTCTTTGAGCAGTCACTTCAACTTCTCCCATTTGTGTTG
Organism: Bacteroidales bacterium UBA5429; assembly: GCA_002427605.1. Taxonomy (GTDB): domain Bacteria; phylum Bacteroidota; class Bacteroidia; order Bacteroidales; family WCHB1-69; genus UBA5429. The sequence goes on along the minus strand of DIRT01000016.1, from coordinate 24,734 downwards.
CCCTTTCAGTCATCGTGTATTTTTTAAAATTATACACACTATTTTTTTGAGATAAAGTAAAAGGAGCGGAGTAATGCTTACGAAAACCCATTGCATAAATCTCCAAAATATATGTTCCGAAAGGTACATCTTTAATCAAAATAAAACCTTTATCATTAGCATAACCTCCTGTTACAACAGTTGAGTCGGTAGGTTTGAGGACATAGACTGTAGAATAAGGAAGTGGCATTTTATAATTATCCTGAATTGTACCTGTTATAGTTCCCAATGGTCCATAATCAGAAGGCGGAGAAGTAGCCGGTCTTGCAGGTTGAGATTTTAAAAATCCAATTGATAATAATAACAATAAAAATGTGGAAAGTAACTGATTATATTTCATAATTACATAATACTTAAGTACAGAATACAACAACAGCATAGACTAAAATCTTTTTGCAGAGTTTAATCTATGCTGTTAAAAAAACTAAATATTTTTGATATTATCTTGAGTAGAACAAATATCTTTGATCTACCACATCCAATTGATCTTTAAAATATTTCATTTTAACCTCTTCTGTACGAGCTCTACCCGCTCTGCTCATTCCAAATAACATGTTACTCAAAGCCATTTTTTCTATTTGGTAATTTTGAGAGAGCTGTGGTGCATCTCCATATGAGTTTACAGAGATAACATACAAGAAATTGGTACCTGTAACCACAGATGGCGTATTTGTTGGCAAACTAAATATTTTTCCAAGAGCGCTACTTTCAACTTGTCTGTTTTGATATGCTTCTCCTGTAAAAGTAAGTGCAGCGCTATCAACAACAGGAGTTTTATATTTTTCAGCTATTTGTGCCAAAGTAGCTCCTTTTGACAACTCATCTTGTACTTGAGTTTGGATCATTTCTTTTTTCTTTTCTGCCAGCAATTCTTGTTCTATTTCACCCTTAACTTCACTAAATTTAGGCACTCCTTTTTTATGAATAGATCTCAAAGCAGCAACATAGAACATCTGATTTTCAAAGTTAAAGATTTCAGAGATTTCATCAACTTTAGTTTCTGGTGAAAATGCCCAACCAATAGCTTCTCTAACATTTTGAACCTGAAGAATTTGGCTTCCCATGGAAGGAATATCAACACCTTGTACCAATTGAATTCCTCGCTTATTAGCCTCTTCAACGAACTGGTCTGCACTGGTAGCAGCATGACGAAGATCCGTTGCACTCTTTCTGATATTACTGATTGTAAGATCTGAAGGTCTGATCTCTTCATAATACAACACAAACTGACGTTTTTCAATAGGTTCTGTTTTAGCTATAATACCGAAGATAACAAAAGCATTAGGATTCTCTTGAGTATAGAAATCTCCAACAGGTGTTTCTAACAAATGATTGTACAAATCAGGAATAGTACCACGTTCAGGAACCCACATTGTTGTATCGGTAGCTGCTCTACCTCCAAGATAAGAGGGTGTTAATTCAAAGATATTGGCTTGTTTTGTTTTTAAAAGATTCTCCAAGCTATCTTTTAATGCTGTTGCACTTTCTTTTGTTCTGGTAGAAGTTGGATTATTATCTGACTGATAATCAATAACTAAAAATGCTACTTGAACTGAGTCTGCTCTTTTGGCAACACCATAAGGTTTTCCAAAGTACCATACCATATCATTGTAGTTGTATGGTTCAATGGGTGCACCAACCGGTCTGTCAAAAATAAGTGAAGCTAATGTATCAAGGGTAATATCAGATCTCTTATAATAGGTGCTATCCATTGTACCCTCCATCTCATCAATATTAAATTGAACAATGGATGAGGCTTCAACAAAGCGGTTATATTTTGCTCTAACACTATCCTCAATTGTTCTTAAATCATCAGCAGAAGGTGCAACTTGGAAAATAGCCAAGTCAATATCTCTTGTATTAGCAGTTCTCTTATAGCGATTTTTGTTTTTAGAGTAGAAATCTTTCATCTCTTTCTTCGATACTGATGGTTTAACATCGTTAAAAACAGGAGTATTGGGATTCAATGCGATAAACTGAGTTATAGCAGTTTGGTTATTTTCTCCAACTTGCTTTGCCAACTGATCTGAAAGCTGAACTCCATTTTGGGTTAAAGAGAAAAATATTTTTCTTTTTACATCCATGATGTTCATCCGTTGAATTGCTTTATAAACCAAGTATATATCTCTGGCACGTTCATCATTTTTATAATCCTCAATATTGGTAATGAGAGAGATAGCTTGTTGATAATCTCCATTGGGAGCTAAATATTCAACTAATTTCACTAAGTATTGATTAGGGTTTTGAGTTGTTAAACTAGCCAACATCTCTTCAGAAATTTCCATAATCATCTCATCTGAAAAAACGATACCCAATCCTTTGAGTTGATTATTCAAAACTTCCTCTTCCAAAATTTGTTCCATTGTGAACTCATGCATTTGGTAAGTTTCAAGTTCACTCAATGTTTGTTTATTGTTAAAAACTTTTAAAAGTAGTAAATTCTGATTAAATTCCTGGTCATATCTTTCATTGAGCTGTTTTCCCTCAACCTTAACCATTACATTTTTATTTGAAAAAATGTATGTAAATTTATCAAAATCCCCTAATAAAAATGCAAGTAATGCGATACCTACAATGATAATTAAGAGAACTCCATGTTTACGTATTGAGCCTATTGCTGCCATATTTTAATATATTTATAAAATTTCATTTTTGAGGGCGCAAAAATACCACTTTTTTTGATATCATTCAATGAGAAAAAAATCTTATTGTGAAAAAAAGAGAAATAATCTCATCTATTTGGCATAAAAAGAAGTTAATCGGGGTAAAAAAATATAATTTTCCATTTTTTATTCAACAAACATAAAAATCGATGATAAACAAGAGAATGTCAGAATCAATTTGAGTTACAAATATTTAATCTGATCTTATGAAAAAAAAAGAGTAAATTTTGTATCACTTTTTTATGTAATTTTGCACCCGAATTAAAAAAACTTAATAAATAATAAAATTAACAAAATGAAATCAGTATCTATTAGCGGTTCTCTAAGGGAGAACGTAGGGAAAAAAGATGCAAAAGCACAAAGAAGAAAAGGGTTTATCCCTTGTGTTATGTACGGAGGAGCTCAACAATACACTTTTGTGGTTGAGGAAAAACAGTTTCAACCCTTGTTTTATACTCCTGAAGTTAAATATGCAGTTATCGATCTAGACGGCAAGAAATATAATGCTATTGTACAAGATTCACAATGGCATCCAGTTAGTGATAAACTTTTACATGTGGACTTTTTGGAAGTTTCAGATAGCAGTGAAGTTAATATTGGTATTCCGGTACGTACAGTTGGAACATCTCCAGGTGTTTTAAAAGGAGGTAGACTAAGTCTAAAAGTACGTAAAATTAATGTAAAAGGTTTACTCAATCATATTCCTGAAGTAATTGAAGTGGATGTTTCAAAACTAAACATTGGAGATAGTATTAAAGTATCAGACATTACACTTGAAAACTTAGCTATTACTGATAGAAAATCTCAAATCATCGCTTCAGTTGCTACTACAAGAACTGCAGTTACTGATGAGGAAGAAGAAGGAGCTGAAGGAGAAGGAACTGAAGGAGCAGCAGAAGGAGCAGAAACAGCTGCAGAATAGTTGTTTTACTGCCTTTTTGAATAGGTTGGTGATAACATCAACAAATAATAAATTCACTGTATTGATACAACATTGATATGGTTATATATAGCAAAGTTAACGAGCTAACAGAAAAAATGATCTCATTAAAAAGTCAAAATTTTTCTGTTGGCTTCGTTCCGACTATGGGAGCGCTCCACGCCGGACATTTATCGTTAATTGACAAAGCCCGGGAGGAGTGTCAAGTTGTAGTGGTTTCAATTTTTGTAAACCCAATACAATTTAATAATCCTGAAGATTTAAAAACTTATCCACGGACACTGGAGCAGGATATCGAAAAAATCAAAGATATAACCGATATTCTGTTCGTTCCGACAGCTGAAGAGATCTACCCGACCCAACCCACAGAATCTTATTATTTTGGAGATCTGGAGAATGTTATGGAGGGAGTACAACGACCGGGACATTTTAATGGGGTAGCTATTGTTGTAAAAAAGTTGTTGGATTTAGTGCAACCGGATAAGGCTTATTTTGGAGAAAAGGATTTTCAACAACTTGCTATTGTAAAAAAACTGGTAGAGCAATGCCAAATCGATACCACGATTGTTGCTTGTCCTACAGTTAGAGAAAGTAATGGATTAGCAATGAGCTCACGCAATCAAAGATTACAAAATGATCAGAAAGAGATTGCAGCCAAAGTATATCCTATTTTGGTCAATTCTACTCGCTTAGAAACTACTGAGACTAAACTCATTGTTGATTACGTTATGACTGAGATAGAGAAAATTGATCAAATAAAAGTAGAGTACTTTCAAATTGTCGATGAGATCTCCCTACAACCTGTCGAATCTATCCTTCCTGATCAGGGAATTATTGGATGTATCGCCTTTTATGTAGGAGGTGTCAGACTGATCGACAATATTAGGTACCAATAACATATTTATTGCATCATGTATATTCAAATATTAAAATCAAAAATACATCAAGCTATTGTAACGGAAGCCAACCTCTATTATGTTGGAAGCATAACAATAGATGAAGACCTGATGGATGCCGCTCACCTCGCTGAGTACGAGAAAGTTCAAGTTGTAAATATCAACAATGGAGAACGTTTTGAGACCTATGTTATCAAAGGCGAAAGAGGGTCTGGTGTACTCTGTCTGAATGGACCTGCTGCCAGATTGGTAGTTCCCGGTGATGTTGTACTGGTCATTTCATATTGTTCTATTGAAGCTGAAAAAGCCAAAGAACATAAACCCATCGTGATATTTCCTGACAAAAATAATCGACTTTAAATTTTTTTTTAACCCTTATAAAATTAACTACAATGTACAAATTAGTATTAATTCGACACGGACAAAGCACTTGGAACCTTCAAAACCTTTTTACAGGCTGGACAGATGTAGATCTATCTGAACGCGGTGTAAGAGAAGGAATTGAAGCGGGACAAAGACTTAAAAAAGAAGGATTTAACTTCAGATATGCCTATACTTCTTACCTTAAAAGAGCTATTAAAACCTTAAACTATGTTCTTGAAGAGATGGAATTAATGTGGATACCTGTTGAAAAAACATGGCGTTTGAATGAAAAACATTATGGTATTTTACAGGGATTAGATAAGGTTGAAATGGTGGAAAAATATGGGGCTGAACAAGTTCAATTATGGAGACGCAGCTACGACGTAAGACCTCCGGCATTAGAAGAGAGTGATCCCAAACACCCACTTAATGATCCCAGATATGATGACGTAACTGATGAGTTAGGACATCCCGGAACAGAAGCGTTGATTGACACTGTGGCAAGAATTGTACCTTACTGGGAAAGTAATATTAAGGCAAAATTGATAGAACACAAAGAGGTTCTTGTTGCTGCGCATGGAAACAGCTTAAGAGGAATCATCAAGCATATTAAAAATATTTCCGACACCGATATCATTGCATTGAATATCCCTACAGGAATTCCTTATGTTTTTGAATTTGATGAAAATATGAATTTAGTTAAAGATTATTTTTTAGCTGATGAAGAAACTCTTCGAAAATTAATGGAAGAAGTGGCAAATCAGACCAAAAAGTAAAAAAAAAAGTATATCTTAGCGGTTTGAAATTAAAAAATAGAAGCAAAATCTAAGATATATTACAATAAATTATAAATCAATGCATTATAATAAAAAGTTAGCTCGGCTTGCTATTATTGTTTTTTCAATATTTTTTGCTTTAACTCCAATTGAAGCTAAAGCAACAGAGGAAAAAAGTGATCAAACTGAGGAGTTTGTACCTGGTGAATTCATCTTGGAACACGTAATGGATTGTTACGGATGGCATATAACCACCATTAATAAAAAACATATTTCCATTCCCCTTCCCATCATTTTATGGGATCAAGGGAAGCTGGTTTGTTTCTCCTCTGCTAAATTTCATCATGGGCATAATGCCTATAAAGGATATGCATTAGGTTTTACCAAAGAAACCTCCGGGAAGATTGTAAAACTCAGTGAACCTTATACCGGACCACTGGAAAAAGATGCAGTCTATCAGTTTAGTAGAGACTTTACGGATATCTCTATTACAAAAAATGTGTGTGCGCTGTTGATCTCTGTTGTAATTTTGATAGCCATTTTTCTTTCTGTAGCTAAAAGCTATAAAAAGAGACCTCTTATGCCACCTAAAGGATTACAATCTTTAATGGAAGTGCTTATTGTGTTTGTAAGGGACAATATGGTTATTCCCAGTATAGGAGAAAAACATTACAAAAAATACTTACCCTATATTCTAACCCTTTTCTTCTTTATTCTTTTCAATAACCTATTGGGACTCATTCCTATTTTCCCGGGTGGAGCTAACGTTACAGGAAATATTGCTGTAACAGCTATTTTGGCATTATTAACTTTGCTCATTACCTCCTTTTCCGGAAATAAAAACTATTGGAAACATATTTTTAATACTCCCGGGGTTCCATGGTGGCTCAAGTTTCCTATTCCTTTGATGCCCATCGTTGAATTTATGGGTGTTTTCACAAAACCGTTTGTGTTAATGATACGTTTGTTTGCCAATATCACCGCCGGACACATCATTATTATGGGATTCCTCAGCCTTATTTTTATTTTTGGAGCAATGAACCCTGTTGCCGGCTACGGTATTTCTATTCTATCTATGATTTTCTATCTTTTCATGAGTATGCTGGAACTCATCGTTGCTTTCGTACAAGCCTATATTTTTGCACTCTTAACCTCTATGTATATCGGAACAGCTGTTGAAGATCATAGTGAGCATGAAACAGAGCCTGTTGCTATTGCAGAAACTGCTCAAAATCAAATTGTTGAAGAAAATAAATAACTTAATGTAATTAAAATAACCCTTTATATTCATTTAAAAAACTATTTTTATGGAACTATTAACATTATTAGACGCGAATCTTGGTGTAGCAATCTCAAAAGCCGGTGCTGCTATCGGTGCTGGTATTACTGCTTTAGCTGCTGCTTACGGTATTGGTATGATTGGTAAAAGTGCCAACGAATCTGCAGCTCGTCAACCTGAGGTTTCTGGTGATATCAGAACCAATATGATTTTGACTGCCGCTTTTGTTGAGGGGGTTTCTCTATTCGCAATCGTTGTGTGTTTGCTTATTGCAATTGCATAACAAAAAATTAAAAAGAGGATCACCACGATGGGTGGTATCCTCTTTCTTTTTGTAAATAATCAAAATTAGAAAATAGATCTATTATGAATTTAATTACTCCCGATTTTGGATTAATCTTTTGGATGCTCATTGGGTTTGGAATTTTGTTTTTTATATTAGCAAAATTTGCCTGGCCGATTATTACCAAAGCTATATCCCAAAGAGAAGAATATATTCAGGAACAATTGGATGCCGCTGATACGGTTAAAAAGGAAATGAAAAACCTTAAGGCTGAACATCACCAACTTTTACAAGAAGCCAAAGAAGAAAGAGATAAAATTCTTGCCGATGCTCGTAAAATGGTTGAAAAAATGAATGAAGAAGCTCGTATTTTAAGGGATAAAGAGCATGATGCCAGAATGGCTGAAACCAAGATTGCTATCCAAAATGAAAAAATGAAAGCCCTGACTGATATTAAAAATGAAATTGCTCTCCTTTCCATTGATGTGGCAGAGAAAATTTTAAGTGAAGAGCTTTCTACTCAAACAAAACAAGAAGAAATGATTTCTAAATGGGTTAACGAACTCAACCTGAATTAAAAACGCAATACTAAAAGCGATCATGAATGCGTTTTAATTTTAAATGAAACATTTTGTTTTTTTATTGACCACTCTCCTATCCTCTCTTTTTGTCTATCCACAAATTGATGAGGATTTTGCTTATTGGGAAGATACGCTACTCACACTAAGAGCTGATGTGATGAGTTCACCAAGTGAAGAGGTGAGAATGGCACTCAATGAAGAATTTATGACATTGCTTGAGGATTTCCTGTGGCTCGAAGGATCGTTTCAATATCAATGGAAAGAGAATAATCTGTTTTCTGTAGTAGAATCTCCGGACAATTTATTAAAAATTTATACCTGGTACATCATTAAAGATGATTTTAGTTACGAAAACTTTGGATTTTTACAATTTTACAATGCCGGAAGAAAAAAATATGTAATCTATCCACTTTATGATAGAAAAAACACACTTTCCTATCCGGAATATGAAATTGGTGACCTCAATCAGTGGTATGGAGCTGTGTACTATCAGATTATTCCCCTTGTACATAAAAAGAAAACATATTATACTTTACTGGGCTGGAATGGAAATGACCTGTTTACCAATGAAAAAGTGATTGAGGTACTTCAGTTTGATCCTGATTCTCGATCTCCTGTTATTTTTGGTGCAAAAATATTTAAAGATTACCGATCCAAAGTTTCACGTTTGATTTTCAGATATTCAAAAGATGCCTCACTCTCCTTAAAGTACGAGACACATACTTATGAAGTGAGTACCGGCAAGAGAGATCCCAGAACAAAGAAAATGATCTATGAGGTTAAGTCTGCCCCCATGATTATTTTTGAAGACTTGATCCCCATCGACGAAAACATGCCCTCGATGAATGAATTTTTAGTCCCTGAGTCTAGTCTAAACCAAGGATTTATCGAATCGAAGGGAGAATGGCGATATATCTCCAGGGTTAAGGGTAGAAATCCTGACAAAAAAATGAAACCCAGAAAATATTCAAATAAACAATTTTATATTAATTAAAAACATCGATTCTGATCCATGGAAACCAGTTCCTTATATCCTCTTAAATTTAAGCCCGCTTTCAAAGAGAAAATATGGGGCGGAAAGAAGTTCGCATCTTTTTTCAAACAAAAGCTTGATCCAAATAAAAAATATGGAGAAAGTTGGCAAATTTCTGACATTGAAGATGATATTTCAATTATTGAGAATGGATTTTTGGAGGAAAATAGTCTTGTAGATATTATCGAACTCTATATGGGTGACTTGGTGGGCGATCATATTTACAATCGTTTCGGTCTGGCTTTTCCACTTCTTTTTAAATTTATTGATGCCAGTGATAAATTATCCTTACAAGTTCACCCCAATAGTGAGTTGGCTTATCAAAGATATCAACAACTGGGAAAAACTGAACTTTGGTACATTATTGATGCCAAACCTAATGCCGGTTTATACATTGGATTTAAAAAAGACACATCACAAGAGGAATTTTTAAATGCACTAAAGCAAGGAAATCTGGAAGAAATGATTCAATTCCACCCTGTAAAAAAGGGTGATGCTTTCTTTATTCCTGCCGGCACTGTACATGCGATTGGAGAAGGAATACTTTTAGCTGAAATCCAGGAAGCATCCGATATCACTTATCGCATATTTGATTGGAACAGAAAAGATGAAAATGGACTGGAGCGTGAACTGCACATTGAGGAAGCACTTGAGGCAATAAACTATAAGCAGGGAAGAGGTTATAAAATGGATTTTAAAGATGAACCTAACAGCTCAGTCCCCATTGTTAAATCTGAATTTTTCAATATCAGCAAGCTGTTGCTTGATAGCCCGATACACAAATCGTATATTCAAATTGACTCATTTGTAGTTTACATGTGTACAGAAGGTGAGGTTCACTTTTTCACGGAACAGGATCATGAGTTCATTACTGCCGGAGAATCGATTCTTATACCTGCCGTTATTACCGATGTAGACATAGTGCCTAATGGAAAAAGTGAGCTACTGGAAGTTTATATCAGCCATAAACCCGAATAAGAAGGCGGAAGTTTGAAGGCGGAAGGCGGAATGAGAAAAAGGCGAAAGTCGAAATGGCTAAATTTAGAATTATTTAACTATCAGGTATTTATATTTTTTTTCGTATTTCTAATTTCTTTTTTCTTTTTTGGAAATAAAAAAAATTGGGGGGCAGGACGTATTCCCCTTTTAGGTTATTCCATTTCCCCACTCGAGAAATTATACCATTTAGGACAAGTGTGATCAATGAAATCCGAAATCTCTCTATTTTTTATTCCAAAATAAGATTCTCTAATTGAATACCTCGCGAACCTTTGATTAAAAGCAGAGAATCTTCAATAGGATTCTTTTTCAAATAGAGATTTAACTCAGACAACTCCCTGAAAAAATGATGCCGGGAATTTTTGAGTTCATAGAAGTTGGCGCCGATAAAGAAAGCCTTGATCTTGTAGCGATCCACTAATTCTATAACATGATTATGTTCCTCCTGACTGTGCACCCCTAACTCGAACATATCCCCAATAATAGCGACTTTAGAGTCATATTCAATCAGATCCAGATTTGCCAATGCAGCCTGAATACTGGTCGGATTAGCGTTATAATAATCGGCAATAACGAGGTTAGTTCCAATCTTTTTGATTTGAGAACGCGCGTTGCGAGGCGTATATTCTTGAATTGCCTGAATCATGTCTGAATCGGGAACTTTAAAATAGCTTCCCACAGCAATAGCAGCAGCAATATTGGGCAGATTATATTGTCCGGTCAACTGAGTTTGCACCTGCTGTCCCAACAAATTCAATTGCAGATAGGGAGTAAGCCTGAACGAAATATCTTCATCTGTGTTGTAATTCACCTTTTCCACAGGTTGGATCATCCTGTTTGCTCTCAAACGTTTAGCAACCTCATCTTGCAGCAACTGATCTTGTGCATTGACAAAAAGGGTTCCACCATGCTGAATAACAAAATCATAGAGTGCCATTTTAGTAGTCACAATATTTTCAAACGTTTTAAACCCTTCCAGGTGAGCAGATCCGACATTGGTCACCAAAGCGTGAGTAGGACGTGCCATTTGACACAACATCGCAATCTCATTAGGGTGATTGGCACCCATTTCTACAATGGCCATTTCATGAGATGAGTTGATGGAAAGCAATGTGAGGGGAACACCGATATGATTATTCAAATTCCCTTCCGTTGCCTTAACCTGATACTTTTTAGATAAAACAGCAGCCATCAACTCTTTGGTTGTTGTTTTACCGTTGGTACCGGTTACTCCTATGACCGGAATAGTCAATGAATTCCTGTACTTTAAGGCTAAATCTTGCAGTGTTTGCAATGGATCATCAACCACAAAACATCGTTCATGATCAACAAATTTCTCATTTTGCGTCACAACATATTCAGCGCCCTTTTCCAAGGCTATCTCCACCATCTCATTGGCATCAAAATTTTCTCCTTTCAGACAAAAAAAGATAGAGGATTCTAAAGGCGTTCTCGTATCAGTAGTGATCTTTGGTATTTGCAAAAAAAGTTTATAAATCTGCTCTAACATACCATCTCTTTTTTAATAACATAAATAAAAAACGGCTTTTTTAGCCGTTTTATTCTATTTCTATTTTCTACTATCTTTTTTTAGAAGATGTTGGAGGACCTAAGCGTGCCATAGCACAACGGAAGCCAATATAGTCAGTTGCTTCATCTTCATCCAGATATCTTCTGTGAGCGGGTGATCCCCAATATTGAATATCTTTCCAGGATCCACCTTTATATACACGGGCATTATCGCTTACTAAAGAGTATTGATAATCTTTCGGTTTTTTACGATACATCTCATCAGTACTATATCTTGTGGAATCACCGTGCCATCTTTCAGACTCAAGAACGGTAGCCCAATCCCCATCCAGATAGTTTCTATTATCGGCAGCTCTATAGTTTCTTCTTCTATCATTTTTAAAATCAGAAACAGGAACCATAGGCACTCTACCTACGCTATCTCTTTCTTCAATTTCGCCATCTTCCAACATTTTTTTGGTTTCATAATAGTTTCCTCTGAATGGATTAAAGTCAGCTGCATCTTCAAAAGTTGCTGGTCTGTAAACATCGAGAACCCACTCTGCAACATTACCTCCCATATTATAAAGACCATAGTCATTAGGCCAATATGATTTCACTGGTGCAGTTGTTCCGGCATCATCATTTAAACGGCCTGCTACTCCCATATAGTCACCTCTACCTCTTCTTAGGTTCGCCACCATATCTCCCATATATTTTTTCTCTTCTGTACGAACGTACGATCCATTCCAAGGATAAATTCTTCTTTCAAGAACACGTTCATTCAAGGTATTTCCTATTAGTCCGAGTGCAGCATATTCCCATTCAGCTTCGGTGGGGAGACGATATTTTGGTAATAATATACCATCTTCCATTTTCACGTTTCTATATTCGCGAGTAGTAATATATTGTAATCTTTTATCTGCATTGGCTTCATAAGCGTAGTCTCCATAAGTCAAATACGCATCGGTATTGAAGTATCCTTCCGGAGAAGGAGTTGTATTATGGTAAATGAAGCCCATATCAACCAAAATTTGCTCATTTACACGGTCTGTTCTCCATGCAGCATAGTTTGCAGCTTGCAACCAGCTTACTCCCACAACGGGATAATTTCTGTATGCAGGATGTCTGAAATAATATTCAACTTCATTTTCAGCATATTTCAACCTATCTCTCCATACATTCTCATCCGGATGTGCATTGTCGTACACTACTTTCAAATCAGCAGGAGTAAAAACTCTATCCAGCCAATCTAGGTACTCCAAATAATCCAAATTACTAACTTCACACTCATCCATGTAAAAAGAGGAAACAGTCACTCTTCGGGGAATATTATCCCAATCATACATTACATCTTGTTCTACTCTACCCATAAGGAATGTACCCCCTTCGATGAGTACCAACCCCGGACCGGTAGCTTGTTCTTGAAATGGATACACTTCAAACCCTCCATTTTTAGGATCATTATAGGTCCATCCTGTAGTTCTTGACTTCTCTTTACAAGAGGCAAAAAGCAATCCGATTAATAAGAGGATACCAAAAATCTTTGTGAACTTATTCATGTCTTTTAATCTGTTTTTCTTTTATTTACAACGTTTCTTTTTAAACTATATTATATTTAACTGATTTCTAGTAGTGAGGACAGCGTAACTCTCTAACTTGTTTTTTCTTTTCCGGACAATTGAGTAATAATTGCAATGATATTTCATGAGCTCCTCCGGTATGTCCAGACATTCTTGAAGCTGTAATATCATAAGAGTAGCCAATTCTAAACTGTTCATGCTGTAATCCTGTGGAAAAAATCACCGCATCTATCCCTGTCGAGCTATCTTCATCCACTCTTTTCAGACTATGTCTTAGCCATAAACCTACAGTAAAGGGATAAAAGTTAAGATAGAACCCCTCATTAAAATAGTGGAATGTACTCATTTGTTGATAAATAAAGTTTGGACTGATAGAGATATCTCCAAAAGTCAACTCTTTATTGCTTCGTCTAACCAAATCAAAATAACCTCCGATGTGTGCTGTCATTTTAATCGGCACTTTATAAGTTTCAGATATAAACCCTACATACATAGGAACAATATGATGAGCTGCAAACCCAAAATAAAAATTCTCTAAATATCCAATCATACCTGCTGCAAAGTCAAACTGTCCTCTACCCAAATCTTTTGGTGGAACTTCTGAAGTAGGATAAACAAAGCCATACTTTGGGTCAATCATATCACCAAAAGTAAGTTTATTCCAATCCAGTGAAGTTTGATAGTATCCAGCAGAGAGTGCAAAACGCATATTAAACTTTTTAGTCACTTTCAACTTAAATGAATACATTAAGTTGGCATTATATGTATTCATTGTTCCCTGTCCTGCCTGATCACCAAACAACAATACCCCAATTCCCCCATTCAACTTATCAAAGTGCTGGTCATAAGAGAAGGTATAGGAAACATATTCCCCTTTCATACTTGGCCATTGATCTCTAAAACTTACAGCAAGACGGGGACATATATTGGTTCCTGCCATCGCCGGATTGAGATAAAGTGGGTTTGCATAGAATTGGGAAAAATGAGCGTCCTGCGCTTGTAATCCCACACTGGCGAGTAATAATACTGCAGTGATCAGCTTTGAAAACAGTTTTGACATTTTGTATAATATATTTTGCGAGGCAAAAGTAATCATTTTTTTTGAATTTATACTATTAAAATAGTCAATATTTGATAATTTTTTATAATTTTGAACGTTCTAATGAGTGTTATTTTAAAACCTTCATCATAAATCATAACGAAATATGAAACACAATTCTTGGGTACCTTCTCTCTTTTTTTTACTTTTATTTTTTTTCTCGCCTCAATTGTGGTCACAAAACAGAGAAGAAACCATTCAAATTGAATGGGTTAAACCTATCCATGTTGAAATCAATCCCGATCAAATAATTGAAGTTTTATACTTTAACGGAGCAGTTCCATCTGCTCAATTTCCAACTTTACCTTCCTGCAACTTAACCATAGAGTTGGACAATAATTATTCAAAACTGGATTATCGGATAAAAAACATGGAGATGACTCCTTTGACCCAAGAAGAGGCAGCGTTAATACCTGATCTTTTCAGACCGGAAGAATTGGATGTCAAGCTCCGTACTGCTTCAACCCGTTATAAAGATTATGCCGTTCTCTCCTTTGTACCCATTGTTTTTCAATCTAATACACCTCAAAAAATCACTTCTATTCAGATTGAGGTGATTCCTTCTCTTCCTTTTTTGAAAAAAAAATATAAGGGGGGAGGAAATTCAGTGCTTGCAACGGGCAACTGGTACAAAATTGAGACCTATCAAAGCGGTATACATAAAGTCACTTATGATGATTTAGTCACTCTTGGAATCAGTAACGCTCCCTTCGCTTCTTCACAAATTGCTCTTTTTGGAAATGGAGGCAACATGCTTCCTGAAGCCAACAGGGCAAATCAATTTCTGGAGTTGGTAGAAAATGCAATTTTTGTTAATGATGGAGGTGATGGAACTTTTGGTCCCGGTGACTATTTTCTCTTTTATGGCATCGGTATGCACGGCTGGCGATACTCCCCTCTCTCCCAAAGATTTTACCACCAATTCAATATCTACAGTGAAAAAACCTACTATTTTATAACCATTGATCCGGGCATTGGAGAAAAAAAGAGAATCACATCAGTAGATTATTCAAGTTTAACTCCCAATATCACAACCAATCACTTCACCTATTACGATTTTTATGAAAAAGATAAAATCAACTTTGCAGAATCCGGCAAATTTTGGGTTGATGAACCATTTGATGCACAATTAACGAAACGTTATACTTTCCAGACTCCGACACACAACGGAGAACCGGCTCGAATTACCATCGCAGCTGCTTCAAACAATACCCAGGCCTCCTCCTTTACCATTACGGTAAATGGAGCTCATTTTGCTACCATGCCTCTGAGTCGAAATACCAATACTCATGCTTTTTATGATTCTCAAACTTACTCTATCAACCAGATCACCTCTCCATTGAGGATCGATCTCACTTATAATAAACCTTACCCTTCAGCGGCAGCTTATCTTGATTATATTGAAATTCAAATGGGAGCAGTATTAAATATGTACACCTCGCAAGTTCCATTTTGCAATGTCAACACTATTGGAGAGGGAAACATTACCCGATTCCAGATAGGTAATAGCAATCTCGCAACTCAAGTCTGGGATATTACCAATCCCTATGAACCTCAAAAAGTAGTGGGAGAACTCAATAATAACCAATTTTCATTTAACTCTAATACAGAGGAGCTCAAATATTTCATTGCCTTTAACGGTAATCAATACTATACAGTAAAAAACATTGGAAGGGTTCCCAATCAAAATCTGATAGGGAGTTCCGATGTTGACCTGATTATTATTTCTCATCCTAATTTTAAGAATGAAGCAGAACGTTTAGCAAAATTCAGACAAGAAAATGATGGATTAACCAGCGTCATTGTTACTCCTGAACAGGTCTATAATGAATTCTCTTCCGGGAAACTGGATCCAACGGCAATTCGGAATTATATGAGAGCTGTATATCTCAAAACCAACCAGGCTTATCCCAGCTACTTACTTTTGATTGGTCGCCCCTCTTACGACTACCGTGGCATCATTGATGGAACAGAGCTTTTTATACCCAACTACCAGTCTGAAGGCTCATTTAATGACGGAGGACTGGCTGCCAATGACGATTATTATGCTCTGTTGGATGAGAATGAAGGAGAATATTGTGAGGGATTACTTGACATCGGAGTTGGTAGATTTCCTGTCTCAACAGTTCACCAAACTAAAATATGTGTTGATAAATCAATTAACTACTCAACTACAACTGACCTGACACAGGAGAATCCTTCGCTCATCTCTAATCTGGGAGACTGGAGAAATGTGATCACCTTTGTTGGAGACCATGGAGACCATCATTTTCATATGATTACCGCTGATGATGGTGCAAAAAAAATAGCTCAGAATTATCCTCATTTTAACATTGATAAAATTTATAATGACGCTTCTCAAGTGGTATCTTATGCCGGTGGACAACGCTATCCGGAATCTACCAAGGCTATCAACAGTAGAATGAACAGAGGCTCTTTGATCTTTACTTATGCCGGTCACGGAGGAATAAATGGTTGGTCCAAAGCAAGAATTTTGGAACTCTCAGATATCACCAAATGGAAAAACAAATACAACCAACCTTTGATGATCAATCTGACTTGTTCCTTTGGCTGGATTGACAAAAAAGCTATTTCCCCCTCAGAATTGATATTTATTAATGACCAGGGCGGAGCAGCTGCCATGCTTACAACCACACGAGCAGCATATATGGGAGCCAACTACACTTTTTGTACCAGAATGTTTAATAACTCACTAACCAATTCATCAAACCAACCCATTACGATAGGGGAATTTAATATAGCAGCTAAAAATAGCGTTGGTGGTGCATTACATGGGACGAACATGTATGTACTCCTGGGAGACCCAACCATGAAGCTGGTTCTGCCTCAATATGAAATTGCAACTGACTCCATTATCATCGATGCAACTCATCAACCAACGGATACAATCAAAGCATTGGATAAAGTGATTGTAAAAGGAAGGATTACAGATCATGATGGGAGCACTTTAACTCAATTTAACGGAACGCTTTTTCCATCTGTTTATGATAAAAAAATCAATACCGTAACGCTATTGAACGATCCTGCTTCCGAAGATCCTCCCTTTGAATTTGAATTGCAAAATAGCATTCTTTTTAAAGGTAATGTTTCTGTAATCAATGGATATTTTGAGTTTAATTTTGTAGTCCCAAAAGATATCAATTACGCATTCGGTCCCGGAAAGATTAGTTACTATGCCCGTACCTCACAAAGTGATGCCAAGGGATATACTGACCAATTTTACATTGGAGGATTTAGCAGCAATCCTATTATTGATGAAAATGGACCTGAAATTCAAATCTTTCTTAACGACGAAAAGTTTGTTAGTGGAGGAATTAGTGATCCTAACCCAACACTGATTGTCAAACTTAAAGATGAGAATGGGATTAACACAACTGGGAATGGAATTGGACATGATATAATAGCCATCATCGATCAGCAAAATGATCAACAAATTGTACTTAATGATTTTTATCAGACTGAAAAAGATAGTTCCAACTCCGGAATTATAAGGTATCCCCTTGAAGGATTGTCAGTAGGAGATCATACCATTAAAGTACGGGCCTGGGATATCGCTAACAATGTTTCAGAAAACAGTATCAATTTCAGTGTTGTTTCGGATGAAAAACTGCAGTTGGATCATGTATTGAATTACCCTAATCCGTTTACTACCCACACTTCTTTCTTTTTTGAACACAACCAGGCCGGAGAAACTTTTGAAATTCTGATACAAATCTTTACTATTTCAGGAAAATTAATCAAAACTATTTCCGACACACAATACCTTCCCGGCAACAGATCTGAAAAGCTGGATTGGAACGGACTTGATGATTTTGGAGACAAAATAGCAAAGGGAACATACATCTATAAACTGTCCGTAAAAAACAGCAAAGGAGAAAAAGCAGAAAAATTTGAAAAAATAGTCATATTATAAAATAAATAAGTATCTTTGTCGTTTCTTTTTGAATTGAATAACTAACACCGTAAAATGATATGAATAAAAAAAGTTTTTTAACACTATTACTGTTAATTGTAACCCTATCATACACATTCGCTCAATCATCTTCTTTTGATTTCGACAATCCTACTGCTCCTTATCTCAATCCTATTACTACTGCTGTCCCCTCTTTGCTTATTTCTCCTGATTCAAGAGGTTCCGGAATGGGGGATCTTGGTGTTGCTTCTTCTGCTGACATCAACTCTCAGCACCATAATGCAGCAAAATACGTATTTAATAAAAGTTTATTTGGAGTTTCATTTTCATACAGCCCATGGCTAAAAGAAATTGTTAATGATATTGACCTGGCTTATGTGGCAGCTTTTGTAAAATTAACGGATATGGATGCTATTGCATTCTCACTTCGTTATTTTTCCATGGGATCAATTCAATTTACCAACTATTTTGGAGAGCCCATTGGAGGTGAAAGAAACCCTCATGAGTTTGCTCTTGACTTCTCATATAGTAGAAAGTTCACTGATCATTTTTCTATGGCTCTAACTCCTCGTTTTATCTTTTCAAACCTGGCATCAGGAGTAGAGGTTCAAGGTTTGGATATGAAATCAGGGTTAGCAGGAGCAGCTGACTTGGGTCTGTTCTACGAACAGGATTTCAAAGCTACAAATTTTGAAAATCAAACTGTAAGAGCCGGTTTAGTTATTGCTAATATTGGAAACAAAATGTCCTATACCGATGGAAGTACCAATAGAACATTCCTTTCAACCAATTTAAAAGTTGGTGCATCCTACACTTTTGGTATTGACAAATATAACAAAATCAGTATTATCGGGGAAGCAAGCAAGTTATTGGTTCCAACACCTCCTGTTGCATTGGTAGATGAGGAAGGAAGATACTTAACAAACCCGGATGGTTCTTATCAATATTATGGAATTGGAATGGATCCACAAAATATTGGGGTTTTCCAGGGTATGTTACGTTCCTTTTACGATGCTCCCGGCGGATGGCGTGAAGAGATGAGAGAAATTATCTATGCTGCCGGTGTTGAGTATGCTTACAATGATCTGTTTATGCTTCGTGGTGGTGCTTTTTTTGAAAATATCAACAAGGGTAACAGAAAATTTGCAGAGATTGGGATTGGGTTAAAATATAATGTCTTTAACCTGGATGTTTCTTACCTTTTCTCATTCACACAACGAAACCCTCTTGAGAGTACACTCCGCTTCACCCTGGCTTTCCATTTCGACTCCTTCTACGCCAGTGAAATCAAACAACAGGGAATTAAACAATAGCAGTTTAAATGAAATGGGATGAAAAGCTTCAGAGTTGGCTTAGGGTATGACTTACATCAATTGGTTGATCAAAAAATCAACCAATTTCCGTTTAAATTAGGGGGGATCACTATTCCCTTTGATAAGAGTTGTATTGCTCATTCAGATGGAGATGTACTCATCCATGCATTATGTGACGCGTTACT
This sequence comes from Bacteroidales bacterium UBA5429, assembly GCA_002427605.1. Classification (GTDB taxonomy): domain Bacteria; phylum Bacteroidota; class Bacteroidia; order Bacteroidales; family WCHB1-69; genus UBA5429. Next base: position 5,259 of record DIRT01000016.1, on the reverse strand, counting down.
CGGTGCAGCTGCTCTGGAGGATATTGGAACCCACTTCCCGGATAGTGAAAAGAAGTGGCATAAAGTCAACAGTGAGGAATTAGCTCAAAAAGTAGTTCAACTCATCCATCAAGAGGGGTGGCAAATTAACAATATTGACGCTACCATTATCCTTGAAGAACCTAAATTAGCTCCCTATAAAGAACTTATTAAGAATAATATAGCCCAAATAGCCCAGATCCCCCCCCATTTAGTTTCTATCAAAGCTAAAACAAATGAAAAAATGGACAGTATCGGGAAAGGACTGGCAGTAGCGGCTCACGTTGTAGTATTATTAATTTCAAATCGATAACTTATGATGAAAAAAAATCTATTATTCACCCTTTTTTGTCTTATTATAATGACAACAAATGCTCAAAAAAATGATGCAGGATCTACGATTAATAAAGATCTTGTTAAAAACAATCCATTAGTTGCTGAATGGAAAACCCCTTATGAAACACCTCCTTTTAGCAAAATTAAACTGGAACACTACAAACCCGCATTTGAATATGCTATTGCAACTGCGCGTCAAGAAGTATACCAGATTGCAGCTCAAAAATCAAAACCTACTTTTGAAAACACTATTGTTGCATTGGATCGCTCCGGAAAACTTCTTAGCCGTGTCTCCAGTGTTTTTTACAACCTTTTATCTACAATGACTTCTACTGAGATGCAAGGTTTAGCTCAAGAATTAAGTCCTATGCTAACTGAGTATAGTAACGAGTTGTATCACAATGCAGCACTCTTTAGCAGGGTTCAGGCTGTTTACAAAGAAAAAGACAAACTGACAAAAAATGAAGACAAGATGTTGCTTGAAAAAACATACAAGGCTTTTGTAAATAGTGGAGCTCTACTTTCAGAAAAAGATAAAGAAACCTATAATGAAATCTCTTTGCAACTCTCAAAACTGACTCTTCAATTTGGAGAAAATCTTTTAGAAGCAACCAACGAATTTGAGATGCTTTTCACTGATAAAAAGGAGTTATCCGGTATGCCTGAAAGTAGTTTAGCTATTGCTGAAGCCAAAGCTAAGGAAAAAGGGCAAACAGGTTATATTTTTGATCTCACAGCTCCAAGCTATAGTGCTATCATGAAATATGCCGATGACCGTGAATTAAGACAAAAATTTTATATATCATACTACACTCGTGCACTCTCAGGTAAATATGACAATAGAGATGTCATTCGTGAAATTGTTTCCCTACGTTCAAAATTAGCCAATTTGATGGGCTTTAAGACTTATGCTGATTACGTATTGCAAGACCGAATGGCAGAAAATCCTAAAAATGTATATAACCTATTGGATCAGCTTCTGGAAGCATCTCTTCCTGTTGCCCAAAAAGAGGTGGAAGAACTCAATCAATTTGCAGAAACAATGGGATTAGAAGGAGAATTACAAAGATGGGACTTCTCGTACTACGCAGAAAAATATAAAAATCAAAAATACAATTTAACTGACGAAATGTTAAAACCTTACTTCAAGTTGGAGAATGTTATTGATGGAGTTTTTAATCTGACCAAAACTTTATATGGTTTAACATACAAAGAGAACAAAAAAATTGAAAAATATCATCCTGATGTAACTATCTATGAAGTGTATAGAGAGAAAGATTTCTTGGGTATCCTTTATCTCGATTTTCATCCCAGAGCTTCTAAACGAGGTGGTGCCTGGATGACCTCACTCAGAGAACAATCAATAGATGAAAAAGGAAACAACATCCGACCTTTGGTTTCCCTGGTAATGAACTTTACACCTTCAACACCTGATAATCCTTCATTGTTAACTTTTGATGAAGTAACTACCTTTTTACATGAGTTTGGACACGGTTTACATGGTCTTTTCTCCAATGTTACCTATGAATCGCTCTCCGGAACCAGTGTTCCCAGAGACTTTGTAGAGCTACCATCTCAAATTTTTGAAAATTGGGCTACTGACTCTGAATTTTTAAACACATTTGCATTCCATTACGAAACCAAAAAAGTAATTCCTCAAGATTTAGTTCAAAAAATTAAAGAAGTAAATAACTATTTGTCCGGCTACTCTTTCTGCCGTCAACTCTCATTCGGTTATTTAGATATGATGTGGCACACCATAGATCCTAATCAGATTGGTGATATTATTGATATGGAAGTTGAGTCCAACTCTAAAACAGAACTTTTCCCAATAGTTCAAGGAACTTGTATGAGTACCACTTTTAGTCATATTTTTGCAGGTGGGTATGCTGCCGGATATTATGGCTATAAATGGGCAGAAGTTCTGGATGCAGACGCATTCGCTTACTTTGAAGAAAATGGGATTTACAATAAAAAAATCGCTAATGCTTTTGTAGACAATATTTTATCACGAGGAGGATCTAAGAAAGCCATGGAGCTTTACATTGATTTCAGAGGTCGTGAACCTCAGGTTGATGCTCTTCTGAAAAGAAGTGGTTTGAAGTAATCGTTTTTTTATGTATCTTTGTCAATTGTTTTGAAACTGAATAAAGAAAAGACAACTGATCATTAATCAAATAATTAACCATTTTAAAAACTCTAAACAATATGCAAAAAAAAGGAAATAAATACGGAACACATCGCGTAATCGATCCTGTTGGGGTTCTTCCACAACCTGCCAATAAAATTGACAACAACATGGATGAAATTTATGACAACGAGATTTTAATCGATGTTCAAACACTCAATATTGATTCAGCATCGTTTACCGATATTGCCAAATTCTGCAACCACGATAAGGAAGCGATGAAAAAGGAGATGTTTCTCACTGTAGAACTGCAAGGAAAACACCGTAATCGTCGTACCGGTTCAGGTGGTATGCTTCTTGGTACAGTTGAGAAAATCGGTGATGCATTGGTGGGTAAAACTGATCTCAAAGTAGGTGACAAGATTGCTACTCTCGTATCACTCTCTTTGACTCCCCTCCGCATTGACGAAATTCTTGAAATCCGCGAAGATGTTGACCAAGTGGACATCAAAGGAAAAGCTATTCTTTTCGAAAGCGGTATCTATGCCAAGATTCCTACAGATATGCCTGAAAAACTAGCTCTCTCTGCTCTTGACGTTGCAGGTGCTCCTGCACAAACTGCAAAACTTTGCAGACCTGGCGACACAGTTTTTGTAATTGGTGCAGGTGGAAAATCAGGTATGCTTTGCTGCTACGAAGCTAAAAAACGTGTTGGGGTTACCGGTAAAGTTATCGGTATGACTCATAGCGAGAGATCAACCAAACGTATGCAAGACCTTGGCTTCTGTGATGTTGTATTTGCAGGTAATGCAAACGATCCTATTGCCATGTACGAAAAAGTATCTGAACTTACCGGCGGTAAAATGGCTGACATAACTATCAATAACGTAAACGTTCCCGATACCGAGATGACTTCAATCCTCTGTACCAAAAACGACGGAATTATCTATTTCTTCTCTATGGCAACCAGCTTTACAAAAGCAGCTCTTGGAGCAGAAGGTGTTGGTAGTGACGTAACCATGATCATTGGAAACGGATACACTCAAGGACACGCTGAAATTACACTACAGCTACTCAGAGAAAGCAAAAAGTTAAGAGATATCTTTACTGAACTTTATGCTTAATAAAAAATAAAAGATAAAAAAAGCTGCTCAATTGAGCAGCTTTTTTTTTATGCATTCTTGTGCATTTCTGCAAAATATTTATAGAAATAGGGCACGGTTTCAATTCCTTTGAAAAACTGTTCTAGTGGAAAGCTTTCATTAGGAGAGTGAATACCATCCTCTTCCAAACCAAAGCCAAGAAGAATCGATTTAGTTCCTAAAATACGCTCAAAACCGGCAATAATTGGAATAGAACCACCACTACGGGTTGGAACCGGCTCTTTACCATAAGTAGTCAAAACAGCCTTTTCTGCAGCTTTGTATGCAGGAATATCAATTGGAGTTACGTATGCAGGACCACCATGATGAGGAGTGACAGTTACCGTAACATAATCGGGAGCGATAGACTCAAAGTGCTCTTTAAAGAGTTGTGAAATCTTCTCATGTTGTTGGTTAGGAACAATACGCATTGAAATTTTTGCATTCGCTTCTGATGGAAGTACAGTTTTGGATCCTTCACCGATATGTCCTCCCCAAATTCCACAAACATCAAAAGAGGGACGAATAGTGGTTCTTTCGATAGTAGTATATCCTTTTTCACCTTTCACCTCTTTAATTCCAATCATATCCTTATACTCTTGCAAATCGAATGGTGCTTTTGCCATCATAGCACGCTCTTCGTCAGAAATCACCAACACATCGTCGTACATTCCGGGAATAGTGATTCTGCCATCCTCATCAGTCATTTGAGCAATCATATCGCACAATACATTGATTGGATTGGCTACTGCACCACCAAATACACCGGAGTGAAGATCACGGTTAGGACCCACCACTTTCACATCAAGATAAGTTAAACCGCGCAATCCCATATCGATAGATGGAATATCGGGAGCAATCATACTGGTATCAGATACCAAAATAATGTCTGCTTTAAGTTTTTCTTTATTGTCTTCTAAAAATTTGTACAGGTTAACACTACCGATCTCCTCTTCCCCTTCAATCATAAACTTTACATTACAAGGAAGTTGGTCAGTTTTTACCATATATTCAAATGCTTTTGCATGGATAAAAGATTGTCCTTTATCATCATCAGCACCTCTTGCCCAAATTTTTCCATCCTTAATAACAGGCTCAAATGGTTCTGTGTTCCACAATTCAAATGGTTCAGCAGGCATCACATCATAGTGCCCATAAACCAATACGGTAGGTAATTTAGGATCAATGATCTTTTCACCATACACTACCGGAGCTCCTTTTGTAGGATGAATTTCTGTAAAATCGGCACCAGCCTCTTTAATCAGCTCTGCCCAACGCTCTGCGCAACGTACCATATCCTCTTTATGTTCACTTTTTGATGAAACCGAGGGAATCCTAATCAAGGAAAAAAGTTCTTCTAAAAAACGATCTTTGTTTTCTTCAATGTAATTTTTTAAATCTTTCATAATAATATTGAGTAAAAATTAAAAATTCTATCTGCAAAGATACAAAAAAAATTACGAATTACGAATTACGAATTACGAATCAAAAAAGGCGGAAATCGGAAGGCGGAAGGCGGAATAAATAAATTTAGAATTCACTCCCAACTTTCGTCTCTATTTCTTATTTCTATTTTATTATTTTTGAATTAAAAAAAATTGGGGGGCAGGACATTCTTTCCTATTTTGATGTCCC